>JAJFFU010000001.1 GCA_021776465.1 Parvularculaceae bacterium
ACTTTGCCGTAATCATTGTCGAGGGTCTGCGGATCGACGCCGGCGGTTTTGCGGTTGTATCCGTCAACGCCGAAATCGCCGACGAATATCGCAAGGCGCCCGTCGTCCATGAACGCCATGTCGCCGCCCGACTGAAATGGAAACGAACCGCCGGCCGACGTGATGCATGGATTGCTGCGCCAGACTTCGCGCCATTGCGGTGTGGCGGCGTCCAAGCTGTCGCGCGCAAGAATTGCCTGTGAAACCACAATGGCGACGCAAACATTCTCGCGATCAATGCGCGCTTCAGAGACCGTGATCTCGACATCGGCGCCGATGCTGCGCAGTTTTAGGTCCTTATAGCCAAGGCTGGTGAAGTCTTTTGCACGGCCATAAAAAATGCCTTCGCGGACCACATCGGCCGGCGGGGTTAGCGCGATTTTTCTGAAGGCGTTATCGCCCACTGCAAGGCGGTGAAATTCTCCGAGCCGGGTTATCAAATAGAGATCGCCGTCAAACGCCTCGATGGCGCCGCCTTCGCCCTTGTCCATGGGCGCGCTGATTTTTTCTACGGCAATGTCGTAAAGGGTTGATGACAGGCGTGGATCGATGCCGTCGCTTCGGGCGCCGGTAATGGCCGCGAACCCGGGCGCATCCGAGAAATCGAATTTCTCCGGATTTTTCGCGACGATCCCCGCGATGAGCGCCACAAGCAGAATGACGCAAATGCCGACGCCAAAGCCGCCGCGCCTGCTTCCGCCGGAATTTCCGTTGTACCGCGCCATCCCTGATCGCCCTGCGCTTGTTGCTAAATCGCCCTTATTCCCTAGAGGGGCGCTGATTGGTTAATTTTCGTTTGACGGACCGGCATCTGGTCGTTCCGGCGCATTGAGCCGGGCGGCGTTTTCCCTTATTGCCGGGAAATTCCGCCGTTGCGCCGGCGCTCGCAAACCGAAACACACGAAGAAACATCATGGTCGCCATCACTCTTCCCGACGGTTCCGTTCGCCAGTTTGACGGGGCGGTCACCGGAACCGATATCGCCGAAGATATCTCTAAATCGCTCGCCAAAAAGGCGCTGGCGGTAAAGGTCGATGGCGATTTGCGCGATCTTTTCGGCGCGATCGACGCCGACGCATCGGTTGAAATCGTCACCCGAGACCACGAGGACGCGCTTGATATCATCCGCCACGACGCAGCGCATCTGATGGCGCAGGCCGTGCAGGAACTTTTCCCCGGCACGCAAGTCACCATCGGTCCGAATATCGAAGACGGCTTCTTCTACGACTTCGCCCGAGACGAGCCGTTCTCGACTGATGATCTCGAAAAAATTGAAAAGCGCATGGGCGAGATTGTCGACGAGGCGCGACCGACCCGCAAAGAGGTCTGGGATCGCGATGAAGCAATTGCCCGTTTCAAAGAGATCGGTGAACACTACAAAGCTGAGATCATCGATGGCCTGCCTGCGGGCGAGGATGTGAAAATTTATTATCATGGCGACTGGCATGATCTCTGCCGGGGGCCACATCTTCCGTCTACGAAGCATATTGGAAAAGCGTTCAAATTGATGAAAGTCGCCGGCGCCTATTGGCGCGGTGATCATCGCAACCCCATGCTGCACCGGATTTACGGGACTGCATGGGCGAGCGAGAAAGACCTGAAAGCGTATCTGACAAGGCTTGAGGAAGCGGAAAAGCGCGACCATCGAAAGCTGGGCCGGGAAATGGATCTTTTTCATTTCCAGCCCGAAGCACAAGGGTCCGTGTTCTGGCACGCCAATGGTTATCTCATCTGGCGACAGCTTGAGGCTTATATCCGCCGCCGTCTCGACGATGACGGCTACAGCGAGGTGAAAAGCCCGCAGCTTCTTGATTCAAAGCTCTGGGAGAAGTCAGGTCACTGGGGCAAATTCCGCGAGAATATGTTCGTCGTGCCGGACGAAATTCCGTCAACAGATGATACAGCGCCGATCCTTTCCGGCGAAGCCGACCTCATGGCCTTGAAGCCGATGAATTGCCCGGCGCATATTCAGATATTCAATCAGGGCATCAAATCCTATCGCGACCTGCCGATCCGCATGGCGGAGTTTGGCTGTTGTCATCGCAACGAAGCTCATGGCGCGCTGCACGGTCTCTTGCGCGTGCGTCAGATGACCCAGGATGACGCCCATATTTTCTGCCGTGAAGATCAGATTATCGACGAAACGCGGAAATTCCTCGCGCTCTTTGCGCGCGTTTACGAAGACATGGGGATGACCGATATTGCCTATAAGCTGGCGACCCGGCCGGACGCCCGCGCCGGCGACGACGCCACCTGGGACCGCGCCGAAAAGGCGCTGGCAGAGGCGCTGACCGCCGCCGGTCTCAATTTCGAGATTGCCGAAGGCGAGGGTGCATTTTACGGGCCCAAACTTGAATTCCATTTGACCGACGCCATTGGGCGCACCTGGCAGGCGGGCACCTACCAGCTCGATTATGTCCTCCCCGAACGCCTCGATGCGAACTACATTGACGAAACCGGCGCGAAACAGCGCCCGGTCATGCTCCATCGCGCCGTCTTCGGGACATTCGAGCGGTTCATCGGATTATTGATCGAGCATTACGCCGGCAAGCTGCCCTTCTGGCTGACGCCTAAACAGATCGTTGTCGCGACGATCACGTCGGACGCCGATGCGTACGCGGAAGAAACATTGAGTGCGTTTCGCGCTGCGGGGCTTCGCGCCGAACTCGATATCCGCAATGAAAAAATCAACTACAAAGTGCGCGAGCATTCTCATGCGAAAGTTCCGGTGATCGCCGTTGTTGGCGCCCGCGAGGCGGAGGAAGGCAAGGTTTCCCTGCGCCGGCTCGGCGATAAGCAGCAGCAGGTTGTGTCCCGTGATGAAGCCGTCGCGGCGCTCGCGCTTGAAGCGCTGGCGCCGGACATGCGCGATTAAGCGCTATCAGATAGTGCATAAGGCGTCCTGAATGTCGAAAGTCGGATTTAGGCGAAGGCGCGATCAGGCGAGTTTGCTTCTCCTTTTCACGCTGTTCGCGTTGTTGCCGCTCACCGTGGCGTTCGGCCATCGCGGCGTTGCGCCGTGGTTATTGCTTGCGAGCATTCCGGCTTATTTGCGCGGCGATTATTGGCTGAAAGTTTTCGGCGCCGTCTTCGATCACATGGATCCGCGGGTTCCATTTTTTGCCGCTTATCTTTCCATCATGGTGTTTTGTTTCTGGATATTCCTGTCCGGGTTCTGGTCGCCGCGTTCGATGCCGTCGCTCGGGCTCTGGGTGCTCGGTCCCGTTCTTGTGGGGGGAAGCGTTGTCTGGTTTGCGGCCAATGTGAACCGCGTCTGGGCCTGGCGGATCGCCGTTGCATACGCTGCGGCAATTATTTTTGGCATGGGCGTATTGACGTTTGAAGGGATCAGCGGCGGCGCCCTTCGCGCCATCTTGCCGCCGGAAGACCCGGATCGCTCACGAGACATCATTGCCCTTGGGCGCGGCGTCACAGCGCTCGCCCCGGCGTTGTTCGCCGCCGGTATTATCGCCGCTGCCGTCTGGAACAGATGGGCGGCGCTTGCGGTCATCTGTCTGGGTGTTGCTGCGGCCTTTTTTAACGACGTCACCGCGAACGCTGTTGCGCTCGCTGTCGGGCTTGTTGTTGCGATCATTGCTTTTAAAGCGCCCCGCATGACAGTGCGCACGCTATCGGTGTTGGCGCTCGCGGCATTGTTTCTTGCGCCGCTCGCCGCATTCATTCCAGTCGATGCTGTTTTTGCCTTCGGCGAGGGGTGGGCGCCGGCCTCGTCGCTTCACCGCCTGGCCATCTGGCAAGCTGCGGCCGAGCGCGTCCCGGAAGGATTGCCCTTCGGATTTGGCGCCGACTATGCGCGGGTCTGGAAAGAAACGGCGCCACTGATCAATGTGCCGGGCGTCGCAGCGCCGATGTCCGTGATCCCAAATCATCCGCACAATCTCTATCTGCAAATCTGGCTCGAACTTGGCCTCGTTGGTGTTCTCGCTTTTGGCGGTTTTTTATATTGGGGCGCTGTCGCCTTTGCGCGCGCTAACCTGGAAAAACCGGTCATCGCGGCGGCCGCCGGCGCCTTTGCGGCGATTCTCGTATCCACGATGGTCGAGACAAGCCTGTGGCAGGTATGGCGTTTTGCGGCCATGGGCCTGGCGGCTATGGGCGTCGGGCTTGCCCATTCGCTGCATATGAACTGGTCGCGCGTTCAATGATCGGCGATGGTCCGTCCAAAGATGGCATCAGTGCGGTTGTCGTCAGTTATCAGACGGGGCCGGTTCTTGCAGACTGCATAGCAGCATTAAACCGCGACGCCGCTGTTACAGAAATTATCCTCATCGATAATGGCAATCCGGTCGGCGCGGTTGAGACAGCAACAAGCGCTGCGGGGACGCCTGTTCGCATCCATTCCGGGCATGGCAATGTCGGGTTTGCTGCGGGCTGTAACCGCGGCGCTGCGGCGGCGACTGGCGACTATCTCCTGATCATCAATCCGGATGCGGTCATTGCGCCGGGCGGCGGCGCCAAGTTGCGTGAAGCGTCAAAGAAGCTGGCGCATCCGTGGCTGATGGGCGCGTTGCTTGCGGGACCGGACGGTGTGGAACAGCAAGGCTCACGCCGCGCCGAGTTGACGCCCTGGCGCGCGATTTTTGAAGCGTCACGACTATCACGGATTGCGCCGCGCCTGTTTGAGCCATTCAACCTGCACCGCACGCCGCGGCCCAAAACAATCACTGAAACGCCGACACTGTCGGGCGCTTGCCTGTTCATAACGGCGACGGAGTATCACGCCATCGGCGGCATGGATGAGGGCTATTTCCTGCATGTCGAAGACATTGATTTTTGCAAACGTTTTCGCGACGCTGGCGGGCGCGTCTGGTTCAATCCGGCCGTTGCGGTGACGCATCTGAAAAGCTCAAGCGATGCGCCGCACCGTGAGGTCGAGGCTCATAAAACGCGCGGGCTGATCCGGTATTTCAACACACATTTTGAAAAAACATGGCCGGGGCCGGCGCGCTGGGTGCTGGCGCGGCTTTTATGGCTCTCCTACGGGCTGAAAACGATCGGCCGACATTAATCCGTATATTGAATACCGGGCGGGCCGTAATAATTTGAGATCGCAAGTAATGTGAAGGACCGCATGTCGTCGGCGCCGACTGGCGCTGTCACATATCCCATGGGGCGAATATCGCCGAAACGGTAATTCACATGGGCGTCGTTCGGCAGGATAGAGACGAACAAGCTGCGTTTGTGGATGTCGGGTTTGAAGGGAAAGAACGCCTCGTAATGATGGTGGATCCCGTTATTCGGATCGAGGGCGGCAACTTCAAATTTTCGCGCGCGTTGATAGTAGAACATTTCTGCAATCATGGACCGATCATCGAACAGGACCGCGTCGAACCCTCGCGCCAGAGACGCGATTTGTGTGGACAGGGATTTCCAGCCGCGCAATTCCGCAACGGTGCGTCCAGCGCCGATGCGATCCAGCAAAGAAAAATCGGACATCGCGACGAGAAAAAGCGTCGCGAACGCCCCGTGAAGCGCCAGGCTGATTTTCGCCAGCGCGGCCCTCTTTTCCAGTAAAAGGGCGGTGACGAGGATAATGCCCGCTGGATAGGCGGCGGCGGCCCAATTGGCGTGGGCGCGCGAAATGAACGCCTGCGTCGCGACGATGACGAGCGGCGTCAGGGTGAAGATCAGAAGAATGAACGTATCGCCGCGCGCATCGTGTTTGCGGATGAGTTGGTAAGCCGCCGCCATCAGGGCGATAAACAGGATCGGACCGAAGACGAGGAACTGTCCGCCGACAAAGCGCAAAAGCGATATGGGTTTGAATAAATTGTCGGACCAGTTTGCGTTGGCTGCTGTATGGGCAACGGTCTGGAATTCGTTTGCGGCGTTCCATACGATGTTTGGTGCGAAGATCACGATGGCGACAAGGGCTGTCAGCGCGAGCTGCGGGCGCAGCACCGCTTTTCGAAACGGCGCCGACAGAATTGCTGCAACCGCGGCAGCGGCGACGAAATAGAGCATCGCATATTTCGACAGGAGGCCGAGGCCGATCAACAGGCCCAGCAAGATGAAATCGGTCGGTGAGGGTTCGCCGCGTTTCAAAATCCGAAACATTGTGAAGAGTGCGCCGGCCCAGGATAATAACAATGGTGCGTCGGTCGTGATCAGGAATGATGAAACACTGGCGCCGGGCAATGTGAGCCATCCGAGCCCGGCGAAAAAAGCAGTGCGGCGGTCGAACAATTGATCCGCTGTCAGATAAATGAAGGCGGCTGTGCCTGTATGCAGTAGCGGCGCGGCAAGGCGCACCGCCCATTCGCCATTGCCGAAAACGCCTGTCGTTGCGGCGATCATCCAGGCGATCATCGGCGGCTTGGAAAAATACCCGAAAGCCGGGTCCTGCGCCCATGTCCAATATTGCGCTTCATCGGGGCCGAGGTTTCCGTCCGCAAGCAAAAGTCCAACTATACGCAGTAACGCGATCGCCCCGGCCCAGAACCAGAAGGACCGCCATATCTCACGCGCTGGTGTGGGTGGCGATGCGTCGTCAGGATTCGCACTTGTCGGGGGCATAAATTGTGATCTCAACGGGTTTTAAGTTCGCGTAATTGAGCCCGTCAATGACGGCAAGGGCGCCTCGAAGGCGTGCAGCCATGAAACCAAGCTTCTCATAGGGCGGACAATAAGCGCTCAGACGCGCCATGTCTTGTTGCCCATGTCTTGTTGCCCATGTCTCGTTGCCAGTGACGGGCCGCTGCAAACCGGCTAAGAGCGCCGGCAATGAACGGGTCTGTCAAAACCGAAAATGAACCGCGAAATGCGCCGGCGTATTTCGCATGGCCGTCGCCGCGCCGGGGTGCGCCGGCGGTTACGGTCGTGGCGCCAATGTATAATGAAGCCGGCGGGGCGGCGTCGCTGGTCGCTGAAATTTCGGACGCCCTAGAAGGCGTCGATCGCGAGATTATCGCCATCGATGACGGATCCAGTGATGAAACGGCGACGGCGCTCTTAAACTCGCCCGTTCGCGGCTTGCGCGTTTTGCGACATAAGGCGAATGCCGGACAGAGCCGTGCGCTGCGCACCGGTATTCTTGCCGCGCGCAGCGATATTATCATCATACTGGATGGCGATGGGCAGAATAACCCGGCCGATATTCCCTCCCTGTTAAAGGTACTCCTTGATGGCGCACCGACATACGCCATGGTCTCCGGCGAGCGGGCGGAACGGCAAGACACTGCGGCAAAAAAATGGGCCTCCAGCGCCGCCAATGGCTTGCGCAAAAGGGTCCTGCGCGACGGCGCCGACGATACCGGATGCGGCCTCAAGGCATTTTATCGGGAGGCGTATTTGCGCCTTCCCTATTTCGACCACATGCACCGCTACCTGCCGGCCCTTATGCGGCGTGAGGGTTTTGCGATCAAATTTGTCCCGGTGACGCACCGCCCACGCGCCCACGGGGCCTCAAAATACACCAATATCGGGCGTTTCCTGGTGGCGATTCGCGATTTAACAGGTGTTTTGTGGCTTCTGGGGCGTTCCCGGTCGCCAGGCGGCGTTGAGGAATTAGAGCGTTAAGGGCTGCATTGGGTCCCGCGCTTGTGGTAGCGTCACGATTGAAAAAACGCGCGCCGGCTTCTGGGTATCGGGTCGGCGGGCGGCGGGAACAGAAAAACTCGGGGAAAAGTCATGTATCAAATGCTGCCGCTTTTGGGGATCAGCCTAATTCTTTACGCCGTGCTGACGCTGACCAACGCGATGGGCGTGGATCCGGTGTGGCATGAAATGCTGTTTATCGAACTAAATCTGGTATCGGGCGAAAACTGGGAAATCAGCTTCGGCGACGTGTTCCTGCTTTTCAGTATGGGATTATTGTTCGTTGAATTGTTGCGCGCCACCAAGACCGGCTCCGCGTCGATTATGAACCACGCCTTTTCCGTGGTTGTCTTTGTCATCGCCTTGCTGCTTTTCATCATCGTGAAAGGCTTCGGCAATTCCGTTTTCTTCCTGTTTATGTCGATGACATTTCTCGACTTCATGGCCGGCTTCATCGTGACCACGGTGACGGCGCGCCGCGACTTGTCGGTCGCGGGCGGTCTCGGCGATTGACGTAATAGCGTTAAATTAGAATATTGACGGCGCGACCGGTTACATCCGGCGCGTCGCCATGAAGAACGGAATAGCCGTTCGCCGCTGCGAGCGTTGCGGCGGCTGCTTGTTCACTGTGCCGGAATGACACAGGAGCGACGGCGACCGGTTTCAAAGTGAGAATTGGTTTCGCTGTCCGCACTGGCGCCGCTTTGTGCGAACGGCGCAAGGCCGGGCGCAGTGTCGTTGCTGGCGTCACGGCCGGAAGGTTAACAATTCCTTTCATGGTCAGGGCATCGCAAGAGTCGAGCCGCTGACCGTCCTGCACAACTTAAAATTTTATTTACGGCTACGTGATTAAGGTTGTTGTTGAATACAGCGTGAGTGGGAAGAATGGCTGAAAACGCGAATGCGTTACCGGAGACAGCGATAGACGCCACCGGCGAAGGCCGGCAGCTGGCGTCTTTACGCGAACGGCCTGAAAGCGTTACCGCCGCGCATAGCCAACCTGCCGGCGATGTCGGGTTGCAAGCCATGTTCGAGTTTGATCCGGGCGCTGGCGTATTGGCGTGGTCGGATGCTGGCGCGGCGGCGCGCATCATTGGCGCCGATGACGTCACGTCGATTGAATCTCTTGAGGACTTCAACAAGCGGATCGATAACGCAGCCGCGTCCGAACGGGCCGAGGCTTTTGCCGGCCGTAAACAGAGTTACTTTTGCGAATACCAGTTGCGCCGCGACAATGGCGACAGCCATTGGGTTGAAGAGCGCGGTGGTTGGATCGGTCAGGACGGTCAACGTCGGCTGATCAGCCTCGTTCGTTCTATTGAGAGCGAAAAACAAATTGATGCGCGCCTTGCCTGGCTCGCCGCCAGTGACGAGCTAACGGGCCATCTGAACCGCGTTAGCCTTCGCCGCGAGCTTGAATCGGCAATACAGGATACAAAATCAACTGGCGGCGCGGCCGCTTATATTCTTGCGGCGATTGACGATCTTGGCGCTGTCAATGCGGATTTTGGATTTGAATCGGCGGATGTCGTCATTATCGAAATTGCCAGACGTCTTGCTGGCATTCTTGGACCGGACGATGCGATTGGCCGCGTCGCCGGCACTAAATTCGGCATCGTCCTCAGAAATTGCGATGAAGAAAACCTTCGCGGCGTTTGCGCGCGCATGATGAACGCCGTGCGTGAAAGCGTTATCGAAACGAAACATGGCGGGGTTGTCGGCTCGATCTGTGTCGGGGCTGTGAAAATTCCCGAGAACGCCGATGAGGCAAATGTCGCGATGGCGCGCGCTGAAGCTGCGCTCGACGAAGCCAGACGGCAGGGTAAATCGAGCTGGTCAGGATTTTCAGAAAAAACCGACACGATTTCCATGCGCCGGCGCAACACGCACATGTCCGATGTCATATTGACGGCGCTGAACGAACGGCGGATTCGCCTCGCCTTTCAGCCTATTGTTGTAGACCTAGAAGAGGAACCGCGGAAATTCGAGTGTCTTATTCGAATGCGCGGCGAAGACGGCAAAGAAATTCCGGCGCCTGAATTTGTCCCGGCCGCCGAACGCCTCGGCCTCGTACATTTGCTGGATCGACGCGTCCTGGATATGGCGTGCAATACGCTCGAAATCTGCCCGAATATTCATCTCAATGTGAATATCTCGATGGAGACCGTGAAGGATTTTGTCTGGGCTGAGGGCTATATTTCGCACCTGCGCGCCAACAGCCATCTCGCCAACCGGATCACAGTTGAATTGACCGAGACCCAGGTCATCGACGCCATCGACGCGTCAATCGAATTTGTTCAGGAAATCAAGAAAATCGGCTGTTCGTTCGGAATCGACGACTTCGGCGCAGGCTATACATCGTTCCGCAATCTCAAGGCGATGGATATCGACATCCTGAAAATCGACGGATCATTCGTGACCGGCGTTTCTGCATCGCGGGAAAATCAACTTTTTGTCCGAACGCTGCTCGATCTGGCGCGGAATTTCGGCATGAAAAGCGTTGCCGAGTGGGTCGACAATGAAGCCGACGCCATGCTGCTTAAGGGCCTTGGCGTCGACTTCTTGCAAGGGTTTCTGATCGGCAAGCCGGAAACAGCGCCGGCCTGGCTGCCGGACGGCGCGCCGAACGATCCGCCAAACCGACCGCAACGGTAATCAGCGGCTCAACCGCCTTTTTTTTCAAGCTCGTCAATTTTTTCGCGCATCGCCGCAAGCTGAGATTTCAGCTCATTTATTTCGCCCGGATCTTCGCCCCTGTCCGTCGGCGACGGACCTGTTTGGGCTGCGCCGTATAGATTGGTCATCGGCGAAAACATTTTCATGGCCTGGTTATACAATTCCATGTTCTTCCGCACGCCGTCCTCGAACATGCTGTAGCCCGGCGTTGATTCAAGGGCGCCACGCATACGGTGGCGCAAATCGTCCTGGTTTTGCGAAAAGGCGTTCATGCTCATTTCAAGGTAGGACGGCACGAACCGTTGCAGGCTGTCGCCATAAAACTGGATGAGTTGTCGCAAAAACTGAATTGGCAAGAGGCTCTGCCCTTTGCTTTCTTCTTCAAAAATAATTTGTGTCAGGACGGAATGAGTGATGTCGTCGCCGGACTTTGCGTCGTATACGACGAAGTCCTCACCGTTCTTCACCATGTCCGACAGGAAATCGAGCGTGACATAGGAACTGGTCGATGTGTTGTAGAGCCGGCGATTTGCATATTTTTTTATAACGACGGCATCGGTTGCGCCATTGGCGCGCGACTTCGCGCCGCGACTGGCTTCTTTTTCGGTCATTTTACGCTTCTCCCGTTTTCGCACGCCCCCGCCGGGGGCTCTCGCATCCGGCGGTTTCCACCCCGCCGCCGGGCAGCGCGTTTTGCGCCGCATTGCTATTGTGCGTATGCTAATGCTGCTATAGCACAAAAAACCAGTTTGCATACGCATCTCTCGGGAGATCGTATAAAAAGCAAGGACTTGTTGGGTTTTGGCGACCGCGTTCGACGCGTCTCGCAGCGCCTGAGAATGCGCTGCGTCGCCGTAAATTTCGTAAAACGGAGCAGATGAAATGACGAATGCAGTGATTGTTTCCGCAGCGCGCACGGGCGTCGGGTCTTTTAGCGGGTCGCTCGCGACTGTGCCGGCCGCAAAGCTTGGCGAAACCGTACTTGCCGCAGCGATATCCCGTGCGGGGATTGAGGGCGGCGATGTCGGAGAAGTGATCATGGGCCATGTGCTGCAAGCCGGACAGGGCCAGAACACGGCGCGGCAGGCGAGCGTCGGCGCCGGCATCCCGGTCGAACGCCCGGCGAGCACGATAAATCAGGTTTGCGGATCCGGGTTGCGCACGGTCGCGATGGCGGCGCAAGCGGTTTCGCTCGGGGACGCCGATATTGTCGCCGCAGGCGGGCATGAAAACATGTCGCTTTCACCGCACGCAGGACATCTGCGCAATGGCGTTAAAATGGGCCCGTCAACATTTGCCGACACGATGATCGTCGACGGGTTGTGGGATGCGTTCAACAATTATCACATGGGCCAGACGGCGGAAAACCTTGCGGAGAAATATCAGATTTCGCGCGAAGATCAGGACGCTTTTGCGGTCGCCAGTCAGAACAAGGCGGAAGCTGCAAAAAAGGCCGGCAAGTTCAAGGATGAAATCACGGCGGTGACAATCAAAACGCGCAAAGGCGAGATCGTCTTTGACCATGATGAGTATATTCGCGACGGCGCCACCGTCGACGGTATCGCCGGGATGAAACCGGCGTTTGTTCGCGATGGCGGCACAGTGACGGCGGCGAACGCATCTGGCATCAATGACGGCGCGGCGGCCCTGATCGTGATGTCGGAAAAGGAAGCCGAAAAACGCGGGCTTGAACCTCTGGCGCGGATTGCGTCGTGGGCCCATTGCGGCGTTGATCCGTCCATTATGGGTATTGGTCCGGCCCCGGCGTCCCGGCGCGCACTTGAAAAAGCGGGCTGGTCGCTCAACGATGTAGACCTGATAGAAGCAAATGAAGCGTTTGCAGCCCAGGCGCTGTCCGTTGGCAAGGAGCTTGGCTGGGATCCGGAGCGGGTAAACGTCAATGGCGGCGCGATCGCCATCGGCCATCCGATCGGCGCCTCCGGCGCGCGCATCCTGATCACGCTGCTGCATGAGATGAAACGGGCCGAAAAATCGAAAGGCCTTGCAACATTGTGCATTGGCGGCGGTATGGGCATCGCCATGTGCGTTGAGCGCTGAAAAAAGTATAGCGTGTACGGATAATAAAAATAGCGCAACGGCGCGAACATAGTGGGAGAAGGAAAATGGCGAGAAACGCAATTGTCACGGGCGGTACGCGCGGCATTGGCGCGGCGATCGCGAAATGCCTGAAAGAAAAAGGCTGCACGGTTGCAGCCAACTATGCCGGCAATGAAGAAGCCGCGGCAAAGTTCAAGAACGAAACCGGCATGAACGTTTTTAAATTTGATGTCGGCGATTATGACGCGTGCAAAGCGGGAATTGCGGAAATAGAAAGCGCGCAAGGGCCGACCGATATTCTCGTCAACAACGCTGGCATCACCCGCGACGGCATGTTCCATAAAATCGGGCCGAAGGAATGGTCGGAGGTAATCCGGGCCGATCTCGATTCAGTGTTCAACATGTCCCACAATGTCTTCCCGGGGATGCGCGAGCGCGGCTTCGGGCGCATCGTCAATATTTCGTCCATCAATGGGCAAAAGGGCCAGATGGGCCAGACCAATTATTCAGCGGCGAAAGCCGGTATGCTCGGTTTCACCCGGGCGCTCGCTCAGGAAGGCGCCTTCAAGGGTGTCACCGTCAACGCCGTTGCGCCCGGCTACATCGCGACCGAAATGGTCTCGGCGATGCCGGAAGAGGCGCTGAAAAAAATCACCGCGCAAATTCCAGTGGGCCGTCTCGGAGGGGCCACGGAAATCGGCGATTGCGTCGCTTTTCTTGCGGGCGATAATGCCGGGTTTATTACCGGCGCTGTTTTGTCGGCCAATGGCGGGCAGTATTGCGCGGCCTGACAGGGCAAAATCACGTAAAATCGGGGCCCAAGTGTCACAAATAGGCGGCAGGGCCCTTTTTTTACCAAATTGGCGCGGTAAAGCTGGCGCATGATGAATTTGACATCGCACCTGCGGATGATTGCCTGCGCGCTTTGCGGCGCGGCGGCAATACTGACGCTGACGGCCGGGGGCGTATTTGGACCCGGCGCTCTGGCGCAGGAACGCAGCGATAAACTGGCGCTCGTCCAGCAGACAAAAACAAACCCGTTTTCAGCGCTTGTTGGCGAACGCCGGGAGCGGCGCGCGGACCGTCAGCAAGGAAAAGTTGAGCGTTATGTTCTGGCTGCGGACAATCGTGTCTTCCTGATCGAGGCGCGCACGCGCACCGCGCGGGTGAAATTTCTGTGCGCGCCGGGCGATCAACGTCTCGACTGCACGTTTGATCCGGCGGCGCCGGCCCCGGAAATATTTCTGCTGACGGTGACGCGCGGGCCCCGCGGCGATTCAATTTTCAAGAACGCCGATGGTGACGCTCTGGTGCGCATTGCATCTTATGGCGGTGCGACGGTCCATTGGCCGGGCGACGATGCAGGTTCGGCTGCGTCAAAATCTTTCGGCGACGATCATGCGGTTGAGCTTCCCGCGTTAGGCTTCGAGGCGGCCGAGCGACGCGCCAAATCCGCGACGGCGATTATCAGCGCTTTAACGGGCGCGCCGATCACGTTCGATCTGAACGCGCCAACGCCGGATGAGGGTGCAAGCGCTTCGGTGTTAGCGGACGCGATCTTGCGCACGACCATCGGCGTCAGTGCTGTCGCCGCCGATCCGACAGGCGCGCGCATTCTCGGCAGCCGGATCGATCGCATCGTGTTCGAAATAGGGTCAGCCCCTGTGGCGCGCTTTGAAGAAAACGCACTGATCATCGAGTATGTGCCGGATCAGGACATCTCCGGGCGGCTGTCCTCACGTGCTGTGGAGCGATTCCTGGAAGAATCCCTCTAAAGTTGCACGATTAGCCTCAAAACCGCCTAAAACCTGCGTACACTGCAAGGCATGGCCATTCGCCTCACATTTGCGGTTTTGCTGATAGCTGCGGCGTTGCTCGCCGGCGCGGCCGATGCGCAATCGTTGAAGGATGTTCGCGCGCGCGAGGAAAACACCGCAGCGCTCGCGGAAGAGGCCTTCTACACCCGCAAAGTCTGCGACAATGAAATCAGGGCGGAGATTGATTGGGCGAGCGCCGGCGACTGGCAGGCGGGCCTTCTCATTGCCGAATGCGATAAGGCTCTGGGGGCGCTTGAAGCGGCCTGCCGCGCTGGCGACCAACGTGCGCAAAACGTTACCCGGTTTGTTTGCGCCGGCGACGGCGCCGGTGCGCGCCTGTCCGGGCGCTCATTGCGGTATGGCGCGGGGCGCGGCGTTAATGCCTTCGCAGATACGCAAGAAGCATTAGCTGATAGTTGAGCTTAAGCGCCTGACGCGTGGGCGGCTTGTTCCAGAATTCCGACCCGTACGCCGTCGAACACGAACTGTGTCGATAACGCCATCAAAAGCATACCGAGAATACGCGTAATCGCGTTCATGCCGGTGCGCCCGAGCGCATCGCCGATCCGGCTTGCAAACGCCATCATCACGACTGCAATCGCCAGCACCAAAACCGTCGCGGTTAGCGCCGCGCCTTTTTCAAACATGTTCGTGCCGGGGCCCATCAGCAGCATGATCGTTGCGAGGGCGCCGGGGCCGGCGAGCATCGGGATCGACAATGGGAAGAACGCAATGCTGTCGCGCGCAGAGGCTTTCGGTCCCGGCGTTTTCGCCTGGGTTTCGCTGTCCGGGTCGAAAAACATGCGAAAGCCCATGATGAACAGGATAACGCCCATAGCGGCGCGGAAGGCCGCCATTGAGACGCCGAGATGGTGTAAAAGCGCGTTGCCGGCAAACCCGAAGAACAACAAGATCACGAATGAATAAAGCGCCGCCATCAACGCGATGCGCAACCGCGTTCGCGGCGCCTCGCCTTTGGTCAGCGAGGCGAAAATCGGCGTCACCAGAATCGGGTCGATCACGATGAAGAGCGTCGCGAAAGCGGTGACGAAAGCTGGCAGGAGTTCAGCGGGCATAAGGTTTCAATCCGAGGATGGCGCGCATCTGCGCCCAAGGCGGCCGATAGGCAAGATCGCGAGCCCTGCGACACTTTAGCCCTGTCGCCGGGCGCTTGCAAAAAACACCTGTTGCCGGGCCCTGTTGCCGGAATAGGGGCGCGTCGCTAGGGTCCGCCCCGCAACGAACTTCAAACCGGAGTAATCCCTCATGGCCGTAGGCGCGCCCGCGCTCACCCCGCAAGAAGCGATCATCTATTTGATGGTCATGACGTCGGCGTCTGACGGCGCAATCAACGATGCGGAACTCAGAACCATCGGACGGGTCGTCCGGACGTTCCCTGTGTTTTCGGAATCCGATGAGCGCGATCTGGTGCAAACGGCCGAAGCCTGCGGCGCGTTGATGTCATCGGACGGCGGTCTTCATAAAGTGCTGGAATCGGCTGCGGCCGCCTTGCCGCCCCATCTCGGCGAGACGGCTTATGCGGCTGTCGTTGATGTGGTGACCGCGGATGAAAAACTCGATGTCACGGAAATTCGTGTCCTGGAACTTATCCGCAATGCGTTGACGATCGCCGATGACGGCGCGCAAGCGATTGAGCATTCCGCGCGGGCCCGGCATATGACGGTGAGTGGCGAC
>JAJFFU010000002.1 GCA_021776465.1 Parvularculaceae bacterium
CGCCCCGCTCCGCTATGGTCCGCGGCAATTGGGGGCGTCATTTCAAGGGAGCATTCATGAGCATCAAGACCATTTTATTCGGCGTTTCGGCGGCCGCGCTGCTTGCCGGTTGCGGCGAGCAGTCGGGCTCGTCACAAAACCCGCGCCAGCCCGCCGAGGGCGAAACCGAAACACTCGTTGAAGAGGCCGCGCCAACCCGCGCCAATGCCGAGGCTTTCATCGAAAACGTGGAAAGCTGGACCCGCGATTTCGGCGAATATTACGCCCGCGTCGCCTGGGTGCAGGCGACATACATCAATCACGACACCAATTGGCTGGTCACAAAGGCCGACACGGAATCTACCGAGATGGGCGTGAAGTTCGCCAATGAAGCGAAACGCTTTAACGATCTCGACTTGCCGGACGAAATGCGCCGCAAACTTGAAGCCATCAAGCTCGGCCTCAACTTGCCGGCGCCGGACCGTCCGGGCGCCGCCGCTGAACTTGCAGAAATCAGCACACGGATGGGATCGGCCTACGCGACCGGCCGAATTGACCTGTCCGACAGCGCGACGCCCGCAGCGGAGGTTGAAGCCTATATCCGCGCTGTCCTCGACCCCAACGGTCAAGATCCCAATCTGGAGATCGACCTTTCATCGGTATCGCGCAACACGCTCGAAAACCTGATGGGCACAATTGACGATCCCGCTCTCTTACAGGAAATCTGGACCAAATGGCGCGCCGTTCCGATCGCATCCGATGATGACGGCAATTCCATCAAGTCCGATTATGCGAAAATGGTGGCGCTCGCCAATGAAGGCGCCGCCGAGCTCGGCTATGGCGACGCCGGCGCCATGTGGCGATCGCGCTATGACATGGAACCAGACGAATTTGCCGCTGAAATGGATCGCCTGTGGAGCCAGGTAAAGCCGCTCTATGACGAATTGCATTGCCACGTCCGCGCCAAACTCAATGATCAGTATGGAGATGGTGTTGTCCCGCTGGACCAACCTATCCGCGCCGATCTGCTCGGCAATATGTGGGCGCAGACCTGGTCGAACCTGAATGACGTCGTTGCGCCGGAAGGCGCTGCACCATCCTATGACCTGACCGACCTTCTCGTCTCAAACGGGTACACGCAGAGGCAAATGGTCGAGACCGGCGAGGACTTTTTCTCGTCGCTCGGTTTTGATGCGTTGCCGGATACGTTCTGGGAACGCTCGATGATCACCGAGCCTCGCGATCGCGATGTCGTTTGCCACGCATCGGCGTGGGACCTCGACTGGAAAGACGACATCCGCATCAAGATGTGCACCAAGATCAACGCGGACGATTTCCGCACAGTCCATCACGAGCTTGGCCACAATTATTACCAGCGTGCTTATCAGGACCAGTCGGTTCTGTTCCAGACCGGCGCTAATGGCGGCTTCCATGAAGCGATCGGCGATATGGTCTCGCTGTCAATTACGCCGGCCTATCTGAAACAGCTTAATCTCATCGACGAGGTTCCCGACGCTTCCAAGGACCTTGGCCTCCTCATGAATGAAGCCATGGAAGGCGTTGCGTTCCTGCCCTTCGGACTGTTGATGGATAAATGGCGCTGGCAGGTGTTCTCGGGCGAGCTGACGCCGGAAACCTACAATGACGGCTGGTGGGATCTGCGCACTCAATATCAAGGCATTCGCCCGCCCGTTGAGCGCGACGCAGGAGACTTCGATCCGGGCGGGAAATATCATATCCCCGGAAACGTCTCTTATGAGCGCTACTTCCTCGCCCGCATCCTGCAGTTCCAATTCCACAAAGCGGCCTGCGATCTCGCCGGCTGGGAAGGCCCGCTCCACCGTTGCTCCGTTTACGGATCGAAGGCGGTTGGCGCGCGCTTTAACGCCATGCTGGAAATGGGCGCATCCGAGCCCTGGCCGGAAGCCCTCGCGGCCTTCACCGGCTCACGGGAAATGGACGGCTCAGCGATCGTTGAATATTTCGACCCGCTGATGGTCTGGCTGAAAGACCAGAACGCCGAACGGACCTGCGGCTGGTAGCCCCGCGCCGACACCAACACGAAACAGGGCCCCGCTTCGGCGGGGCTTTTTCGTTTCTGAGTAACCAACTCTTTTGAGATGTTTTTTCTTAAAATGCCGGCGCCGGCTTTCACGACTCCTTGGGCCCCGTTCAATAGTTCCGATGCGGTAACCCCCAGGTCGCCCATGGCCATTCGTGTCGATATTGACGAGCAGGACCTGAAAATCCTGCGCAAGGAAACCGGCAAGCGCTTTAGCCGTCAGACAATGATATTGTCTGCGTCCTGCGCGATTATCCTGCTCGCCGCAGCAACAGCGACTTTCGTCATGTGGCGTGGGTGGCTACTGCTCGCCGAAGCACGCACGGATGCGGCAGCACCAACCATGGCAATCGGCGCGCTCGTTTCTGCAATGGCGCTAATCGTCCTGACAGGGTTCGCTGGCGTTCTATTGATAAAAGCGCGCCGCAAGCTGCACTCAGCAAATCATCTCGACAGGGTGAAACCTGGCCTTACGACCGGGCGTTTTGAAATTTATTTTTCGGACAAAGCGCTCATCGCGAAAGGGGCGCAAGGAACGCGAAAAATAAACTGGGCCGGGCTCGACCGCATCGCTGAAACGAAATCAACAATCGTCTTCTGGCGCCGCGGGGAAATCTTTGCGTTCCTGCCCAAAGCGGGCCTCGCCGACAACGCACTCTATGAAAAACTGATCCGTATTTACGGATCGAGGATTTCAAACAAACTATCCTGCGACGACAATGCCGGCGCCAACCCCCACAAAATTGCGTTTGAATACACGAAACGCGACCACGCAGAATATCGCGGCCTGCATCACGACCGTCTTGATGGCTGGCCAGCCGTTTTTCGGCGCATCATCCAGTGGCCCGCATGGCCGCCCATGATGTTCGGCCTGTCTCTCTTTACCGGGGCGCTCGCCGCTTACAGTTTCATTGTAACCCTCAGCATTGCGGCCGGCGCCCTGGCGTCGATTGCCGCCCTCGCCGCGATTTTTGTCTTTTGGCTGAACGCTGAACTTTTTCGCGGACCGGCGCATCCACCTCATAAAGGCGCGCAGTGGCCATTCGCGCAATCTGAACTCGTCAGCCTGACGCTATTTGACGGTGGCGTATGCGTGACGCGCAATGAAGGCGAAGAAATTTACCCGTGGACTGCCTTTGAGCGAGTCGTGATTTGTCCGCTTACGGCCTATTTTGTACTGACGCCGCAGATCGTCCTGCCCGCGCCGAAACGCGCTTTTCTCGACAAGGTCCATTTTCAGGCCTTTGCAAATTACGCCCGAACCCACATTAGCGGCGCGCACAGTCATTCGGCGGCTCAAAAAAAGGCGCGCATGGCGAGGCGACTATCACCGGGCGCCAAATATTCAGCAAAAAAACAGAGGCCGGTAAAAGCCCTGCCCGCCCCGGCGCCGGCCAAGTCGCTTCCGCAAAAAGCAGGACCAAAAGCGCTGCCGCCGTCGCCCAAAGGCGCCGGGCCTGACGCGCTCAATGCGGTCCGGTCAGCAGCAAAAGCGCGCGCTAGATTAAATCAGGCGTTTTGATCACTTGGAGCGGTCGTCACAGCGCCGTCCAGTCCGCCTGGTTGTTGCTGGCGCTGCCTGTTGGCCAGATAGATCGCCATGAAGTCGATCGGCTCCAGCATTAATGGCGGGAAATTCCCGTTCCGCGTCGCATCAGCGATTATCTGCCGCATGAACGGAAACAGAAGACGCGGGCATTCCACCAGCATGACACCTTCAAGCTGGTCGCGCGGAATATTCCTGATCTCGAAGGCGCCGGCATAGGACGCCTCGACGATAAAAATCGCTTCGTTTTCGTGCATCGCCTTGGCTGAGACGGAAAGTTCCACCTCATACTGGTTCGTCGCGATGCTGCGTGCATTGACGTCAACGCCGACGTCCATTTTCGGCGTCTTTACATCCTGAAAGATTTCCGGCGCACGCGGATTTTCGAAAGAAAGATCCTTCAGATACTGCGCCAGCACAGCAAAGCTGGGGCCTTCAGGCTCGTTGGATGCGTCGGGCCCGCCATTACCGGTGGGTGTTGGAGTATCGGACATGAAAATACCGTCTTTGGATGTCGTCGCCGTCAATATGCGCCCGGCGACCGGAACGCGGCTCCATACACGTCAGGCGCAGGGCTCGCAACCCGGCGCCACGCGCAGGCATTACCGCTCGATAATGGTGATATGCGCATCGCCGCGATCGATCCGGCGCTTGATTGCCGCGAGGGCGCGTCGCCCGAGCCATCGCCGCACCGGCGGGATCAGGAGGACAAAACCGATGGCGTCGGTAACGAAGCCCGGCGTCATCAAAAACGGGGCCGCGACAATCAACAATGCGCCGTCGACGGCGGAGGAAACAGGGGGGCGGCCGTCAGTCATGTCCTGGCGCGCCGCATTGATGGCGGCCAGGCCCTGGAGCCGGATCAGTACGCCGCCAAGAATCGCCGTCCCAACGCAGGCAGCGACCACCGGCAGCACCCCAAAAGCGCCGCCAGCGGACAGAAGCACGTAGATCTCGACGATCGGCGCGATTACGAACAGGATAACAAGAAGTAAGGCCATAGACGTCTGGTGTAATCCTCTCTTTCGCGCCTATATAGGGTGCCGTGGCTCAAAATTAAGCTTTTTGTGGTGTGCTAAGAGAATTATGGACCCAGTTCTCCTCTTTTTTATCGGCGTAGCGGGCTTTGTGCTCTTCCGTTTGTTTTCCGTGCTCGGCACGCGAACGGGCCATGAGGCGCGCCACGAAATCGAACCCGGATCGCAACGACGCGCGAATGGCGAACATGCGGCGGCGCTCGATCGGGCCGATGAGGACGAAGACAGCGAACCTGTGCGCGCCGTTTCCACCAATGCCCGCGTCCTGCGCGAAGCCGACGCTGAATTTGACGAAAGCGAATATCTGAACGGCGCACGCATGGCCTACGAGATGGTCGTTGAAGCATTCGCCGCCGGTGATCTGAAATCAATCCGGTCGTTTCTCGGCGACAGTGTTTATGACGCCTTTAAAACGGCTGTTTCCTCGCGCGACGAAGCCGGGCAATCGGCGGATGTAAAATTCGTCGGCATCGAACACGCCGGCATTATTGATGCAGCCGTGGACGATGAGTGGATGACCGCCGTTACGGAGTTTACGTCAAACCAGGTGCGCGTCACCCGCGACAAGGATGGCGAAGTGGTTGACGGCGATCCGAACCGTATCGAGCTTGTCAGAGACCGTTGGACCTTTGCGCGCAAACGCACCAGTCGCGATCCAAACTGGATGTTGATCGCCACCGGCGCGGCCTGATCTGTTTTCGCTGGACGGAGCCCCCGTGTCATCATGGACGCTTCGCCAGAAAAAAACCCTACGCTGAAACAATCCATTGTCTTTTTGGCTGTCGGCGTAGCGGCTGCACTAGCCGCCTTCGCAATCGTCCTTACAGGAATTATCCCGCTGGAACGCGAGCTCGACGATAGCGCCTTTGGGCCGCCATCGCCTGTGTTTCGCATTGTTTCCTATGACGCCTTACCGGGGTGGCGCGCCGACCAGCCCAGCGCGGCGTTGCCGGCGTTTCTTCAATCATGCGAGAGAAGCAAGAACAGACAGCCGGATGCCCCGGCCAACGCGCAGGAAAATCTCGGACCCGACTTTGACGACTGGTCGCTCGCCGGCGTCGTTGCAGACTGGATGTCGGCTTGCGCGGCAGCGCGCGCGCTCGAAAAAGAGGATTATCGCAATGACGCTGAATGGGACAGCGCGGTCCGGGCTTTCTTTGAAGCGCAATTCCAACCGGTTGAAATCCTCACAAAACGCACACCCCTGAGCGACGGTCCGGCGCGTGGGCGCGCGCCCCGGCTCGAGATGCACGGCGTCTTCACCGGGTATTTTGAACCGACCTATGAAGGGCGCCGCGCGCCCGAGGGTCGCTTCACAGCGCCGCTTTATCAGCGCCCTGATGATCTCATCGACGTTGAGCTTGGCAGCTTCCACCCGGACCTCGCCGGAGAACGCGTCTCCGGCCGGCTTGAGGGCGCGCGCCTTGTTCCCTATCCGGCGCGCCGGGCAATCAATGAGGGCGCGCTAGACACACACACCAAGCCCCTCGCCTGGCTTGATCCGGACGATCTTTTCTTTTTGCAGATACAAGGGTCCGGCCGGGTGACGTTCGAAGACGGCGAGATCATGCGCGTTGGATATCACGGCGCCAATGGGCGCCCTTACACAGCGATTGCCCGCAAGCTTGTCGAACGCGGCGCTATGACCGTCGCGGAGGCCTCTATGCAGTCGCTCCGCGACTGGCTCGCCGGCGCCAGCGAGGAAGACGCGCAGCGATTACGTGAGGAAAATGAATCCTATGTTTTTTTCCGCCAATTGGAGACGCCGCCGGTGGGCTTCGGCCCGATTGGCGCGCAGGGGGCGCCGCTTCTACCGGGACGCAGCCTTGCCGTTGACCGGCGGTTTCATGCGCTGGGCATGCCGGTTTTTGTTGATATTGAGCCTGTACCCGCAGCCGGGCCCGAGCCGATCCGCCGATTAATGATCGCGCAGGATACGGGCGGCGCCATTCGCGGGCCCGTGCGCGGGGATTACTTCTGGGGCGCAGGCGAGGAGGCCGCGACGCGGGCTGGCCCGATGAACGCCAAAGGGCGCCTGTTCGTCCTGCTGCCGATCGCGCGCGCAGAAGCCCTTGCGGC
>JAJFFU010000011.1 GCA_021776465.1 Parvularculaceae bacterium
CGGTGAACGCAACACGGTCTATCTGATTACGGATGAAGGCGACGAAGCGTGGCCGGAAATGCCCAAAGACGAAGTCGCGCGAAAACTCGCTTTGCGCATCGCCAGGACCATCGCTGGTCCAACCCTTGTGAAGGCCGCAGAGTAGATGGGCGGCCTTTCATGGCGCATCGCTGAAGAGGCTGACATTGCCGCGATCACTGCCTTGCAATTGCGCGCCATCGAAGAGTTGCAAAAGCCGTTTCTGACCCCGGCGCAAATTGAATCGTCAAAAAAGACGATGGGCCTCGACACGCAACTGATTTCCGATCGCACTTATTTCATGATCATTGCTGATGGGGCGCCGGCAAACACATTTGCCGGCTGTGGCGGCTGGGGGCGGCGCGCGACATTGTTCGGCGGCAGTCATTCCGCGGGCCGGTCAGACGCGTTTCTTGACCCGAAGACCGCGCCGGCGCGCATCCGTGCAATGTACACAAGCCCCGATTTTACGCGCCGCGGCGTTGGTAAATTGTTGTTGGCGCTTGGGGAGTTCGCAGCCTCGGAAGAAGGTTTTTCGAAGATGACCCTCGGCTCGACGCTCGCTGGCGCACCGCTTTACGAAGCGGCGGGATTTCGTGCGACGTCCCGCGATGAAGATCCCGCCGGCGACGGCATGAATGTGCCGGTGATTACCATGGAAAAGCCGATCGACCGCGCCGGCGCCGCGGCGGTAATCGCAGCGGCAACGGGCGAAGTAAATGCGGAGACGGTGAAGCGCCTTGCGGTTGCGCGAGCGACGTAGGCCGATTTGAACATTATCAATCAACCTTCATCCTGAAGGAGGCGTGGTCGACGCCAACTCAACCATTTATAATTCGCTCATTCCTTCAGGGCGCTCTCGTCGGGCATGCCGACAATGTGGAAACCGGCGTCCACATGATGGGTTTCGCCCGTGCAGGAAAGACCGAGATCCGAGAGAAGATACAGGGCTGCGCCGGCGACGCCGCGCGGATCTGTGTCGTCCCGCAAGGGCGCTGCAAGGCGGTTAAACGAGAAAAGATGTTTGCCGGAGGAAATGCCCGCAGCGGCGAGCGTTTTGACCGGACCAGCGGAGATTGCGTTGGCGCGAATGCCCTTTGCACCAAGGTCTTTTGCAATATAGCGTGTCGACGCTTCAAGGGCTGCTTTGGCGACGCCCATAACGTTGTAATTCGGAACCGTGCGCTCGCTGCCGAGATAGGTCAGCGTGATCATGGAACCGCCGGGGTTCATGATTTCCGACGCGCGACGCGCCGCATCGACGAATGAAAACGCCGACACGTCCATCGTATCTTTAAAAATCTGACGCGTCGTGTTTTCGACGAACGACCCTTCAAGCGCCGACTTGTCGGAATAGGCGATGGCGTGAACCAGGAAGTCGATCGTTCCCCATTTTTCCTTCACAGCCGCGAAGGCTGCATCCATGGACGCATCTTTGGTGACGTCGCATTCAATAATCAGATCGGCGTCAATGCTTTCGGCAAGCGGGTGGACCCGGCGTCCGAGCGCTTCTCCGGCGTAGGTAAAGGCGAGATCGGCGCCCTGTGCATGAAGTTGCTGCGCGATATGCCAGGCAATCGAATTTTTGTTGGCGACGCCCATAATGATGCCGCGCTTGCCCTTCATTAAATCGCCTGCGGGAAATGCCGTTTCGCCTGCCATGGTGTTTATGCCCTTCCTACTTCTTTGTGTCTGGCGGTCTGCCGATTGCCCGGCGATCGCATTATCGCGGCGTTGTAACGAAAACGCCGGTCCGAAGGAAGGTCCTGCGAAAATGCAGGAAAATGTTGGTGGATCAGTCGAAAACGCCGACCTCTTTCAGCCACGGATCTATGACGGCGTTTATATCGTAGCGGCCGCCGGTCGCGACATTATTGAAACTGTGATCGCCGAAGGCAAAAACATGGACGTCATTGTTGGTTTTGCCGGACTGGATCAATTTTTCCAGACGCGCGAGAGACGGAATGACCGGGATTACCGAATCTCGCATGCCGAAAATCCATAAAATAGGTATATCAAGCGTCTTGAGCGCCGGCGCCGGATCAAAGCCGGGTTCGCCGTCATAGGCTTCCAACGCAGCATCGGCTTTTGCGACAGTGGCAAAATCCGCGCCGCCTTCTGATCCTGTTTGGTCCACCAGATAATTTCCATGAACGGCCTCTTCGCCAGCGGTGACAGGGTTGCCTTCGCCGATGATGATGAATTTGATCTTTGGCTCCAGAGAGGCGGCAAACGGCATGATCCAGCCCGCCTGACTGCCGCCGAAAAGGCCGAGGCGGTTTTCGTCAATGCCATCCTGCTTCGCGATCCAGCGCACAGACCAGACGACATCCATCGCCAGGCTGTTAAAAACTCGCGGGCTGTCCGCCACGTTAAACGGTTCATATTCGCCCGTTGATTTGCCTGTGCCGCGTTTGTCAAACGAGAGAACAGCAAACCCCATCTCCAACGCCCGGTGTGTGTAAAAGGCCACGCCGTCTCGCGTCGAGGGAGCAGAGCCGTGCGCGGTGACAATGGCCGGAAGGTCGCCGTTGGCGCCTTCAGGCCGGTAGTACGAAGCGGCGAGTGTGACGTCGCCGGCGTCTATGACCACTCTTTTTTCAATATAGTCCGGCGCCGCTTGTGCGGCTGCACATGAAGAGATGAAAAACGCCGCGATGGATATGTGAACTTTAAGGGTCAACAGTGTCGACGATAGATGCATTCGCCGGTTTCCTTTCTGGGGTGCGACATAACGAAATTCCTTCCTTAGCGCCTTAAATTTTGCCGTCTTGGATGATATTCGGATTGGCATGAACAGTTCTGGCGGCAGCGAAAGATTTACTGGATTCCGCAGCTTTAACCGTCGGCTTGAGGACGGCGTCGATATTGCGGAGGCCGGATGCGGCGATTTTGTATTCCCGCCACATGTTCATGAAGGGCTAACGCTGGGCGTTGTGACGGGCGGACGGGAAATCATCGAATGCAGGGGCGCAGATGCGCCTCTTGCGCGGGGGGACGTCTATTTGATCCCGCCGGACACCATACATGGCGGGCGTTCCTACGAGCGCGGCTCGTGGCGATACATTTCATTATACATCGCGCCCGACATGCTAACGTCTTTGTGTGCTAACGAAAGTTGGCGGCATATGTTTTCGAGCGACCTGGTGCTCGATATTCCGTATAAAAACAAAATAGCAAAACTGCTTGTTGATCTCGCAACCTTGAAACCGAGGTTGCAAATTGGGTCCGCCTTGGCGGAAATCACGCTGGTCCTGCAAAACTTAAATTTTTTATGTGTCGACCAACATTCATCGGCGGCGTCTGGAAGCCGCAGCCCTGTGTGCATGGTGCGAGACTATGTTGATGCGCATTATTCGCAAGACATATCGCTGTCTGATCTCGCCGTACTTTCGGGCTGGAGCGCGCCGCACTTGATCGAGGCCTTTAAAAAGAAAATCGGATCGACGCCCTATGCTTATTTGTTGGCGCGCAGACTTCGGGAGGCTGAAAAGCGACTATTAAAGGGGGGCGCGGTGAGCGCCGTCGCGACCGAGTGCGGGTTTTACGATCAAAGTCACCTGAACCGCTACTTTGTAAGAGCTTTCGGGCAACCGCCGGCCGCGTATGCGCGAAGTCTGGCGCGCTAACTTCCGGTGCTGTTGATTACGATCACCGTCAACACGAAATAGGCCAGCCAGATCAGCGCGTAAATGCCATATCGGGGCGTCGGCGCCATCTTGCGGACGCTTTTCATAATCAGGCGAAACCACCAGAGCCCAAGCGATGCAATAACTGTTGCTGCGATCCCGGCGCCAATTTGTTCATCGCTCATGGGTTTTAAACGCGCGCGACGGCGAGACAGCCGTTCGTGCCGCCGAAGCCGAAACTGTTGGTCAGGAAACAATCGATCTTGGCGTTATCGACGCGCTCGCGAATGATCGGCAGATCTGCAAATTCCGGATCAATATTCTCAATATGGGCCGATGCGGTGAGGAAGCGATCGCGCATCATGATGAGGCCATAAATCAATTCCTGCGCGCCGACGGCGCCAAGCGAGTGACCGGTCAGTGACTTTGTCGAGGAGAAAGGCGGAATGTCGGAACCAAAGACGTCGCGGATCGCTTGCGTTTCTTTTTGATCGCCAACCGGCGTCGACGTGCCATGCGGGTTAACGTAGTCGATCGGCTGGCGAACGGTTTCAAGACATCCGCGCATGCACCGGACTGCGCCTTCACCCGACAACTGCACCATGTCGTAGCCGTCGGAGTTCGCATAATAGCCGACAACTTCGCCGAGGATTTCCGCGCCGCGTTTTTTCGCGCGCTCATATTCTTCCAACACCACCACGCCGGCGCCGCCGGCGATAACGAACCCGTCGCGGTCTTTGTCATAAGCTCGGCTCGCCGTTGTCGGGTTGTCGTTGTGATCTGTGGACATAGCGCCCATGGCGTCGAACAGGTTGGAAAGCGTCCAGTCGCATTCCTCGCCGCCGCCAGCGAAAATGACGTCCTGTTTGCCCATCATGATCTGTTCGACCGCGGCGCCAATGCAATGAACGGAAGTCGCGCATGCGGACGAAATTGAATAATTGACGCCGAGAATTTTGAACGGCACGGCAAGCGTTGCAGAATTGGTCGACGACATGGCCTTGGGAACGGCCGTCGGACCGACGCGCTTCGGGCTCTTGTTCTTTCGTGTAATGTCCGCGGCCTCGACGATGACGCGGGTCGATGGGCCGCCAGAGCCCATGATGATGCCGGTCATCGGGTGACTGATTTCATCGTCAGAAAGTCCCGCTTGCGCGAGCGCTTCTTGCATGGCGATGTAGTTCCAGGCGGCGCCTTCGCCCATGAAACGACGGGTGCGCCGGTCAAGGGCTTCTTCAACATTCAGCTTCGGGCGCGCCCACACCTGGCACTTGAAGCCGTGTTCAGCGAATTCCTCTGAATGGGTCACGCCGGATTTAAGATTTTTCAGGGAATCTGCGACCTCATCAACATTGTCGCCGATTGAGGAAACAACCCCCATGCCGGTAATGACCACTCGCCGCATACACGCCTCTCTAGCTTTGCGAATTCGTTTATCGACTAAATGTCCACTCCCGCGTCGAGTTGCTCGCGCGAGAACAGGCCGACCCGAAGGTCATTGGCATGATAAATGTCCTTTCCGTCGACATTTACAACACCATTGGCGATCCCGAGGATCATCGGCTTTCGCATCATGCGTCGTATATCAAGTCGATAGGTGACGCATTTCGCACCCGGCACGACGGTGCCGGAAAACTTGATTTCTTTCGCGCCCAGGGCGCGGCCATGGCCGGGGTTACCGGACCACGTCAAAAAGAAACCAATGAGCTGCCAAAGCGCGTCAACGCCAAGGCAGCCGGGCATCACCGGGTCGCCCGGAAAATGGCAGTCGAAAAACCACAGGTCCGGATTGATGTCGAGTTCGGCCTCGATAAATCCCTTGCCGAAAGCGCCGCCGTCGTCGGTGATCGATGTCACGCGGTCGAACATGAGCATTTGCGGGACCGGCAATTGCGCCGTGCCTTTGCCGGCGAAACCATGATGGCCGCATTCCAGCAATTCTTCGCGGTTATAAGCGTTTTTCTTTTCCAGCATGTCCCTTGTCGCGCTTACCTTGCGCGTTGGTAACGGTGCAGAAACCCGCGGTCAATCACGTGTCGCATGGCCTACGGGCGCGGAGCCGCGATGCCGGCGACGCCCCAAAACCCGTGTTGCGGCGCCCAGCCCCGGACGTTCGGCGCTGAAATTTTTACCCAACCGTCGTCAGATTTTTCCACACGCGCGATGAGGCCGCGGCCAAGCCGTGCTTTTTGCATCGCACCATCATGCGGCCGGGCGCGCAGGACGAGACCATCTTCAATAACCATGACCGTCTTCGCTCCAGACAGCTTCGTGCGGTGAATCCAGCATTCGTCGCCTTCCGGATCGCGGATTTTTCGCCAGTGATCACGCGTCTCGGCGATGACCATGGCCGGCAGACCCTTGCGCCGATAGGTGATGCGGATCGGATGGGAGAAGGTCGGTCCGGTTCGGCAGAACGTTTCCTCGGCCTTCAGCGAGACGAATCGGGGCACCGGCAGGCCGGATGGCGTGTCGAAGCGGATTTCCGGAAAGGTCGAATTGGGCCCAGAGGACGCTTGCGGATCGCCCGCCAGCGCAGTCATATTGAGCGCGCCGATGGCGAGGCCGCAAAAGATAGCCAGGCGGCGCAAACGGGCGATGTTAGTGAAGGCGACATCTGTGAAGACGGCGCCTGCAAAATTGGATACTTTAGTCATTGGAAAACAAAAACGCCGGCGAACATGAATAATTTCTTACTTCATCATGAAGGCGTTAATACGCAGTTAACCGTTTCTTCGGCGCCGGAGAGAGTGCGATGACCCACGCCATCAAGGTCGCTGTCACCCGCCGGTTGCCCGCGCAGGTGGAGAAACGATTGTCGGCGCTGTTCGATACTGCGCTGCATGACGCTGATGCGCCGCTCTCCCATGATGGGTTGGTTGCGTGCGGGCGCGGCGCCGATGTTCTCGCAGCGACGCTTGGCGACAAACTTGATGCTGCCTTTTTTGACGCTGTTGGCGACCGGCTGAAACTTGTCGCTAATTTCGGCGCCGGGGTCGATCATATCGACGTCGCTGCGGCGAACAAAAAAGGCGTTATCGTTACGAATACGCCGTCGGTGCTCGCCGAAGACGCCGCTGATATGGCGATGGCGCTGATCCTCGCCGTGCCCCGCCGCCTTGTGGAGGGCGTAACGGCGTTACAGGATGGGAAATTCGAAGGCTGGTCTCCAACATGGATGTTGGGCCGGCGCGTGCGCGGAAAGAAACTTGGCATCATCGGCCTTGGCCGCGTCGGCGAGGCGATTGCGCGACGGGCGCGCGCCTTCGGGCTTTCCATTCACTATCACAATCGCAAGCCGATCAATCCGCATATCGAGGACGAGCTTGAGGCGACCTACTGGGAAAGCCTCGACCAGATGCTGGCCCATGTGGATATTGTTTCCGTCAATTGTCCGCATACGCCGGCAACATTTCACTTACTTTCGCGGCGACGTCTCGAGTTGATGCAACCGCACGCCTATCTCGTAAATATCTCGCGCGGCGAAATCGTCGATGAAGCAGCGTTGGCGGAAATGATCGGCGCAGGCCGCCTCGCAGGCGCTGCGCTGGATGTTTACGAACGGGGCGGCCCGAACGACAAGCTGCTCGGCCTGCCAAATGTCGTGCTGCTGCCGCATATGGCCTCGTCCACAGTGGAAAGTCGTATGGAAATGGGCGAGCGGGTGATCATCAACATCAAGATGTTTGCCGACGGCCATAAGCCCCCGGACCGCGTGATCCTTGGTCTTGATCCTGACAGCTGAAACGCTGACGAAAGACAGTGTTCACCACCTGCGCTTTGCCGGCTGCAGGTCTTGACCGCGCGCTTATCCAACGGGCCACAAAAAAAAACGAAAGAACTGGACCCATGGGATTTTACAACAACCATATTGAACCGCGGTTCGTGTCGGCCATTTGCGGCATGGGCGCGATTTCGGACGAGCGCGCCCGTATGGCGCCGGAAGCGGAGGGCCGCGTTCTGGAGATCGGGTTCGGCTCCGGGCACAACGTGCCGCATTACGACCGTTCAAAGATCACCCACCTTTTTGCGCTGGAGCCGTCTGCGGCGTGGCGCCGTCTTGGCGAGAAGCGTGTTGAGGGACTGCCTTTTCCGGTCGAGTGGCTGGACTTGCCGGGAGAAGAGATCCCGCTTGAGGACGGTTCTGTCGATACGGTGCTGGTGACGTTCTCGCTGTGTACGATACCGGATGTTGAAACGGCGCTGGAGGGCATGCGGCGTGTTCTGAAGCCGGGCGGCAAGCTCGTTTTTCTTGAGCATGGCGCCGCGCCTGACGCCGGCGTCGCGCGGTGGCAGGATCGCCTCGATGGGGTCTGGGGCAAACTCGCCGGCGGCTGCCATCTCAATCGCGACGCCGCTTCACTCATTCGAAAGACTGGTTACCGATTAGACACGGTGACGGCGCATTACTTGCCGCGGACGCCGAAGATTGCCGGTTTTGTAAGCTCCGGCGTCGCTTTCCGGTAACACCTCGTCACGACCTCGCGACAATTCGAAAAATTTAGTTGAAACACAGACCTTTAAGCGCACATTGCCCGCGCTGACGACGCCTTTGTCGTCGCGGCTTGGTATGGTTCGGGAACAACGCTTGTGTATCGATTATTGTTAACTGGTTTGCTGGTCGCCTTTGCTGGCTCAGCGCTCGCAGGATCTGAGCGGGCGGCGCCGTCTGGCCCTGCTAATCTCTATTCACTGAAGACCGATGGACCGGTCGCCGCCGTTCAGGCAAATTTCGCAGCGACGCCCGGTCAGGCCGTCCGCGTGACGATTTACAACAGCGCCGAGAGCTTCCTTGAAGCGCCGTTTGCGAAGCGTTATGCGCTTATAAACGATCACGGCCTCGCGATCGTACCGCTTCACGGCATTGCGCCTGGCGAATATTCGCTTGCCGCCTATCTAGATGAAAATGGCGACGGCAAATTGAACCGCGGCAAAATCCTCGGCATCCCGAAAGAGCCGGTGGCTTTTTCCAACGGCGTCAAACCCAAACTCAGCAAGCCGAGCTTCGATGAGACCAAAGTCTCTGTGGATGTAGACAGCATTGTCGTGATTACGCTTGACGACTGACGCATCGAGGTCGCCGAAAAATTAAAGACCCGCTCATTCTCGCGAAGGCCTGCGTCTAGTATAAAAGGCCCGATGCTCCATGCCGTTTAGCGGCGGAGAAACTCCGCTTCAATTTCAATTGTGATCATGTCGCCGACAACGCCCGAAAACCGGTCGATGCCGAATTCGGTGCGGTCGAATGCGCCTTTAGCGGAAAAGCCAACAACGTAAGCGCCGCGGCGCAAGCGATCTTTCGCGCCGCCGTTAAACGTGACGGCAAGTGCAACCGGCGCCGTGACGCCTTTAAGCGTCAGATCCCCGGTGACAACGCCTGATGTCGCGCCGGTAATCGCCATGCCGGTTGAAACAAACCGGGCCTGCGGGGACCCTTCCGCGTCGAGCCATTGGCTGGATTTTAACGTCGCAGC
>JAJFFU010000101.1 GCA_021776465.1 Parvularculaceae bacterium
AATCCCGAACGTCTTTCCGATGTTCTGGTAGCGCGCAATCTGCCCTTCAATCTTGGTGAAGCTGGCGTCTGCGTCCGGGCGCGACAGTGATCCGCCGCCCGATGAAGCGCCCAACATGTTCAGCCCCTGACTGACTTCGGCAAAAAGCGTTGTCGCGCCGTTCCAATAGGTCTGTCGGTAATTTGCAGATGCGCTAAGGACGCGCGTTTTATCTTTAAATTGCGGCGCGCCAAGTTGTTCCTCTTCGATGTTTCGTCCGTCGAAACCGATATTGCCCCAGAGCGAACGCTTGCGGCCGCGGATGAATGGATAGGAAAGGCGAACGCCCATTTGTTTTGTTCGGCTTTCGGTATCAGGGGCCGCGAGTGAGGCGCCGGGATTGAATCGCGAAACCATACCGGACAATGTCACATAGGCGCCCGTGTCAGTAACCGGCAGCTGATACTGCATGCCGCCAAGAAGAAGCTCACCGGGATTGTCGGGGATTGTGAAAAACCTGGCGCTTAATTGATCGCCTGTGCGGAAAAGGGAATTGGCGGCGGCGTGCAAATGGGCCTGCGCCGGCCCAGCATCATCCGTACCGCGATTATCGGCAAAGGCGCCCGCTTCAAACCGGTCCACATTGATTTTCAGCGTGAGCGAATGCGCCGCGAGATCGAACGGGTCAGCTTCGATGTTCGAATTCACAACAGACACGCCCTTTAGATCGCTAACGAGCAGTAGCGCCCGCTCAAGGTCGTAAATACGAATGGGCTTGATGTTTTTCAGTGCATTCAAGCGATCGCGAACCGCTTTCGGCGCGTCTCCTTCGATATTGATCGATTGCAGGTATCCTTCATGCACTTCGATCTGCAGGACGCCGCTTTCTGTGGACTGTGCGGGCGCAACGGCGCGCGAGAGGAAATAGCCGTCGTCGCGGTACATCGCGGTTATTTTTTCGGTCAGCACAGCAATGTCGTTTAGCGTAACGGCGCGCGCCAACGAATTTTCGTATAGCGGGGCGAAGGCCTCTGCCGGATAAACAGTGCTGCCGGAGATTTCGACTGCAATCAGGACAAGCGTTGTCTTTGGTCCTTCACGCAACTGTGGCGGTGGAGGAAGGCGTGTCTGCGCGCGGTCATTGTTGTCCGAGGCGCTGGGGCCAGCGGGCAGGCGTTTTTCAATATCGGTGAGTTGAGCGTTGGCGACAATAACTCGGTCTCGCAAAGGAGGTTTCTGCGGTATCGCTGAAGGATTGTTCAATAAGCGATTTTCCGGCTCGCTTGCGGCCGTCATGGTTGATGATGGACTCGATGCAGCGCTGGCGCCAAACGAGGACGCCATGACATTGAACATGGTAAAAAAAGTTAACAAAGCGCCCAATACGCGAACAGAAGACACGCTGTTTATTCCCCCTACCCTAATAACGCCTTCAACAATCGTAATAAGACGACGCGTCTTCGCCGCAGACTGAGTACCGTAGTCACATCTGCTAAAAGGACTATTAACAGCATACAGAGCATTAACTCTGGCTTATCAAATTTTAAGCAATTGGTAATGGCGGATGAATATTTTGACGTTTCGGTAAATCATGCGTGCTAGTTGCAGAGCCCGCCGGGAGCGTTAGTAATGGGTAAAGTTTTCAAAGGCGTTTTTTCAGGATTGAGCGCTGTCGCCTTCTTCTTTTTTTCGACAGTCGCATTTGCAGCGCAATGGCAAATCATTGAATCGTCGGGAACGGTGCGGACAACGAGCCCCGTAGCCGGCGCAACGCTTGTATCGACTGGCAACACGCTTAATGCTGGCGATATTCTTTCAACCGGATTTGATGGTCGCGTTGTGCTTGCGCGCAATGAACAACAAATTGTTGTCGGCCCCAATAGCCGGATGTCGCTTCCTGCCGCTGAAGAACCCGGAATGACGCGTATTCTACAGGACATCGGAACGCTTCTGTTCAAAGTTGACAAGCGTCAGGAAAAACATTTCCGCGTTGAAACACCGGTAATCGCTGCTGTCGTCAAAGGCACGACATTCACCGTTACCGCAGGCGCAGAAGCCGACGCGGTGCACGTCGCAGAGGGCGCGGTTGAGGTTTCTGTGCGCAACAGCGCAGTGAGCGAGCTTGTTACCTCTGGACGCACGGTGCGTATTGACCGCAATAACCCGTCTGCGATTCGTTTTACGGACACCGTGCGTCCTGAAAACAGACGCGAGACCGATGACCGTGTCGAAGGCGACGCCAGCAAACGCGAAGCGGCCCTGGAAACGCAGACGACTGCGCCAGGCGGCGCCACCGCTCTTACCGTGCCGGCGGCTATTGGCGTTGCTCCTCTGGATTTCGCGACGCTGACTGACGGCTTGGTGCAATCGCCGCAAGGGAACGGTCCGACGGCCGGGTTGAGCCGCGCGGCGGCGGCGACGCCGACAAACGCGGCAGTGAACGCTCGTTTGAGCGCAACGAATAATGCCAACGCCAATAACGCCAACACCGCGCGCGCTTCTGCTGCCGCCGGCAACGCCAATGGTGGGGCTAGCGCGAACAGCAACGCAGGCAACGGCAACGCCAATGGCGGCGTCAATGCGAACGGCAATGCTGGCAACGGCAACGCTAATGGCGGTGTTAATGCAAACGGCAATGCAGGCAACGGCAACGCTAATGGCGGCGCCAACGCAAACGTTAATGCTGGCAACGGCAACGCTAATGGCGGCGTCAACGCGAACGGCAATGCGGGCAATGGCAACGCTAATGGCGGTGTTAACGCAAACGGTAATGCTGGTAACGGCAACGCCAATGGCGGCGTTAATGCGAACGGCAATGCAGGCAATGGCAACGGCAATGGCGGTGGCAACGGGACAGGCAATGAAGGCAACGGCAATGAAAACGGCAATGGCGGCGTCGAGGTGAATGCAAACGTAGGCGGCGTTGAGGTGAATGCTGGCGTCAATCTGAACGGCGGCCTCGGCGGCCTTGGCGTCACTGGCGGTATTAATGTTGGCAACGGCAACGGTAATGGCAATGGCGGGGGCAATGAAGACAACGGCAAAAAAGAAGAGTGATGTGTAGCGCTACTTAACAGCGCGACATTATCGGGGGGCGGATCCAACGGTGTTCAACACCATAAAAAACAAAAGTAACCCGTTGCGACGTTCAGGCGTCGCGGCGGGATTGCTGATTCCAGCGTTTCTGGTGTCGTTATTGTGGCTTCTGGCGGCGCAGGGCGCTTTTGAATCCCTCGACAGAGCGATGATGGACATGCGCTTCCGCGTGATTGACCGGGAGCCAAGCGATACGCTCGTTGTTGTCGAAATAGATCCGCTCAGCCTGAAGCACGAAGCGCGTTGGCCCTGGCCGCGCGATCGGTATGCGACCGCAATTGAAAACCTTCAGGACGCCGGCGCCGCACTCATCGCATTCGACGTCGACTTTTCGTCCCTCTCTGACAGTGCCGGCGATGTGGCTTTTGTTCATGCGTTGGACAGACGTCCCGGCGAAGTTGTCCTTCCCGTCTTCTGGCAATCGTCGGCGCGATCGGGCGAGAACGCTGAAATTGTAAAAACGGCGCCGCACGAAGCTTTTCTTCAATACGCAGTGATTGCCAGCGTAACCATGAAGACCGAGAAGAGCGGCGTTGTGCGGCGCGGTTGGCATGGCTTCGATGATAATGGCACGTATCGCGCCTCGATTGCCGGGACACTCGCTGACAGTCCCGGCGCGCGCTCTGGGTCGTTTTATATCGACTACGGCATAGGCACCTCGAAGATCCGCCGCCTTTCATTTCGAGATGTCATGAATGGCGACTTTGACCGCGACATTGTCAGCGGCAAGAAAATCCTCATTGGCGCAACGGCGCTGGAACTCGGTGACGAGTTTGCAACACCCATTGAGGGCGTAATCCCCGGGGTCTACCTGCACGCCTTAAGTTATGAGAGCCTTTTGCTTGAGCGCGCGCTGGTTCGGCCGCATTATGCGATCCCCTTATTGTTGGCGGCGTTGGTTGTGTTTCTTTTGTGCCGTCGCGCAAGTCGTCAGCGCTGGCGAGCGGCGGTGATCGCTCATGCCGTTGTTTTTCTCGCCGCAGTCGGCGCGCCCGTCGTCATACAAATGGTCTCGCCCGTCAGTTTCGACACCGGAGTCATCCTGGTCGCGCAGGGCCTTTGTCTTGTCTTTGCGATCTCGGCCGAACTGCGTCGGCGCATGCAGCAGATAATTCGGCATCGTCTCGCCACGGCGCGATACCAGGCGTTAATGAGCCTCATCGTGCGCGACAATGCCGATGGTGTTGTTGTCGCAAATGCGCAGGGCGTCGTCGAATTGTTTAATGACCGCGCTAATGCGTTGCTTGGTTTTCCCGAGGGCGCGTTGGACCAGTCGTTAATCACGGATTTGGCGCCGGACTTCCCCGTTTATCCAGCAGCGCCGGCCGAGACGCCGTCGGCGCCTGAGAACAACGGACCCATCAGTACTGAATATGCCGTACCCGGACGCGACGATCTTGTCCTTGAGGTCGTGGCCAACTGCGTGACCTATGAAGACCCTTCTGAGCAGGGCGCGGCGCACCTCTCCGCGGAACGCATTTTTGTTTATTCGCTGCGAGATATTTCCGCGCGAAAACGCACCGAAGCGGCGGAGCGGGACGCTAAAGACGCTGCGATTGCAGCAAACAAATTGAAGACGCAATTGATTTCGAACATGAGTCACGAGCTGCGGACGCCCCTGAATGGCGTGATCGGGTTTGCGGGCATCCTTCGCGATGAATCGTTCGGCGCGCTTGGCGCCCCGGAATACAAAGAATACGCAGACACGATCCATACGAGCGGCAAACGCCTGCTTGGTCTGGTCAACGACATGCTCAGTATCGCGCGCCTTGACGCGAATGATTTCAATATCGAAACAGACCTGCAATCGCTGGCGGACATCGTTGAAGACTGCCTGCGCGAATTTGAGACGCAGGTCGCCGACGAGGAAAAAACCGTCGAGGTTCAAATCCCAAAAGATCTTCCATCTGTCAAAATCGATTTCCGTGTCTTCAAGGAGTTGCTGTCGCATCTGATTTCAAACGCAGTGAAGTTCACCGATAAGGGCGGTGTCATCACGATATCGGCGAGAAGCGAGAAGAGCGATCTTATACTCGACGTCACGGACGATGGTTGCGGCATCGACCCGAGCGCGCTGCCGAAGCTAACCGATGCGTTTTATCAGGCGGATGCGGATCTCTCCCGCACGCATGAAGGCGCCGGACTCGGATTACACATCGTTTCAAAGTTTGCAGCGCTCCACAACGGCGACGTCACATTCGAAAGCAACCCCGGCGAGGGGTTTGCCGCGCGATTGCAATTCAAGAAGATGGTTTCAGAACCGCGCAGCAAGGCCGCATGAGCCAGACGCGCTGATATTACATCGCGGCGCGAGAATTATCAGTAATTGTTTTAAGAATCAGCGATATTGCGGTCGTCCGACTTTGGCGCCGGCTATCAGGTTTCACGCTTGCGCCCATAATTTCGCCGAATATGGGAAAGCGGCTGGGTGATGAACGTACTTTTCGTGACGCGGAAATGGCCGCCGGCTGTTGGCGGCATGGAGCTTTACAGCCGTGAGATTGCCGCAGCGATGGCGCGTCATGCCGCCGTTGATGTGGTGGCGTTACCCGGCAAGCCTGATGGGGGACCGCCCGGCGTTCTTGGTCTCCTGGCGTTCTTTTTTCGCAGCGCCGGGGTTATCGCATTACGCGGGCGAAAATACGACATCATTCATTTCGGCGATTTCGTATTGTTCCCGCTTACGGTTTGGGCGTCGTTTGTCGCGCCCGGCGCCCGGCGCCTTGTAACCGTGCACGGGCTTGATCTTATTTACGGTCGTCGCAAGGGCGCCAAGCCATCGGTATACAGAATGTACATGGCTATTGCGCGATGGCTGCAAGGCGCGGCGCATGGTTTCGTGGCGAATTCCGCCGCCACAGCCAATGTGGCAAGTGAAATGGGTTTTGAAAATGTGACAGCCGTGCCGCTCGGCGTGACGTTGCCTCAAGACGCGCCAGCGAGTGACGAAAATTTGAGCAAAGATGCCGAGACCTCGGGAGGTGAGCGCTATGTTCTATTCGTCGGTCGCATCGTGCCGCGCAAGGGGCTTGCATGGTTCAGCAATAACGTCCTTCCGCAATTGCCAAAAGGCGTCAGGTTGAAGATTGTCGGGACCGTTTGGGACAAGGCGGAGCTTGCCAGCGCATTGGAAAATCCGCAGACAGAGTATCTAGGTCGCATTGATGACAACGCGCTACGCCGCTTGCGCCGCAACGCTTCAGTAACAATCATGCCAAACCGGCGTTCGGCTGGCGGCGATATGGAAGGGTTTGGCCTGGCCGCGCTTGAGGCTGCTGCTGAAGGGTCTGTCCTTGTCGCGTCGGGCATTGAAGGCATTGTCGATGCCGTTATTGACGGCAAAACGGGGTTCATGGCAGCGGAAGGTGACGTTGACGACTGGACGCAAAAAATAGAAACGGTGCTAGCCTGGACGCCGGCGATTCGCGCAGCGTTCCTTACGGATGCGCGTGAGGCGTTGGCAAAACATTATTCATGGGACAGGGTCGCGCGGCAAACACTTGCACTGGCGATTGATCCGGCAAAGGCGTAATGCGGCGGCGTGCATGAACTATGATTTCATCAAAAATTTCCTGCGTCGGCGCATGCGCCAACCGCAAGTGTATGCGCTTGCGCGGCGCATCATGTTGCTCGGTCAATGGTTGATGCGCAGACCGGATGAGCCGGACTTCGTTGCTTTTAAGGTCCTGAAAGCAGAAAAGGGGCTCGTCGTCGACATTGGCGCCAATGGCGGTCAGTCGGCAATCGCATTTTCTTTTTTGCTGCCGCGATTTGAAATTCTCTCCTTTGAACCCAACCCGGCGTTGTGGCCTGATCTTGATTTTATAGGCCGCATTCTCGGGCGCCGATTCTCCTATTGGAAAATCGGCCTGGGTGCGCGCGCCGATCGGATGACGCTGTTTGTGCCGCAAATTGGAAACCTGCCGGTGACGACGCGCGCTAGCCTCGATCGTCGCGCCGCCGACGCGCATTGTGACAATTTGACGAAAGAAGTCGGTCAACGTCCGGAAATTAGTGAAACAACAGTAGATATCGTTCCGTTTGATAGCCTCGATCTGCGCCCCGATATCATCAAGATCGACGTTGAAGGATATGAACGCCATGTGCTGGAAGGCATGATGGAGACGCTGAAAATCGCGCAGCCCATATTGTTGCTTGAAAGCAACGCGGATGATCAGGCGTGTATGGATCTCCTGTCACCCCTTGGTTATCGGTTTTACTATTTTGATCTCACCAGCAAGCGCATCACAACCAATCCGCAAAACCGTTCGCGGAACTGGTTTGCGGCGCCGCCGCATCG
>JAJFFU010000102.1 GCA_021776465.1 Parvularculaceae bacterium
CTCGTCCTCGCGAAATTCGCGGACGGTGGCGGCGATTTCAGGCTCGTCCGCGCTCAACTCGTCGGCTTGCTCGGCATAGTGTTTTTCAATGACGTCTTCGACAGCGGCGGTCGCGGCCATGGCTGCTTTCTCGCCCATCAGCGCTGTCGCCGCGCCGAGGCCAAAGCCGGCTGCGTTCCAGAGCGGCGCCAGCAAGGTCGGGCGGATCTTTCGTTCGGCGAGCAGGCGGTCGAATGTTTTCAGATGGGCGTCTTCGCCCGCTTCCATATCAGCGATTTCTGCAGCGATATGGGATTTGTGCGGCAGCCGATCGAAGACGGCGCGTTGGCCGCGATAGATCGACACGGCGCCATATTCACCGGCGTGATCGACGCGCAACATTTCTGCAAGACGCGGATTGCGCGGGCCCGGTTTTTTGGGACTGCTCATGTTGTCGCTTTTCCGCCAAAGCGCACCCGACGCACGCGCCGCGTTTCGGCGAGCGCCGCGCCAAGGGTGAGGGCAAACAGTCCCGCCGAAATCAGGAGATTATACCCGGCCATGGAAACGCCGAGAAACGACCACTGAACATCGTCGCAGGCAGGCGCGTCGACAGGCCCGTCGAGCGCGGCGCCGATGTCGCCAATATCAATTGGGCCGATGGCGCCGCCGCCTGAGCAAAGGGCCGGTCCCGGCCAGAATTCGAACTCAACGCCTGTGTGGTAAAAAGCGAGACCGGCGCTCACCGCATAGACAAGCGACGCCGCGCCGACGGCCGCAGCGGCGCCGAGGCGCGATCGGAAGACCCTTGCGGCGATGAGACCCGCGGCGGCAACGCCGAGCGCCGCCCAGTGGGCCTCGCGCTGGTCGAGACAGAGTATGCAAGGCACGAGGCCAAGAACGAGCTCTGAAAGATGCGCAAGGGCCAGCAACGCCCCGGAAACCGCAAAAGCAAGGGCGAGGACGCGTTCAGAAAAACTCAACTTCGATAGTAAGTCGGTCATGGGGAATATATAATTGATCGCTCAGGGATGTGCGCCGTTGCGTTTCGTCACACCGCCGGCCCTGCGGCATTGATGGTCAGAATATCCCGCTGACCCAGGCTTTTATAAGGCTCGCGGCCTCAAGCCCGAGAAAGGCGAGCAATGCGACCCAGGCAAGGCCAAGGACGGCGCCGAGGATTACGAGCACGCCGTCGCGCTCGATCAGGCCAAGCGCCGCAATGGCTACGCCGATGCCGGGGACAGTGTTTGTCGATGGTAAAGGAACGAGGATTGAGGCCATGGGCGCGATCAGCAATACGCCAACAAGGCGCGCGCCCAGTTGACTGGTGACCGGTTTAAGACGCGGCGTCGAAACGCGCTCGACAATGCCTACATAGCGCGACGCCCGCGCCAGCACTTTTTCAAAAGCCGGAATTGAAAAGGACCGGTCGTGGAGCGCTTTCGGCAACCAGGGATGGCGCCGGCCCATCGCCATCTGGAAAGCGAGCGCCAACATTGGCAAGGCCACGATCTGCGGCAGGATATAAACGAAGGGCAGACAACAAGGCAGCGCCAGCAACAAGATCAAAAACCCATAAGCGCGTTCATCGAGGCGATCGACGATATCGCCAAGTCGCCCATGGGGCCCGCCCTCATCGCCTGGTTTCAACGCGGGATTGGCTTCGGCGTTGGTGCGTAATTCTGCGAGCACGCCGGCCAGGACCCGGGTCGCGCCGCGGGGGTTGCGCATGTGTTCGGCGTTTTCAGCATCGTCGTTTGATGAAGTCGTGGGCATGGCGCACATGATATTGTTCCGGGGTGCGGCTTTCTTAAGGCGCTTTTGGGGTGTCATTCCAGTTGATTGTCAGGGCAAGGCGTGAAGAATTCCAAAACGCGATGGCCTGCTAAGTCGGCGCTTGACCGGCGGTCGCGCACGCCTATCATGCCGCGCTTCTACCGGGGGCCCCTCTGGCGGAATTGGTAGACGCGCTGGATTCAAAATCCAGTTTCCTTAGGAAGTGCCGGTTCGATTCCGGCGGGGGGCACCATTCGCAAATGGATTGCGAAAGCGCGGCGCGCCTGAGCGCCCCGGTTTTTCTTGATCACTGTTTCGCGATCGACGGATCGCAATAGGCCCGCGGCCGCGTGCGGCTGCGGGCGTTGAGAATGTGACGATTAGGCGCCGCGTCCGGCGTTATTTATGCCGCATTCGACAACCATCATGATTAACAGACGATCAGGCATTGGGGTGCGACGTCGAATGGCTGCGGGGCTACGGAGAAATCGATGCAAACCATCTCGAAGTTTTGCGCTGCGCTATTTACAGCTGCAGGAATATTGATCGCAACCGAAGCCGCCGCTGCAAGCCGGCCTTCACACTGCCCAAGCAATCACGACCATCGCGCTCATGATGCCAATTACTACGATTATTACGGCGCCGACCGCTATTCCCGCGCCGGAGATTACCAGCCCGCGAGCCGCTATGATAATCGTCGCAGTAACCGGTACGACAACCGTCGCGGGCGTCGTCAGTATAATGACCGTAACTATGGCGGCCGTGGTTACTTTCGTCCGCGCAGCGAAGTCGTATTTCGCCGCAATATCGACCTGCGCCGGTTCAGCGCCTATGTAACTGTGGTTGAGGAGAACTACTGGACGCGATCCGGGCGCGTACAGCGCGTTTGCTCTGTCGTTCCAAAGGGCCGCGACGCATACAATATTCCGCGCCAGCGCCTGTCTCGGATTGCGCAGAATAACTGCTCACGCCACGCCCGCGTTCAATATCTGTAGGCTTGAGCGCCGGCGCGCGAAACTTTCTGAGTTGTCCCGCTGCTGAAAATTCACGACAAAGAAAAACCCCCGGCCGCGAAGCCGGGGGTTTTTTAGTTTAGTGCAGCGTCGAGGTTTTTTTAGCAGCGGCCCTTGCGCCGATCGCGCTTAGAGCAATTGTCGCCGCCATTATTTTTAACCGTGTTATTCGTGATTTTCGGCTCAAGACCGTCACGAACAAAAATCGAGAGGCCCGTGTTGCCGACAATGCTGTTGTCTTCGATGACGCCATTGACGCCGAAGGGAATGGCAACGCCGTCACCTGAGTTCTGGACGATTTCGTTATACCGGACGAGCGATAGCTTGGCGTATTTGTCGAGGATAATGCCGGAGCCTTTGTTGTTCCGGATCTTGTTGCCGATCAGTTTGGCTGATCCGAAGCCGGAGGATTTTACGCCGCTGTCGAGGTTGTCGAAAATCTCATTGCCGGCGACGACGACGTCGGCGCGGCTGCCATTGGCGATATCGACGCCGACTTTATTTTGAAGAATCTTGTTGTCGATAATAAAGCTCTGGGACAGTGAATGGGCCTGTTCGACGTAAATGCCTTCGGAGCCAGCCGAGATCCGGTTCTTTTCAAGCATGACCGTGCCGCCGGAAATTTTGACCGCCGGGCGGACGCCGGAACCGAGAACATCACTTTCCTTCAGGGTAAAGACACCCTGATGAACATCAACACAGGCGCTGGCGCTGGAATTGATCTTGGATGCGAACTGAACGTTTGCCACAACGGCGTGCGCCGTAGTCTGTGCTGGATTGAACGTAAGGCACGGCTCATTCATGGGCGCGGAAATCTCAACGCCTGAGCCCGGACCGCGATCGCCCTGAATGAAGACAGACTTCGTGAGGTCAATGGATTCTGAATAAACCCCGTGCATGACGTAAATAACGCCGCCCTCAGCGACATCGTTTACGGCGCTTGAAATCGTTTTGTACGGTCCCGGACCATTTACATCGACAATGATCTGCATGGGTCCGTCATTGGTCGGTTTCGCGCCGCCTGACCCTGACGACGTTGAGCCGGCGCCGGGTTCGCGGATCGGGAAACCGCCGAGCGATTGCGCATTCGCAACGTCAGCGATCATCAGCGCGCCAGCGGCGAGCACACCGGCAATTGGCGCGAACTTCGTGGATACTAACCGTTTCATCTTCATCCCCTCAGACTATTGAATGTCGCGCGTATATTCGAAACTAAGGCGCCGGAGCGCATCATTGGCGGGCTTGTATCCAAGCGCAGACGCCTGCGCGAAGTG
>JAJFFU010000103.1 GCA_021776465.1 Parvularculaceae bacterium
CCGCCGAAAGAGGTGCGCGAGGCGACGGAGGCGTCAACTGACAAGACGTCGAAAATGTCGTCCGTGATGCGCGGCTCGACGCTTTGTAAGTCTTTCAGGGAAAGTGCGTCGAGCGTGACGCCTTTTTTTTCGGCCAGCGCCACGACGGCCCCAGTCACATGGTGGGCGTCGCGAAACGGCATGTTCAGCTTACGGACGAGCCAGTCGGCGATGTCAGTCGCGGTGGAAAACCCATGGCCCGCCGCATTCTTCATCGCGTCGCGATTGACATGCAAATCGCTGAGCATGCCGGTCGCTGCGGCCAGCGCCAGCGCAAGGTCATCGAAACACTGGAATGTCGCGGCCTTGTCTTCCTGCATGTCCTTGGCGTAGGCGAGAGCGAGGCCCTTCATGACAATCAGCAGCGTGTTCAGCGACCCCACAATGCGCCCCGTTTTGGCGCGCACGAGTTCGGCCGCGTCCGGGTTGCGTTTCTGCGGCATGATTGACGAGCCGGTGGAAAAGGCGTCGGAAAGCCGCACAAACCCGAACTGCGCTGACGTCCAGATGACAAGTTCTTCGCCGAGGCGGGAAAGATGCGTTGCTGTAATAGCCGCCGCCGCCATCGCCTCCATGGCGAAGTCGCGCGATGATACCGCATCGAGAGAGTTCGCACACGGACGATCAAAGCCAAGCGCTTTGGCTGTTTGTTTTCGGTCTATAGGAAAAGACGTGCCGGCAAGCGCGGCTGCGCCAAGGGGGCATTCATTCATGCGTCGCGCTGCGTCATCGAAGCGGCCAGCGTCGCGCGCGAACATTTCTGCATAGGCAAGAAGATGATGCCCGAAGGTCACCGGTTGCGCCGTCTGCAGATGGGTAAAGCCCGGCATGACAGCGTCAGCGTTTTCAAGCGCCCGCTCGGCCAGCACTTTGCAGAGGCCGCGTAGTGCGGCGGCGGATTGCTCGCATGCATTTCGCACCCAGAGGCGGAAATCGGTCGCCACCTGGTCGTTGCGTGAGCGCGCCGTATGCAGCCGTCCGGCCGGTTCGCCGATCAGGTCTTTCAGGCGCGCCTCGATATTCATGTGAATGTCTTCGAGGGCTTTCGAATAGGCGAATTCGCCACGCTCGATTTCGCCGGCGATGTCGTCGAGACCTTTCTGGATCGCAGTATTGTCGGCGTCCGAAATCACGGCGCATCCAGCCAGCATCGCCGCGTGGGCCTTTGAGCCAGCGATATCTTCGCGCCATAAGCGCCGGTCAATATCGATGGAGGCGTTGATTTCCTCCATGATTGCTGACGGCCCTTCGGAAAACCGGCCGCCCCACATCTGGTTTTCCTGATTTTTTGATTTATTTGTCATGTCGTTGTCAGTTGATTGAAAAGGTGTGTGCTCGCATGAAGGCCCTGAACGAACCGCGCCTGTGGCTCATGATTGTCGGCGGCGCCGGCGTCCTTTGGCTCGTCTACGTCATTATCGCCGCCAGCGTAAAGCCGCGAGACGACGCGCCGCCATCGGCGCTGGCCATGGATCGGTCGCTCCTTGTCGGCGAAATGGCGGATTTTGAGTACGCTTTTCCCCCGCGCAGCGCGCCGGAAATCCCGTTTGAATATGAGGGCGCCGCCATTTCATTAAACAAATTCCGCGGCAAAGCGGTTCTGGTCAATTTCTGGGCGACGTGGTGTGCGCCGTGCCTGAAGGAACTGCCGTCACTCGATGTGTTGCAGGGACGGCTTGGCGGACGCAAATTTCAGGTGGTTGCCATTGCCGCCGACCCGCAGGGGCCGAAGACCGCTCAGGCGTATCTCGACCGGCTCGGGATCGAGAATCTCGCCCTTTACGCAGATCCGCGCCTCGCCATGGCGACGTCTATAGGCGGCGCAAATGTCCTGCCGGTCAGTGTTCTTTATGACGCAAAAGGCCGCGAGGTCGGGCGGCTGATCGGCGAGGCCGACTGGTCGAGCCCTGAAGCCCAACGCCTTGTGGAATCAGCGCTGCCTTAGGCCGTGTTGAAATTGCCGCTCTCTGCTTGCCTTGCGCCATCTGGCGCGCTTAAGGACTGGTCTTATGAACCGGGCGACGCTGTCAGCGGCGCCGGTGGGCAATTCAAGAGGGAGATGGCTTCATGACGAAACGGAAATTATGGCTGGCGGGCGCCGCGGCGCTGGCGCTGGTGGCTTGCGGAAAGAATGACGATAGCGGCGCACCGGCCGCGGGTGCGTCAGGCGATGCGGCGAAACTGAGTGCGTCTTCGCCGCTCGACAAAACATTCAAGCTGAATAACGCAGAAGAAACCGACATCGATGAATTTTTCTCGATGCTCCCGGTCGATAACCGACCGACCTATGAAAGCGCAACATTTGACAAGTCGCTGGGCGCGACCGTGGTGACCGATCTGCGGTTTGCCGATGCTGACGATGGCGAGGCGGTCGTTTTCGAGCGCGCAGAGTTTTTCGGCCTTGACCAGGCGGCGATTGACCGGGTGCAGGATGCGGAAGACGCCGGACCCGACGCGCCGTTTGAGACAATCTTTGAAAAAGTGCGCCTTATAAACATGTCGGTCGAGGGAATGAGCGATCCCGAAACCGGCGGCGAGATGAATGTATCCATCGCTGGCATCGAGTTTGACAAACTTTCTGTTCGCCAGGGCGGACAGAAAGGCAATCCGGATGGCGATGAGGCGGCGAACTTTTTTAACGCCGTCAGTCT
>JAJFFU010000104.1 GCA_021776465.1 Parvularculaceae bacterium
GACCATACATATGTCTGGAACCGCGCCGATTTTGATGCCGCCGGCGCCGGCCAAAAAATCCTCGGACTTTTTGAGCCGAGCCACATGCAATTCGAAGCGGACCGCCCTGATGATGGTGCGGGCGAGCCGTCACTAGCTGCGATGACGGCCAAAGCGATCACTGCCCTGTCAGCGAATGAAAAGGGCTACTTCCTGCTGGTTGAAGCGGGGCGTATCGATCACGCACATCATGGCGGCAACGCCTTTCGGGCGCTGAAAGATACGCAAGCCTATTCGGAAGCGGTACGCGTCGCGCGCGAAATGTCGAGCGACGACGACACGCTCATCATCGTCACCGCCGATCACGGCCACACCATGGCAATCTCCGGCTACTCAAAACGCGGCGCCGATATTCTCGGCCTCAGCATGGCGACGGACGATGACGGGTCCGACACGCCGGCGCTCGCAATCGACGAAAAACCGTATACGACCCTTGGCTACATGAATGGCCCCGGCACAGTGTTTGCGCAGGACACAGATTTGTCGGACGGCCGACCGGCGCCGACGCAGGAAGCAGCGACAGACAAAAATTATCGCCAGAAAGCGCTCGTGCCAACATACGGGGAAACGCACGGCGGACAGGACGTGCCTGTCTACGCATCCGGTCCAAACGCACACCTCGTCAGCGGCGTCATGGAACAAAACGTCATCTATCACATCATGGCGGACGCGCTGGGGCTTTAGTGGGGCTTTAGGCAGAGTTACCCAATCGGATCGAGCCAGCCCCATTCGTCTTCGGTCTCGCCGCTGAAGAGGCCGAAGAACGCGCGCTGAATTTGTTTCGTGATCGGGAAATCCGGCTGGTTCACTGGCAGTTTGTCAACCGAACGCACCGGCGTCACTTCTGCGGCGGTGCCGGTCATGAAAATTTCATCGGCGGCGTACAGCGCCTCTCGCGGTATCGACTGTTCAATGACTTCATAGCCCAGCTTTTTCGCCAGCGTCATGACCGTGTCGCGGGTGATGCCGTTGAGGATGGAAGACGACGTCGGCGGCGTTACGATCCGGCCTTTTGTGATGACGAACAAATTCTCGCCGGCGCCTTCCGAAACCGTCCCGTCATGGGCAAGGCCGAGGCCTTCTGCGTAGCCATTGTCTTTTGCTTCCATGGAAACAAGGCGCGAGGACAGGTAATTGCCGCCCGCTTTAACGCCAGACGGTATCGTCCCCGGCGCCATGCGCCGCCAGCTTGAGAACGCGACATCGACGCCTTTATCGAGACCCTCTTCGCCCAGATACGCACCCCAGGGAAACGCGGCGATCGCAATATCGGACTTCACCGCCGTCGAGGACGGCCCCATCTCCCCATAACCGAGGAAAGCAACGGGCCTGATATAAGCGGACGACAGCTCATTCTCGCGCACGACGTCGCAACAGGCCTGCATGATATCTTCGACGGAATGGGGCATGCCAATGCGATAAACACGGGCCGAAAAGAAAAACCGTTCAATATGATCGCGATTTCGGAAAATACAGACGCCTTTGTGCTTGGTGTCGTAGGCGCGCATGCCCTCGAACACAGACGTGCCGTAGTGAATGGCATGGGTTAGGACGTGAGTTGTGGCATCGGCCCACGGGATCATTTCACCATTGCGCCAAATGTGTTTGACTTCCTGAATCGGCATAGTTCTTTCCTGATTTTTCACACACCCAAAGCCGGGCTTGCGCCTATATGACGGCGGCGCGCAAAAATAGCAAAACTGGTGAAGGTTCCAAGACAAAGGGCTGGCATGAAAAGCGAAAATGAGAATGCGGCGCGCGCGATTATCGCGCTGATCGATGTCATGGCGCGATTGCGGGCGCCGGACGGCGGCTGCCCGTGGGATCTGGAACAAAATTTCCGGACCATCGCGCCTTACACGATCGAGGAGGCCTATGAAGTCGCCGACGCCATCGAGCGAGAAGATTTAGCGGCGCTCAAAGATGAGTTAGGCGATCTATTGTTTCAGGCCGTATTCCATGCGCGCATGGCCGAGGAAGCGGGACTGTTTGACTTCGCCGACGTGGCGCAAGGCATCGCCGACAAGATGATCCGCCGCCACCCCCATGTATTCGGCGATGCAAATATGCGCGGCGCCGACGAACAGACGGCCGCCTGGGAAGATCAGAAAGTCGAAGAGCGCGCCGCCAAGGGTCATCATTCCCTTTTGGACGATGTGCCTGTTGGCCTGCCCGGCCTGGCGCGCGCGGTGAAACTGCAAAAGCGTGCAGCGCGCGTTGGCTTCGACTGGACGCAAGCCAAAGACGTGCTTTCGAAGATCAGTGAAGAGACCGCAGAGCTTGCCGAAGCGATGGAAATGCAAGACCCGGACAAGATCGAGGACGAGTTTGGCGATCTCTTGTTTGTGCTCGCGAACCTGTCGCGTCATTTGAAGGTCGACCCCGAAGCCGCGCTACGCCGCACGAATGAAAAGTTCATCCGCCGCTTCCGATATATTGAAGAAAAACTGGGCGACAGGCTCGCCGATGCAAGCCTTGAGGAAATGGAAACGCTGTGGACAGAAGCGAAGTCGCTTTAGGGCGCCGGCCCGGTTTAACAGCAAGGCCTAGCGGCACTTCCAAGAGACTGTCAGTCAGTTCAGCGCCGTTCGGGTCAAAACGGCCGGCGCCATTGTCGTCCCACGATAACCGATTACCTCGCCTTTACGGTCGATTAGAAATTTTGCATCGAGATCGTGCGCCGCCGATGGCATGGTGAGGCCAACCAGCAATATGCCCGCAATTCCCCAACTTCTCATGCTTGTGACCTGAAATTGCCGCCCAATGTGCTTACCTGCCGTCTCCACGGCTGGATCACCGACCGGGCCTGAACACTCAAGAATTCGCGGCGGCTGCCGCAAAGAGGAAAATACCGATGAAATTTTCGGAAAACCCGATCGACCTGATCGGCAATACGCCGTTGGTCCGATTAAAACGGGCTTCAGAGGAAACCGGCTGCACCATTCTCGGCAAGGCGGAATTTTTGAACCCCGGTCAATCGGTCAAGGACCGGGCCGCGCTTGGCATCGTCCGCGACGCGGAAAAGCGCGGCGCACTGGCGCCCGGCGGCACAATCGTCGAGGGCACGGCCGGCAACACCGGGATCGGCCTTGCGATGGTCGGGGCCATTCTAGGGTACAAGGTCAAGATCGTCGTGCCGCGCACCCAGAGCGAAGAAAAGAAAGTCGCGATCCGCATGCTTGGCGCGGAACTCATCGAAGTCGATGCGGTCCCATACGCCAATCCCGAAAACTACGTTCACTACTCGCGGCGTCTCGCCGAAGAACTGGCGCAAAGCGCACCGAACGGCGCCATTTGGGCCAACCAGTTCGACAATGTCGCCAACCGGGAGTTTCATATCGAGACGACCGGCCCGGAAATCTGGGACCAGACCGACGGCAAGGTCGACGGCTTCACCTGCGCCGTCGGCACCGGCGGCACGATTGCCGGCATCGCGGCCGCCCTGAAAGCGCGCAAGAAGAATGTCGTTTGCGCCGTTTCCGATCCGGGCGGGTCAAAAATTTATCAATGGGTGAAAACAGGCGAACTCGAAACCGAAGGCGGCTCCATCACCGAAGGCATTGGTCAGGGCCGGGTCACGGAAAATCTTGAAGGCGCGCAGATTGATGACGCCTTTCGCATTCCGGATGCGGAAATGCTCGACGTTTTATTCAAACTGACAACCGAAGAAGGCATGTGCCTCGGTGGTTCATCCGGGATCAATATCGCCGGCGCTATGCGCCTCGCCAAACAGCTCGGCCCCGGCCACACCGTCGTGACGATCTTGTGCGACTACGGCAATCGTTACGCGTCGAAATTGTTCAACCCGGAATTCCTGAAATCAAAAGACTTGCCGACGCCGCCCTGGATGAATTGACGCGTCATCCCCATGGCTGCGTGAATTGCGAATAAGCAACGCCGCCATCGACCGCCAGCGTATCGCCAATAACATAGTCGCCGGCGCGCGACGCTAAAAAGACGGCTGTTCCGGCCATATCCGTATCGCGGCCGATGCGTTTTGCCGGGATCATCGTTGCAACCTGGTCCGGCGCATCGCGCGTTGCCGTGTTCATGTCTGACGCAAAGGCGCCGGGCGCTATGCCGGAAACGCAAATGTTGTCTTCGATCAACCGCGCCGCCATACGCCGCGTCAGGTGGATCACCGCCGCTTTCGACGCCTGATACGCATACGTCTCCCACGGATTGATCTTGATGCCGTCAATCGAGGCGATGTTGATGACCTTGCCCGGCTTGTCAGCGGAAGCAGCACTCTTCAGCCCGTCAAACATGGCTTGCGTCAGGTAAAAGAGGGACTTGACGTTAAGGTCCATGGTCTTGTCCCAACCCGCCTCCGGAAATGTCGCAAAAGGCTCGCCCCACGCCGCGCCGGCGTTGTTCACAAGAATGTCGATAGACGCATCCTGCTTGATGACGTCGGCGGCAAATGCGCGGCATGCATCAACGGTCGAGATATCATACGGCATCGAAATACATTCGCCGATTTTCGACAGTTCCGCGGCGGTTTCATCACAAGCGGCGGCCTTGCGCGCCGTGATGTAAACTTTCGCGCCTTGCTCCACAAAGCCCTGCGCGATCATTTTGCCAATGCCGCGTGATCCGCCGGTAACGACCGCAACGCGACCCTCAAGCGAGAATAAGTCTTTCATCATGTCGGCGTATCTCCTTATTGCGGCGGGTAGTACCAGAACCGTTTCACCTTGCCGTCGTCAAACTCGTAAACGACGATCGAGGCTTGCGATTTCGTCTGGCCGTCTTCGACCCAGACCGGGCGTTCAATTGCCGTCAGATAATCGCCGTTGATGCTGATCGATTCAAGGCTCGAAGACACCTCGGGATAACTCTCGAAATAAACGACCAGTTCATTGTAAAGTTGATCCGCGCTATCCGTGACGATACTGGACTGGCGCCCATTGATCTCGATCCAGATGACGTCGTCATGCCAGTAGGTGCGCATCTTGCCGGCGTCATGCTTGTTGAACGCCGCCATCAGTCCCCTGACCGCCGTCACTTGCGGCCCGCTCGGATCGTCCGGCTGGATGCGCTCGGCATCCGGCGAACAGGCGGCAACGAACAGCATCGCCGCAATTAAAAAAAGTCGCATCACCGCTCCCCCTTACCTCACTCAGCGCCAAACTGCTCGCGCCACGCTTCGACCTGTTCGTCCTCGATCTTGGCGAAAAGAACATCCGGCACCGTGAACGCCTCGCCGCCTTTCAATGTTGCGAGCGCATCGCCGGCGCTTTCCGGCCAGCGCGCCCCCTTTTCGGGGTCAACATCAAAGGCGGCGAACATTTTATCAGACGTAAACGGAATAACCGGCCGCGACAGCGCCGCGAATAGCAAGATCAGGTTCAACCCGCATCGAACAGCGGCCGCGGCTTTGTCCGGATTTTCCTTGATGACCATCCATGGCGCGGCGATTTGCAGATACTCATTGCCCGCGACCCAGATGGCGCGCAATTCCGCGAACGCCTTGCGGTATTCCATCTCTTCCAGATGGCGCGTGTAAGCAGCGATACGTTTGTCGAGGTCCTCAATCAACGTTTGTTCGGCGGCGCCATATTTTCCCTGTTCCGGCACAGCCGCACCGAAACGCGCATTGCAGAAGCGCGTGATGCGATTGACGAAATTGCCAAGCACATCGGCGAGGTCCTTGTTCACAAGGCCCGCGAAATGTTCGAGCGTGAACGACGTGTCGTCAGACTCCGGTGCATTGGCCATCAGCGCCCAGCGCCAGTAATCCGGCGGCAATAACTCAAGCGCCTGATCCATAAAAATGCCGCGGTTTTCGCTGGTCGAAAACTTGCCCCCATACCAGGTGAGCCAGTTCATGGACTTCAACGCATCAACCGTCTTCCACGGCTCTTCGGAACCGAGGATGGTCGCCGGGAAACTCACCGTATGGAAGGCGACATTGTCCTTGCCCATGACCTGAACATATTTGACATCGTCAGCGCCTTTGTCAGTGCGCCACCAGCGTTCCCAATTATCGTTATTCGCAATCGCCCATTCTTCCGTTGCGCCGATATATTCAATTGGCGCATCGAACCAGACATAGAACACCTTGTTTTCAAAACCGGGGCGCGGCTCGCCCTGATAGGCAACCGGCACGCCCCATTTCAGGTCGCGGGTAATCGCGCGGTCGCGCAATCCTTCCTTCAGCCATTTCTTCGCGATTGAAATGGTCAGCGACGGAAACTCGGATTTGGTTTCAAGCCAGGCCGCCATGCGATCCTGCATCGTCGATTGCAACAGATAGAGATGCCGGGTTTCGCGCAGTTCGACATTGTGCGAGCCGGAAATAGACGAGTACGGATCTTTGAGATCAGTCGGGTCGAGCAATCGTCCGCAATTGTCGCACTGATCGCCGCGCGCCTTTTCATAATCGCAATGGGGACACGTTCCCTCGACATATCGGTCGGGTAGAAAACGCTGGTCCTCGACAGAATAAATCTGTTTGTCGACGCGCTCTTCGATCAGATTATTTTGTTCCAGGACATGGGCGAAGTGCTGCGTCAGGCGGTGGTTCGGCGCGTTGGACGACCGACCGAAATAATCAAACGTCAGGCCAAAGGCCTCGCCGGCCTGTTTTTGAACCTCGAATTGGTCGCGGCAATAATCGCGGACATTCTGTCCGGCCGCGCGCGCGGCGAGTTCCGCCGGCGTGCCGTGCTCGTCGGTCGCGCACAGAAACAGAACCTCTTTGCCCCGCTGGCGCTGGAAGCGCGCATACACATCCGCCGGCAGCATGGAGCCAACAAGGTTTCCCAAGTGTTTGATTCCATTAATGTAAGGAAGCGCAGACGTGATCAGGATGCGGGGCATTTGGGTGGAGCTTTCTCGGTAATCGCCTCGTCTAGTATCCGTCGCCGCGCGCCGGGGCAAGAACGCCTTAAAGCGCCTTCCACATAATAAGGGCGTCTACGACGCGTCCATCAGGCAATCGGAACGCCTTGGGCGTCGTTCCGATGATTTCCATGCCCGCCTTTTTCCATGCGCGGATAGCGGCTTTGTTATCTGCGACGACGAGATTGAACTTCATCGCATGAAATCCCATTGCGCGGGCCTGCTCTTGCGACTGTAGACAGAGCGGTGTCGCGAGCCCGCGCCCGCGCGCCGCCTTCGCGATCACATAGCCCGCATTACAGACATGATCGCCGGGACCGCCTTGATCGGGCCGCAAATAATAAGCGCCGATAATGTCGCCGGCGCCGTCATGGGCGACGCCGTTAAAACCGTCGGCCTTAATCCAATAGGCTTTTGCGACCGCCTCCAACACATCGCGCGGCAGCGGGTACGTCTCGCCGGCGCGAAAAACCGGCTCCAGGATTTGCCAAAGCGCTGGCCAATCGTCGCCGCGTTGTTCCCGCACTGAAAATTCCATGGCGCAAACAAGCCACGAATTCGGAAATCAGTCCAGCGGCGATCTATCCGGGCCCGATGCCCGGTCATCTGCAGGCATGAAAATGCATGCTGTTACCCGGCTCGTTTCGCCCAGTAATTCTTTGTTTTATCGTACGACTTTTTGATAATCTTCTCGAGCACGCCGGGATCAACATCATCAAGTTTGTTTATGTAGAGGCACGCGCGACCCCGTTTGAACTTTCCCAGTTTGCCAAGGAGCGGATCTGTAGGGTCGAGCGATCCAAGCACATAAAGCACCATATTCGCTTTGCGAGGGCTGAACCCGACAAGCAGGAAGTCGCCTTCGCGGCCGCTGTCATAGACATAGTGATACTTGCCGAAGCCGATAATAGACGGCCCCCACATCAAGGGCTTGTCGCCCGTGATTTTCTTCATCATCGCAAGGATCGTTTTGGCGTCTTTGCGCCGCGTTTCGTTTTCGACAGCGTTGATGAATTGCGTAACGCTCGCACGCGTCGGCACGGTCACCACATCCGGCGACTTTTTGGCGGCTTTTTTTGTCGCTTTTTTGGCGGGTTTCTTCGCTGTCTTCTTTGTCGTCACGAAACGTTCTCTCCCGTCGCCTTCGCCCAGTCAGCGGGTAGGCGTTTTGCGAGATATACAAAACCGCCGATCGAAATGAGACCGGCGACAACGACAGATGAAAGCGCAATCCGCAGCGACAGCTCGGACGTCATTCCGCCGCCGGATAGAAAATCGCTCAAAAAACCGACGTAAGTTGGTCCAAAACCAAGCGCGATCATATTCAGTATAAAAAAGAATATCGCCGTCGAGAGCGCCCGGATCGAGACCGGTGCAAGCGTTTGCGCCAACGCAAAACACGGCCCCAGGTAAAACCCGGTAAGAAGATGCGACGGCCACCACAGCACCAGCGACCAGACTGGATCATTGATCCACATGGCGCCAAGGAAAAATGGAACATTTAACGCCAGCGCAACAACGGGAACCCAACCGTATGCAGACTTATTTTTGATGGCGAGACGGTCAACCAGATTGCCGCCGACAAAAACGCCGAGCACATAGGCTGTCCCGTTGATTAAGCCGAGCCAGAAAAAGACGCTGAGGGTCCCAAAATCCGGATGCGACCGTCCAAAAAAAGCAACGATCCACCCGGCAGTTGCATATGACGCAAAAGACCCTGCGGTTAGCCCGATCACGATTGCTCGATAGCTGGGAATGGCGAGAAGATGTTTCGTTGCTCTCCAGAGCGTCGCCAGTTCCGCGAACGCTGAAACAGCCGCCTTCTTTGGCAGCACCAGCGTCATTTGCCTCAGAACCTTTTCAACCAGCCCAATCGGCTCGGCAATCTTCAGTCCCTTAAAGGCATCTTTTACACCGACTTCTTCGGTCGCGCCGCGCGTTGGCTCTCGCACTGTCAGTTTGAATAGCAAGGCAAACAAAACGCCCGGAATGCCAAGGGCGAGAAAAGTTGTTCGCCAGTCAAAATTCTGGACGATCCAGCCCCCGCCAAGATACGCGAGCGTAACGCCCACCGGTATGCCAAGGGCGTAAATCGCGAGCGCGCCGGCGCGTTTTTCTTTCGGGTAGAGATCGGAAATAAGCGAGTGCGATGGCGGCGAACCGCCCGCCTCGCCGATCCCGACGCCGACCCGCGCAAACGCCAGTTGCGTAAAGTTTTGCGCAAGCCCGCAAAGCGCTGTGAAGCCCGACCACAACCCCAACGATATGGCTATAATATTGACGCGGTTGGTTCGGTCGGCAAGGCGCGCAATGGGAATGCCCACCGTTGTATAAAGGATGGCAAAGGCGAAACCGATCAGGATGCCGAGTTGCGAATCCGAAAGACCAAGATCTTCCTGTATCGACGGCGCCAGAATGCCCATGATCTGACGATCGACAAAATTGAATGTGTAAACCGCCGTGAGAAGGACCAGAACATAAATGCGATAGGCGCGCGTGAATTCCGGTTTCGGTGCAGCGATATTCTCGCTTGATGTTGCCTCACTCACAGTCGGAACCCTGTCACGCAGGAAACGCCCGATTTCCCGACCGCCGTGACGGCGCGGGGGTTGTCGATGGTCATCAGGGACTGGATGGCGGCGGCCGTCGAGTTGGCGCGTGACAGATTAAATGTATATCGGGCGAGGTCCTGTAGGTCGTCTTGCGTAAGGCGATCTTCCAACTCACCGACCATGCAGTCGGCCGTTTCGGCCCCGATCCCGATTGCGCGAAACCGATCCTGAAGCGTGTAGCGAACGGCTGTCGCGCAGCCGAGGATCATTAAAAACGCCGCACTCATGCCGGCGACCTGGATCAGTTTCATGCGTGGAATGCCTCCCTGGCGTCCGCTGTTGCGGTTCGTTTATTCTTGCGCGCACAATGCGTAAGATAAGCGGCAACTGCAAGAACGAGGCGCGAATAATCCAATGAAAGCAATGATGAGCCATGAGCCTGGCGGACCGGAAACGCTGAAGCTGACTGAGGTTCCAACACCGGAACCGGGGCCCGGCATGGTGCGCATCGCCGTTGAGGCCGCCGGGGTCAATTTTCCCGACACACTCATTATCCGCGATATGTATCAGTTCAAACCGCCGCGGCCCTTCGCGCCGGGCGGCGAAGTTGCGGGCGTGATTGACGCTGTCGGCGACAACGTCACTGGTTTTGCACCGGGCGACCGGGTCATGGCCGGCGGTATCAATGGCGGTTTCGCGACGCATTTCATCGCCGAAGCATCAAAGATCAACAAGCTGCCTGACGCAATGCCGTTTGATGAGGCTGCGGGGTTCATGCTGACTTATGGCACGTCGCATTATGCGTTGCGCGATCGCGCCAATATTCAGCCCGGCGAGTCACTATTCATTCTCGGGGCCGCTGGCGGCGTTGGCGCCGCGGCCATCGAACTCGGCAAAGCCATGGGCGCGCGCGTTGTCGCCGGCGTTTCCTCCGATGACAAAGCAGCGTTCTGCAAAGACCTCGGCGCCGACGAAACAATCGTCTATCCAACCGGCGAGCTTGATCGCGACGCCCAGAAAGC
>JAJFFU010000105.1 GCA_021776465.1 Parvularculaceae bacterium
CCTGATGGCGGCTTCGGAAATTTCCTCGGACCTCGCTCCTATTGCCCCCACTGCCGTGCGCCGATCAACTATGTTCTACTGGTCCCGATCGTCAGTTATGTCGTCCTGCGTGGGCATTGCGCCGAATGCGGTGAACAGATCCCTGCCCGTTACCCGTTGGTCGAGGTCGCTGCAGCGTTACATGCTGTCATCGTTGTCGCTTTGTTCGGCCTTACCGGGATGGCGGCATTCGCCGCACTGTTCGGCTGGGTGCTTCTGGCGCTCGCAGTCATTGATTGGGAAACCGGATATCTCCCCGACTGGATGACCGGCGCGTTAGCGCTCGGCGGTTTGTCGGCAAATGCGCTTTCGATGTTTTCGCCACCGATCGATGCGCTTATCGGCGCGGCGGCCGGCGTATTTATTTTCTGGGCGATTGGCGCGGCCTGGCGGCGCTGGCGCAGCGTCGACGCGCTCGGCCTTGGCGACGCCAAACTGCTAGGCGCGCTTGGAGCCTGGATGGGGTGGGAAGCCTTGCCGGTTATCGTCCTGGCCGGTTCACTGGCCAGCCTTGCCGGCGTTGGGCTATCGAATTTACGTGGTTCCAGCATCGGTGCGAGCGACGCCATCCCGTTTGGACCGGGGCTGGCGTTTGGCGGTTATATTGTCTTCCTGATTATGCAGATATCCGCATAAAAAAGACGCGGAGATAGAAGCCCGCGCCGTTTAATCGTGAACCGGCTGAGTAGTATCAGTTGCGTCGCGCGTAACGCGAAGACCGGGCAACTTCCATACCGCGGATGTCTTCTTCAAAGGCGACGGCCTCACCATCAACGAAAATCACCGTGTAGCGCATATAGCCGTCATGACGGCGGCTGTTGACGTGGGATCGGACGCTAATATCGACAGCCCAGGCGGCGATTTCTCCGTGCCGGCCGAAGTCCGCATAAACTGCGTATGGCCTGCTCTCGATGCTGACACGCGCGCCGCGGCTATTTGAAAGACGGCTTTCTGCGTAATCCTCTGCCGCGTAGCGATAGTCGGCGGGCTGCGGACCGAAATCCTGCGCCATCGCCCCGGTCAACATGATCCCTGCGGCGAAAACTCCCGTGAGGCATTTTTTTATCGTTTTCATTTTTTCGACCTCTTTATCGACAAGAGCCACAACGCAGCGCTCGTCATAATAATGATATATAACTGTCATTATTCTGTCATGTTCGAAATCAAGGTCAAGTTAAAACCGCATTTTTTGCGCTTTTGGCGCAATTATTACGCCCCTGAAAAGGTGCATAAAAACAATAAGATAAAGGCGAAGAACGGCCGAGCGCCGCTCTTCGTTGAGAAATTTACTAATTATTTCAATGGTGTGCAGTCGCGACCATTTTGGTCAGGGCAGCGTCATATTCACCCTAAGCCTATTTGCTCCGGCAGCCCGCAATCCCAGCGGTCGGCGCTACGATTTCCCAGCCCGTAGCTGAGCGAACAGTAACGAGACCGCGCTCCAGATAGACCCCGCCGTCAAAGCCAAGGCCGAAATGCACATCGACGCTGGCGTCATATCCGGCGCCGCCAACAAACACCTGCCGTTCAAATACGCCAAAATTGCCGCCGCCGGCCGTCTCGGCCAATGACAGCGTAACCGGTGCGCCATTAACGGCAATCACCGCTGTTTCGCCGGAGACGTATCGCAGGACGCGAATGGGCGAATTGGAATCGAGGGTCCATAAGATCATGCCGCATTTTCCGGCCGGCAATGCTGCATCGCTCAACGCCGTCAGGGCGAAGGATCCGTCGTCATTCGTTGACGCGACATAGGTTGGCTTTTCGCCAGGCGTTGCGCAGGCGCAAAGCCCTGCAGCGCTGGCGGCGATCAATAGATTTTTCATGAACCCGCTCCCTTCAAGGCGCCGACGGCATCGTAAACCAGCACGCCATCGCCGTCTTCAAACCCGAGGCGGCGCAAACTGTTTTCCAGATCCGCGCGGCCCAGATCGACACTAGCAATAATGCGATATGTCATCGCCGGATCAATCGCGATCTTGATTTCCGTCTGACCTTCGCGATTGCCGCCCTTCAAGGCAACCATAATGCGCCCGCTTTCGCACGAAGCCGGCCCAGCTAACAACAGGCTCTCACCGACAAGCGTTTTTGCCGAGGCATCCAGAACATCGGTCCATATTTCTCCAGACGCGCTTGAACAACCGTTCCGCGACCAGTCGAGATTGGCGCCGCGCGCTTCTATGCGGCCTTGATACGGAATCCCAAAAAGTGAATAGCGCCGAACGGAGGATAGATCGAACGCGAAACTGGCGTCACGGACCGATACGCGCCGCGAAATAAAGTGGACGTTCACACGCCCGGCGCCGATCGCGGCCCCATCACGCGCCGTGATATCCGTTGACGCTGCGCCCGTCAGAAATGCCAGCGGCCGCAGGCGAAACGAAACATCACCGAGATGAACGTCGCCAGTCGAAAGTCCGCGAACCTCGCCTTTCCAGATTGTGCCCGTTACTTCCTGATAGCGAACACTTTTTCCGCCAGCGTTAAGGAATGGGGTTATCAAGGTGGCTGGCGCGGAGACAACTATCGCCATCAAAAAAGCGAGGACGCCCACGATAAAAAGCGTCCCGAAGCGCGGCGCGCCGGAAGACGAGCGCGCGTTCATGGGCCGCCTCGTTGCGACATTGAAATCTGCGCGCGAAGGGTCTGCGGATTGCCCGTATCACGCGCGATATCCGCAGTATCGACTACGATATTGTAGTCGGCCCGTAATTGCCCGAGCCATTGAAAGAGCGCGTCCGGCGTGACCGACGCGATATTTACATCTACTGCATTGTCACCGCGAGCATTGATAAAAACGATGGCGACGCCGGCGTCATTTGCCGTTTGCGATACAATCGTCCGCGCGGGCCCGGCGTTTGTTGAGGCGCCGGCTGGCGCGCCTTCACCGAGGGGCGCCGCCTCGGCTACTATTTCATAAAGACTGCGCGCACGCGCCATGTCGCTGCGTTGGTCAGCGCGCCAGGAAAGCATCGGCGACAAAATAAGCTGTAATGCGATAAACAGTCCCGCCAGAACGCCGCCGATGATGATCAGCATTTGTTCTCGACCGGAGAGACCCTGCCAAAACGCATTCATCAGATTGTCACCGTCATTTCGCCGACCCAATAAGCGCCTGAACGACGATACCCGCCTGTCTCAGCGGACGTCGCACCCAACGATGCGAGGGTTTGCTGAAACATCGAGATCTCACCATCGGATGTGCTTCTGACTGAAAACACAAACACATTGCGCGTGCGATCAAACCGTATGCGATCAATTGCGACATTTTCATGCTGAACGAGCGCTTTCCCCAGTGTATCCGCAATCAACAAAAACGAGGCATCGCCGCCCGCCCCGAGGACGCCCCGCGCATGGGTTCGAATATCGACATTGGCCGCGCTCGGAAATGCGTCTCGATGGATACGGGCCGCCTCGCGTTCGTAGTGTTCTGCGCTACGTGAATAACGATAACCATCGGCAACGACGCCAATTATCCAGATGATCGCCAGCGACGCAGCAAGCATTGCCGGGCGTCGCCAACGCGCAA
>JAJFFU010000106.1 GCA_021776465.1 Parvularculaceae bacterium
ATTGCGCAAGTCATACTGCGCCTGTTTGATCTGTCCACCGATAGAGGCAACGGCGCCCTTCAGGCCATAAAGTTGCCTGCCTGTTTCGTAAGCCGCAAGGAAATGGCGCGCCTCAGGCCCGGTACAGACCCCATAATAGGCTCCGCCGCGCGTTCCGATCGAATAGCCGTTTGAAGGCCGGCAGTAGAGATTGAGCCCTTCGCCGCGACCAGATGTGTAGGCTGGCATATCAACAGTAACGCCCGCCTTTTTGGCGCAAGCCTGACGGCGTTCTGAAACAGCCGATACCGGCTGGCCCGCGGCGCCGTCTTCATATCCGATCGCCCGCCAGTCGGCAGTGACGCATTCTTCCTTCGACATAGAAGCGCATCCAGATACCGCCAGCATCACGGCCGCGCTCGTTACAATGTTCTTCATGGCGTATGTCCCGGCTATCTCGTCATTTGTTGTCGCGGCATTCGGTAAAAGCCCGGTTACATTAACTACGCGCTTTCTAGTCATTCGCGCCGCGCCATCGCGACTGCGCCAAATCGGTACAATTCGGGCTTTTCATTCGCGCGGTGCAACACGTTATTTTCAATTCCGATCATGTTCGCCAGTATAAGGCGCCGCAAACAAACGTTGATAACTATCGACCAAATGCGGGATTCATCGAAGAATTTACGGTTATTGGGATATTGCGGGACCAGCCTTCCCGTTATGCGGGCGCTTTGACAACGCCGCCAAATTCGACTGAACATCTGCCTTATGTTCCAAGGCCCACAATCTTGTCGCAATGTTGAAGATTTCCGCCGGCTGGCGAAGCGTCGCCTGCCCGCGCCGGTGTTTCACTATATTGACGGCGCCGCGGACGACGAGAAAACATACGCCCGTAACACAAACAGCTTTGACGATTGCGATCTCGTGCCAAACGTTCTTGCCGGTGTCCAAGACATCGACATGTCAGTGACAGTGCTCGGCCAGAAGCTCGCCATGCCGGTTTTCTGTTCGCCGACTGCGCTGCAACGCCTCTTTCATCATGATGGCGAACGCGCCGTCGCCCGCGCCGCCGAAAAATTCGGCACGATGTTCGGCGTTTCGTCGCTTTCTACGGTGAGCCTTGCAGAGATTGCAGGGCTAACCGACAGCCCGAAGATGTTTCAGTTTTACTTTCACAAAGATCGAGGCCTCAACTCCGCGCTGATGGCGAAAGCAAAAGCGGCGCAGTTTGATGTCCTCACTCTAACCGTCGACACCATCACCGGGGGCAATCGCGAGCGCGACCTCGAGACCGGCTTTACCGCCCCGCCACGGATGACGCCTTCGAGCATGTTGAGTTATGCCGTACATCTTTTCTGGACAATGAACTTTCTCCTGCGCTCAAAATTCGAGTTGGTGGAACTGAAAGACTTTTACAGCGAAGGCACGAAAGATCCGATCACCGTGGGCGGCTATTTTTCTTCCGTCCTCGATCAAACGATGAATTGGCGGGACGCGGAACAATTGCGCAGCGAATGGGGCGGCGCTTTTTGTCTCAAAGGCGTCATGAGTGTTGCTGACGCCAGAAAAGCTGTTGAGATCGGCGCCGACGCGATCATGGTTTCAAACCATGGCGGGCGCCAGCTTGACGGGTCGCGGGCGCCCTTTGACCAGATCGCCGAGATTGCGGACGCGGTTGGCGACAGGATCGATATCATTCTCGATGGCGGCGTTCGGCGCGGCACGCATGTTCTCAAGGCGCTCGCCGCCGGCGCCAAAGCCTGTTCGGGCGGGCGGCTATATCTTTACGCCCTCGCCGCGGCCGGTCAGCCGGGCGTCGAAAAAGCGCTCTTAAATATTCGTTCGGAAATTGAACGCGATATGAAACTCATGGGCGTCACGCAAATTTCCGCGCTCAATCGCGACATGCTCCGTTATCGTTAAGTCTGCTTGCGCAGCGACGCCTTTATCCATTTCGGTTGGGTTAGTCCGCAACCGGATGAACCATGGCGGTCCCTGTGAATTTGAACCTGACGAAATACTGGTCTCGATTTAAAGGCCCATCTGCCGAACAGCGAGATCGCGCATGATCTCCTCTGAGCCGCCGCCAATAGCGTAGACTTTGACTTCGCGATAAATCCGTTCAACCGGATTGCCCCGCAAATAACCGGCGCCGCCCCAGATCTGCATCGCTTCCGATGCACAAAATTCAAGCGCCTTCGATGCCGCAAACTTGCCCTTGCAGATTTCCGCAACGGGCATCTCGTGTTCATTGGCTTGCCAGCAGATCTGATTGAGATAGGCCTCGATCATATCGATTTTCGCAGACATATCCGCGATCTTGTGGCGGATGACTTGCGACCTGATCAGTGGTCGCCCGAAGGTCTCTCGCCCTTTAGCGTACTCGATGGACGACGACAGGCAGACCTTCATCATACCGAGCATGCCGGCGATCATGGCCAAACGTTCGAAGTTAAAATTATGCATGATCTGGATAAACCCCAGATTTTCATCGCCCAGCATATTTTCAGCCGGCACGCGCACATCGTCGAAATAAAGCGTCGCCGTATCCGACGCCCACCAACCCATCTTCTTTTCGATCTCAGTGCGCGAAAAACCGGCGTCGCCCGCTTCGACAAAGAACAGCGAAATGCCCGCGAGGCCTTCATCGCCCGTGCGCGCGCCGACAACGAAATAGTCCGACTTCATGCCGCCGGTGATGAACGTCTTTGACCCGTTAATGACATAGTGATTTCCATCACGCGTCGCCGTGGTTTTAAGGCGCGCGACGTCCGATCCGCCTGACGGCTCCGTGATCGCAAGGCTTGATCCCTTCCGCCCACTGACGATATCGCCAAGAACCCGGTCCTTGATGTCTTCGGACGCCAGTTTTTCGATAGGCCCGATGGAAATACCGCGCCCGCCAAGCGCCGCCGGGACGCCCGTCGCGCCACATTTTGAAAGTTCCTCGGAAAACGCTGCGCGCATAAAACAATCATCGAAACCGAGGCCGCCATACGTCTCTGAAACGCCAAAGCCGAATGCGCCAAGTGCGCCGGCCTTTTCGTGCAACGCCCAGGGCGTCTCACCGGCTTCGTCCCACTCTTCGGCAAACGGCGTCACTTCATTTTCCACCCACCGCCGGATCGTGTCGCGAAAGGCGGCGCGCTCGTCGGTCTCAAACGGATTTATCATGCGAAAAAACCTCCCAATCCACCGGCATTGCCCGTAAAGCTTAGGCCGAAGTGCGCTCCGCGCTCAACGCTCATCCGCAGCCGCCAATAGAAAGAGGCAAAACGCATGTATGAAACGCTCCTTTACGATGTCGAAAATAAAGTTCTGACGGTCACGCTCAACCGACCTGACAATATGAACGCGTTTACAGTTGAGATGGCCAATGAACTGGTCGACGCCTTTGAACGCGCGGGCCGCGATGACCATGTGCGCGCAATCATTGTCACTGGCGCCGGAAAAGCGTTTTGCGCCGGCATGGATCTCTCGGTCGCGGGCAATGTCTTTGGTCTTGACGAGACGCTGACCCCCACACTCGATGACGTCGCGACACGCGGCGAGGACCCGGCCATCAAGAGCGGCGTTCGTGATACGGGCGGCCGCGTCGCCCTCGCCATTTACGATTGTCCGAAACCGGTAATCGCAGCGATCAACGGCGCAGCGGTCGGCATTGGCGCGACGATGACGCTGCCGATGGACATTCGACTGGCGTCGGAAAAAGCGCGGATCGGTTTCGTGTTCAACAAAATCGGCATCACGCCGGAAGCAGCGTCGACATGGTTCCTGCCGCGCATTGTCGGCATCTCGAAAGCCCTCGAATGGTGTTATTCCGCGGAAATTCTGACCGCGGAGAAGGCGCACGCCAGCAGCCTCGTCAGCGAAGTCCTCGCGCCCGATGAGCTATTGCCGGCCGCACAAAAAATTGCGCGCCACATTGCCGACAACACGTCACCGGTTGCCATCGCCCTAACGCGGCAAATGATGTATCGCAATTCAACCGCCCCGCATCCGCGCGACGCGCACAATGTGGATTCGCTCTCGGTCTTCTACGCCAGCCAGAAGGACGGAAAAGAAGGCGTCGCAGCGTTTCTTGAAAAACGGCCGGCGAACTTTACGGCAAGCGTGAATGACGGAATGCCGCCTTTTTATCCGTGGTGGGATAATAAATAGAACTAAAAGAGAAGGTCGGCCAGCCGCCGGCGCTGCCAGGCCTCATCGCCGAATTGCGAGGCGTGAAACGCCGCGCGCCGCCGATATAGCTGCGCGTCGCAATCATAGGTAAAGCCAAAACCGCCATGGAACTGGATCGACCGGTCGGCGGCGAAAGTGAGCGCCTTCAGTGACTGCGCCTTGGCCATCCGCACGGCAATCTCCCCGGCGCCCTGATCGTTAAACGAATGCGCGGCGGCGTAAACGTGGCTGCGCGCCTGTTCATAATCCACATAGGCGTCGACTGTCGGATGTTTCAGCGCCTGATAGGAACCGATGGTGCGACCAAACTGTTTGCGCGTTGTCAGATAGTCGATCGTATAATCGATGCAGGCCGCACAGGCGCCCGTCATTTCCGCGCTCGCCAGAAGGTTTGCCGTGCGTTCAATCACTTCAAACGCTTCGCGCGCTTTCGCCGGATCGAGAAGCGCCGATTTCGGCACGCGCAGACCATCGAGCGTCAGCTCATAGGTGCGCTTCGTTTCATCAATGATCGTCTCGCGGCGGCAATTTTCCTGCGTCAGCAGGCTGCGGGAAATCATGACGAGGCCGGGCGCACCGTCATGGATTACCGACGCGATGATCCAGCGCGCCGCGCGCGCATCTGGAACGAAACGCTTCACACCGGATAGAAGCAGATCGTCGCCCTCGACGTCAGCGCGCGCATCTATGCGGTCCAGCCGCCAATCGCCCGATGGCTCAGCGACGGCGAGGCTTGCGATAGCGCCTTCGACTATCTTCGGCAGGACGTGTTTCTTTTGTTTATCAGTGCCGCTGGCGAGAACGGCCTGCGCCGCGAGTGTCGTTCCCGAGAACGGCCCGGCCATCATCGCCCGGCCCATAGCCTCGATCACCGGCGCCACTTCGGCAATCGACAAACCGACGCCGCCATATTCTTCGGGGATCGCGATGCCGAGCCAGCCAAGCTCGGCTATTTCGCGCCAGACGGCGTCATCATAGCCCGTTTCGTCTTCAATCAGTTTACGGACTTTTTCGATTGGAGACTTTTCACGACAAAAGCGAGACGCGGCCTCCATGAGGTCAGCCTGCTCTTCGGAAAATCCGATGGTTCCTAGGTTATCCATGTGCCCGGCCCCGACGCCTGGCGACATTTACCTCTCCCCGTCGGGGAGAGGTCGAACTTTGCAAACAAAGTTCGGGTGAGAGGGATGAAAGTATCATTTTATATTCAATTCTCCTGTCCCCTCATCCGGCCCTGCGGGCCACCTTCTCCCCAATAGGGAGAAGGATTCTTCTTTTTACTTCTTCGGAAGGCCGAGCACATGCTCGGCGACGATATTGCGCTGGATCTGGGATGTGCCGCCGCCGATCGTCGCGGAGAACGCATTCAGGTAACCGCGGGTCCACAGCCCTTCATCGACGGCGTTTTCATCACCCACATAATAACCGCCTGCGGCGCCCGTCAGCGTCATGGCAAATTCATTGAGGCGGCGAACGAATTCCGTCCACGCAAGCTTGTTTGACAACGGAAGCCCCATGGGCCGGTCCTGATTGAGTGGTGCAATAGCGCCCCGCTCATTGCAGAGTTTCAGCCCCTGCGCCTCTATGATGAACTCAACCAATCGGTCGCGAATGACCGGATCGTCAATCGCCGGCGCGCCGGCGCGCATGGCGCGTTTGGCCAGATCGACAATTTGAAACGCATCGAAGGATGTCATCATGTATCCGCCGGCCTGCCCCTTGCGGGCGCCGCGCTCATATTCCAGCGTGCGCATGGCGACGAGCCAGCCCTGCCCCTCCTCGCCCATCAGGCAGGACGCGGGGATGCGCGCATCAGTAAAAAACGTCTGTGTAAAGCCGAATTCGCCGGTAAGCTTGCGGATCGGTTGTGTCGTCACGCCGGGAACGGTCATTGGCGCCAGAAAGAAAGACAGGCCGGCATATTTATTGGGCGCATCAGGGTTCGTCCGCGCCAGCAGGATCATGTATTTTGCGTAATTGCCTTGCGTCGTCCAGATTTTTGAGCCGTTCAGGACATACTCATCGCCCTCGCGCACGGCTTTCAGTTGTGCATTGCCGAGATCGGACCCGTTTTCCGGCTCGGAAAAGCCCTGACACCAGATATCCTCCGCTGACAGAATACCCTTGATGTATTTCTTGCGATCTTCTTCCGTTCCCATGTCGAGAAGCAAAGGGCCCGTCCAGTTAAGGCCGATGGCGTTGAGCATGATCGGCGCGTCATGCTTTTTCATCGCCGCCATCGCCGCATCCTGAAAGGCTTGCGGCAGCCCGCCCCCGCCATAGTCTTTCGGCCAGGCGGCGCCAAGATACCCGGCCGCCCAGACTTTGTGCTGCCAGTCGCGCAGGAACTCAAATTGCTGATCCGTGCCCACTTCCATGAAGGTCAGCGGCAGCATGAACCCCGGATCGCGTGGGCAATGCTCGGCGAACCAAGCATCGGCGTCGGCGGCGAATGTCGCCAACGCCTTTTGATCAACGTCAGCCATTATGCTTTTGCGCCTTGGCGATGAAGTTCATGTTGGGACCGGCTGAGTCCGTGTAATAATGCACGGCGTCGCGCGACGAAATCTCATCCCAGTGAGAAGCGATTTCCTCCGGCGTTTGTTTTTCCGGCGGCAAATATATGCCATCCGTTTCAACAATATGCGCCGTCGCGTAACCGCCGCCGACGCAGGAAATAATCTGCCGTGACGGCGCCTCTTCAGATACGAGATAAACAGCGGCGGCGGTGATTGCCTCCGGCGTCCATTGTTTAAGGATATCTTCAGGTACGCCAAGATCTTCCGTCATGCGCGTGCGCGCTGACGGCGACACAAGATTGATCTTGATATCGTATTTCGCGCCCTCAAGATGCAACGCGTTCATCAGCCCGATCATGCCGGCTTTCGCCGCGCCGTAATTTGCCTGTCCGAAAATACCGTGAAGGCCAGAAGGCGATGTCGTAAACATCACGCGGCCGTATTTCTGGTCGCGCATGATCGGCCAGACCGCATGGGTGCAGATCGCCGAGCCCACAAGATGCACATCGATAACGGCCTTGAAATCCGCCAGTGTCATCTTGTGAAACGTCTTGTCGCGGAGAATGCCGGCATTGTTGATGAGAACATCGACGCGGCCCCATTTATCCATCGCCGCCTTGACCATGGCCGCGACTTCATCGGGATTTGTCACATTGGCGCCGTCGGCGATCGCCTCGCCGCCCGACGCGTTAATTTGGTTGGCGACTTCTTCCGCCGCCGACGTCGATCCGCCAGTGCCATCAACGGCGCCGCCAAGATCATTGATGACGACTTTGGCGCCGCGCTTTGCCAGTTCCAATGCATGAGCTTTGCCAAGCCCGCCGCCGGCGCCGGTGACGATGGCGACACGGTCTTTGAAAGTGATGTTTGTCATTATGTTTTACTTTTTCTCATGTTTAGCATCCTGTCGTCACCCCGGATGCATCGCATCGCGCACGGGATGACGCATACCTCACGCCACCTCAAACAAGCCAGCCGCGCCCATGCCGCCGCCGACGCACATGGTGCAGACCACATATTTGACGCCGCGCCGTTTGCCTTCGATCAGGGCGTGGCCAACCATGCGCGCGCCCGACATGCCGTATGGGTGGCCAATGGAAATCGAGCCGCCATTGACGTTCAGGTTCTCGTCGGGAATGCCGAGCTTGTCCCGGCTGTAGATAACCTGCACAGCAAAAGCTTCGTTGAGTTCCCATAGTCCGATGTCGTCCATTTTCAGGCCGGTTTTTTCCAGGAGGCGCGGTACGGCGAAAACGGGACCGATGCCCATTTCATCCGGATGCGTACCAGCGACGGCCATGCCGCGATAAATCCCGAGGGGTTGAAGGCCGCGCTTTTCCGCTTCTTTCGCTTCCATCACTACGGCGGCCGATGCGCCGTCGGAGAGTTGCGACGCGTTGCCGGCCGTAATGTATTTGCCTTCGGTGACTTTCTGTCCGCCCTTGAAGACGGGTTTTAAACCGCCGAGCGCTTCGGCTGTCGTACCCGGTCGATTGCCTTCGTCTTTTTCCAGCGTGGTTTCAACGTCGGAAGATTCGCCTGTTTCCTTGTTCAGGAATTTCATCACCGACGGCAGCGGTACGATCTCATCGTCGAACTTGCCGGCCTCTTGCGCGGCGTGCGTGCGCGCCTGGCTTTGCGCGGCGTACTCGTCCTGCGCTTCGCGCGAGACATTATAGCGCTCGGCGACGATCTCCGCCGTCTCGATCATCTGCATGTAGGTTTCGGGCAGGTTCTTCAAAAGCCACGGGTCGGGCCGCACAAACATATCGTTCGTCTGGTTCATGGAAATCGACTCAACGCCGCCGCCAATCGCCACTGTCATATTGTCAACGACAACTTGCTTGGCAGCCGTCGCGATCGCCATCATGCCGCTCGCGCATTGTCGATCGAGGCTCATGCCGGAAACGCCGTTGGGAAAACCGGCACGCAATGCCGCCTGTCGCGCCACGTTCTGAAACGCCGTCCCCTGTTGCAGGGCCGCGCCCATGACAACGTCCTCGATTTCCTCGAAGTCGACCTTCGCGCGCTCAGCGGCGTGCCTGATCGCATGACCGCCGAGGGTCTGCGCGGTCGTGTTGTTGAATGCGCCGCGATAGGCCTTACCAATCGGCGTGCGCGCAGTTGAAACGATGACGGCTTCTCTCATTTGTTCCTCACAAGGTTCTGGACGCGATACCGATTACGCTTTTTGGGCCAGCGTTGCGACAGTTTATTGCAGTTGCGAATAACCGGCAGACACGAGCGTTTGCACACTATTTCGGGATCGCGGCGCCTTCCAGCTTTGAAGCCACAGCCTCAAGCCGGCCGGCCAGCGCCGTGAGGTCCGTTCTCCCAGATTGGACCGCACCGGGCGGGATCAGCATATCGACGATGCCCATAACCGCCGCATCGACGTCTTTCTTGCGGCGCCGGATCATGATCGTGCGCATAGCGTATTCAAGCCCGCCGAAAAATACATCGCGGGTGATCCACGACGCCTTTTCCTGGGCGATTACACCCGTCAAAACACCCTCGCGCATCACGCCGTCAAAAACCGCGACGTAATCCTTGTTCATCTGATAGAGCGCACTGCCCTCATAATTTTCTGAATTACGATCCGTCACGGTGATCAGTTCGAGGATTGAACTTTCGCGAATGATGCCTTCAAGGTGATGGCGCGCAAGGAATATCAGTTTTTCCCGCACACCGTCGCGTTTTTTCACACCCGCTTCGGCTTGCGCCGTAAGGCGTTTGTAAAACGCCGAGAGCACCGCACTGGCGAGCGCCTCTTTATTCTCGAAGTAAAGATAGACCGTGCCTTCGGCGACGTTTGCTTTGCGCGCGATCTCGGCAATGGTTGTTCGCGCAAAGCCCTTCGCCGCAATCATCTCGTATGCGACCGCAACAATGGCCTCTTCCTTGTCCGCGACTTTCTCGCCGCGAGTGCGTTTGGCGGCGGCGCCGTTTGCACGTGATTTCCGCGTAACGCTGCGCGTCGCCTTTATAGCCGTTTTCGCCATTAATTCGGGCCCCGCTCTTCTCTCTGGCGCATTGACTTTCTGGTAATGAGTAGTATTCATTATTACTGAATACTACTTTAATTGCGGATCGGCGGCAAGCCCGCTCGATGCTTCAAGAGAGGCGCTGTACTTGGCGAAGAAATCCGTAAAGATCGGCGGCGCCAGCGGCTATTGGGGCGAGAGCGCCATGGCGACGCCGCAGTTTCTCGCTGAAGGCGGCCTCGATTACATCGTCTACGATTATCTCGCAGAAATCACGATGTCGATTTTGGCGCGGGCGCGCGCGAAAGACCCGAGCGCCGGTTACGCGACGGACTTCATCACCGGCGCGCTGAAACCCAACATCGCCGAAATCGCTCGCCAAGGCGTCAAAATTATTTCAAACGCCGGCGGCGTGAACCCAGAAGCCTGCGCCGCAGCAGCGCGCGCAGTCATTGCAGACGCCGGACTTGATCTGAAAGTCGCGGTCGTCACCGGCGATGATCTGACACCGCGCAAAAATGAGATCGCGAAAACCGCGCCTTCCGAAATGTTTACCGGCACCGACTTTCCGGACACGGACAAAAT
>JAJFFU010000107.1 GCA_021776465.1 Parvularculaceae bacterium
GAGGGCGATGAAATTATCCTGTCGCTCGCCGAACATCATTCCAACATTGTGCCGTGGCATCTCCTGCGTGAACGCAAGGGCGCCGTGCTCAAATGGCTCGACATATCCGACGATGGCGAAATCGATCTCGATGCGTTCAAGGCGATGTTCACGCCGCGGACGAAACTCGCCGCGGTCTCGCATATGTCAAACGTCCTCGGGGTTGCCGCCCCGGCGAAAGAGATGGCGAAAATCGCCCACGATCACGGCGCGAAGATTCTCTTTGACGGTTGTCAGGCCGGGGTTCATGGCAGTGTTGATGTCGCCGACATCGATTGCGATTTTTACGCGATCACCGGCCACAAACTTTACGGGCCGACAGGGATTGGCGTTCTTTATGGTCGGCGCGATGCGCTTTACGACTTGCCGCCTTTTAAGGGCGGCGGTGAGATGATCGACACAGTGACGACCGACGCCGTCACCTATAATGATCCGCCGCACCGGTTCGAGGCGGGCACACCGCCAATCCTCGAAGCGATCGGCCTAGGCGCGGCGTTGGACTGGATGAAGAGCAAAGGCGTTGACGCCATCGCCGCCCATGAAGCGACGTTGACGACCCATGCGCTCGAAGAATTATCGAAACTCAATTTCGTACGCGTTTATGGCCGTGCGCCCGGCAAGGCGCCGATTATCGCGTTTACCGTTGAGGGCGCGCACCCCCATGACGTGTCCGCCATCCTCGACCGCACCGGCGTCGCCGTTCGCGCCGGGCACCATTGCGCCCAGCCATTAATGAAGCGCCTCGGCGTTACGGCGACGGCGCGGGCGAGTTTTGCCGCCTATAATACGCACGAAGACGTGGAGGCGCTCATCCGGGGCCTTCACAAAACCCATGAAATGCTTAGCTAGAGACCTATGATGGATCATCCACGCGATATCATTGACGTTAATCCGGCCGAAGACGCACCGACGCCGCAAGCCGAAACCAGCGGATCATCCGAGATTCCGGAAGAGGAGTTGACGCGGATTACGCAGGACGTGATCCGTTCCCTTAAGACCGTTTACGATCCGGAAATCCCGGTCGATGTTTACGAGCTTGGACTCATTTATAAAGTCGATCTTTCCGACGAGCGCCTGCTCACCATAGACATGACGCTGACGGCGCCGGGCTGTCCTGTTGCCGGCGAAATGCCCGGCTGGGTCGAAGGCGCCGTGCGCGGGACTGAAGGCGTTGAAGATGTTAAGGTCGTGATGACATTCGATCCACCCTGGACGCCGGAGAAAATGTCAGATGAGGCGAAGCTGGAATTGGGGTGGCTTTGAGCGTGGATAACATTGCCTTCGCTCTTCGAGACGCGCCTTCGGCGCTCCTCAGGGGGAAGACAAACAAAAACCTTCATCCTGAGGAGATCGCGAAGCGATCGTCACGAAGGATCGACGACAGGAAAGACCTATGACCAGACCAAGACCCAAAGTTGTCACGCTAACCGACGTCGCCGCGGCGCGCATGGACGAGATCATGGCGGCGGCGGATGAGAATTTCATTGGTGTTCGCATCGGCGTCAAAAACGGCGGCTGCGCCGGCATGGAATACACTATGGATTATGCAACCGAAGTCGGTCCGCTCGACGAGGTCGCTGAAGAAAACGGGATCAAGGTTATCATTGACCCGAAGGCGATCTTGTTCCTCATCGGCACACAGATTGATTTTGTCACGGAAAAACTTTCGCAGCGGTTTGTTTTCAAGAATCCGAACCAGACCGACGCCTGCGGTTGCGGCGAAAGCGTAACGATCGTGCCGCAGAAGATGGATGCTTAGACGAATTACCGTCACTTCCGTTTTTCCCGGTGAAAGCCGGGGCCCAGAACTTGCGTATAAAGCGCACGCGGCCTGGATCCCGGCTTTCGCCGGGAAGGACGGGGGTTAGGAATGGCTCCTTCAGCGTCCCATCTTGATCACCTCAAAGACCTTTTCTCCCTCTTCGGCGTCATCACCATACGCAAGATGTTCGGCGGGGCAGGCATCTATTGCGACGGAAAAATTTTCGCCATCGCCGACGATGATGATGTCTGGCTGAAAGTCGATGACGTGTCGCGCGCTGAGTTTGAGGAGGCCGGCCTTAAACCCTTCGAAGTCGAGATGCAGGGCAAGAAGGGGACGATGTCTTATTACAAGCCGCCCGACGATATTTATGACGATGAGGACGCGCTGCGCCATTGGGCGGAACTGGCGCTCGGCGCAGCGGCGCGTTCGAAGACGCCGGTGAAAAAGAAGAGAGCGTCAAAAAAACGGTGACGATGAGGCTGGAGTTTCGATGCTGTCGACAAGACGACGCATCGCGCGATGATCGAAAACTCGGCCTGAAAACTTATGCGACGTCCGATGATGGTGTCGGGGTTTCAAGACTATTCTCGTCGATGACCTTGTTCCGGCCGGCGCCTTTTGCGGCGTACAGGCATTCATCGGCCCGTTCGATCAATGTGTGTTCGCTATCAGCGTTTTGAAGTTCTGCGACGCCGATCGACATTGTGATTGTACCGAGATTCTGGTCGGTTGTACGTTTTTTAAGGCGCCGCGATTCAACGGCGCCGCGAATGCGTTCCGCCATTGATTTTGCGTCTTCAAGATCGGCGCCCGGCAGCAAGATCGCAAACTCCTCGCCGCCATATCGCGCCAGTGTATCGTCGGCGCGAACGTTGCCGTCCATCACCTCAGCTACGAGACGCAAGACCTGGTCTCCAGTCTGGTGGCCCCAACGATCATTAAATCCTTTGAAGTGATCGATATCGGCCAACATCATTGAAAGCGGGGCCCCGGAAATTTTTGCCTCGGCGACGCACTGATAAATGGCTTGATCGAAGCGCGCGCGGTTCGCGACGCCTGTCAGCGGATCTTTCATCGCTTCGGCTTCGATGTTCTCGACGCTTCGCTGAAGGGTCGTGATTTCGTTTGCCGATTCGGCAAGCCGGCCTTCTAACTCTTCGTTTTGAATGCGCATGTTCTTGGCGACATTGACGACGCTCTCAAGCAGCGCACCGACGGCAGGGTAATCCTTTGTCGATTCCCGTAACTGGTTTGAAAGTCCGCCTAACGCCTTGGTGTTTCCGGACGCGCATTCGCCGCTCTTTTCGACAATGTCAGAAAGATCTGCGACTTCGGCATTCATCCGTGTAATGACGTCAATGACGCCGGATGTCAGGTCCGCGCGTTGCAGGTGCGTTCTATAAAGCGCATCGGCGTTGTCTTGCGTAACGGTTCCAAAAGCGTCTGTGGTTATTTCAATATCCCGGGACAGGGACGGATGGCGCCCGTCGAGGTGGGCGTACCATAGCTCAAAGTTGTGCGGAATGGCTGGCAGGCCGGCACGCTTCAGTCCCTCAAGCACGATAACAGCGAGCTTGTGAGTGGGTTCACCACTTGTCAGCATTCGATCCGGCGCCCTCGATTGGCGCGCCAAAAAATTTAGCGCGAGTTCTCTCTAGAGGGAACTTATTCCGGCGCGCGTAAAGGAATGCCTAAATGCGAGGGCAAAAGGGTAAGCAATGCATTAAATTACACGGCAATTTTATTGTCGCGTTAGGGCCGCGTTAACTTGCGACGGCGCGGGTCATGAATTCCGGAACGTGATCGCCCAGCCCGACGGTTTTTTCGCCGCCCTGTTCCCGTTTTTTATTGTTGCCGGACCGTCGACGATCGGCAGACTCACTGCTTGACTCGACGGGCGCCTCGTCATCGGCCTTCCGGCTTTCGTGGCGTTCTTTTTCAGGGGACGCTTTGCGGCGTCCCTTTTTAGGTGTTTCTTCGGTGCGATCTTTTTCGGCGCTGTCCCTGCTGCGGCTTTTCCGCGGCTCCTTTTTCTCAAAAGACGACGTGATTTTGAGTTCTTCGATCTCGTCCTTGCCGATGGTGCGCAAGATGGCGTCGTAGTTTTTGCCATCGCCGGGCGTGATCAACATAAACGCCGCGCCTTTTTTGCCGGCGCGGCCCGTGCGGCCGATGCGATGGACATAATCGTCAGCGTGGATCGGCGCGTCAAAATTAAAGACGTGGCTGACGTCGGGAATATCAAGCCCGCGCGCGGCAACATCAGAGGCGATCAGAAACTGGATTTCGTCATTGCGAAATTTATCAAGCGTTTCCGTGCGGAACGCCTGGGCCAGGTCGCCATGGATCGGTCGTGCATTAAAGCCGTGTTTTTGCAGGGATTTCGCGACAACATCGACGGTCGATTTACGGTTGCAAAAGACAATCCCGTTTTTAACGTCTTTACCGGACATGACCTCGCGCAAAACCGCGCGTTTCGTTTTGTCGTCCTTCGACGGCACTCGGACGATGCGCTGGGTAATCGTTTCGGCGGTCGTTGCCGGCTTGGCGACTTCGATACGTACCGGGGCGTGCAAAAACTGGTCGGTGATGCGTTGAATTTCCGGCGGCATGGTTGCCGAGAAAAACAGCGTTTGGCGCGTCATGGGCGTCAGTTTGAAGATGCGTTCAATATCGGGAATGAAGCCCATATCGAGCATACGGTCGGCCTCGTCGACGACCATCACTTCGATACCGTTCAGCAACAGGCGCCCGCGTTCAAAATGATCGAGGAGGCGGCCCGGCGTCGCGATTAAGACGTCAACGCCGCGCGTTAGCTTCGCATCCTGGTCGCCAAAAGAAACGCCGCCAATCAGCAGGGCCATCGTCAATTTATGGTTGGCGCCGTATTTTTCAAAATTCTCTGAAACCTGCGCTGCAAGTTCGCGCGTTGGCGCGAGCACTAGAGAGCGCGGCATGCGCGCGCGCGCGCGGCCTTTTGCCAGGCGCTGGATCATCGGTAGCGTGAACGACGCGGTTTTGCCGGTTCCGGTCTGGGCGATCCCGAGTACGTCCTTGCCGGCGAGCGCCGGCGGGATCGCCTCGATCTGGATTGGTGTCGGGTTTTCATATCCGGACGCTTTGATGGCGTCCAAAAGCTTCGGCTCAAGGCCGAGATCGTCAAATGACAATGCAACGTCTCCGTAAGAGTTGGGCCGGATTAATTTCCGGTGATGCGCTAGGGCGGGGCTATCTATTTCAACGCCCCGCCTTTCCGCCGCCCTCTTTTCGAGGGATCGCAAGCGATGCGTCATCCACAGCAATGGGCGTTGTGTTTTTTTCGCCCGGGTTCCGGACGGCGCTGGCGGCTTATCGTGGGGCGTCCCTAATATCCGGGAAGCCGATGGCGCGCGCTGCACTGCAACATTGCTGCGCGCCAAGTAGGCGGCTTTGACAGGGAAGTCAACGTTTTGGGGCGTTTTTGTTGAAAAAGCGTAGGGTAAACCCCACTTAATCGACTGACGACAAAGAGGATTGAACCATGGAAACTGCGCGAAAGGTAAAAATCGCGATGCTCGCGGCGACGTCACTAGTGACGGCCGCATCCGCCCTTGCGCCAGCGACGGCCAGCGACCTCGACCCGGCGGCGTTTCCCACGACGATCGAGGCGCCGGCGATTACCCATGCTGCGGACGCGGTGGTCCAGGCTGATCACGGGTCGAAACCGGCCCAGCGCGCGGCGCTGATCGCAGTGGCGCTGGGCGCGCTTGGCTGGTTGGTAAAATTGTTGGGACCGAAGCGGGTTCTGCGCGCTGTCGAAAAAACGGCCGAAGCCACGGTGAAAGTGTCGGCGGCGGCGGCAAAAACGGCCATTCGCGCGGTGCGCTCGCCATTGCGTTATCTCGCCTGGGTCGCCGGGCTCACCTTGTTTGCGCTGACCGGCGTCAGTCTTTTTGACATCGAATGGATCGGCGGCCTGATTGCCGGTGCAAGCCTTGCGGGCCTCGCTGCGTTTGGTTCCATGCGCTTGCGATCTGCCTTCACGTTACGACCGGCGCGCGCCGGTGCGAAGCAGTATGGTAAACGAAATTAAGCAATAAATTCGGCGATTTACTAAACAATCTTGCGGTCCAGTCTAAATTACGCCCCAATTGCTGCGTAACAAAACAATCACCCCGATTGACGCGAATTTCGAATACAGACTTCCGAAATTACCCTGCGACAATCCCTTGCATCGACTAAAAACCCCGCCAGAACGGCGGGGTTTTTTTTCCGGCGCCAGCCGATTTCATAGAAATTAACGCCAATTTTGTTGCGCACCGGCGCCGCATCACGATACGCCAATGCCCATGGTTTGCGTACATATTGCTCCGTCTATTCTGGCATCGGATTTCGCTCGTCTGGGCGAGGAGATCGCCGCCGTCGCCGCTGCTGGCGCGGACTTTATCCACATCGACGTCATGGACGGCCATTTTGTGCCGAACATCACAATCGGTGCGCCGGTCGTAAAATCCCTTCGCAAAACCACCGATTTGCCCTTTGACGTTCATTTGATGATTGCGCCCGTCGATCCCTTTATTGATGCCTTCGCCGAAGCGGGCGCCAATATCCTGACCGTGCATCCGGAATCCGGTCCGCATCTTCATCGAACGCTGCAACGCATCCGCGCCGCCGGCATGAAGCCCGGCGTTGCGCTCAATCCGGCGACGCCCGCCGGCATTATTGAGCCCGTGCTGGATGACGTCGATCTCATCCTCGTGATGTCGGTCAATCCGGGGTTTGGCGGGCAGTCGTTTATTGCCTCACAGCTCCGAAAGATCGAGACCGTCCGTGCAATGATCGACAAGACCGGCCGCGATATCATGCTTGAAGTCGATGGCGGCGTTGATTCGGAAACAGCGCCGAAGGCAATCGCCGCCGGCGCGAACGTATTGGTCGCTGGTTCTGCGGTTTTCCGCGGCGGCCCCGGCGCATACGCCGATAATATCGCTGCGCTTCGCAAAGGCGGTTGACCCACATGACAGGTGAGGGGCGACAGGGAGCGAACCGGACATGCTGACGCGCATGCAACGGTTTTGGGGCGACAGCCCTTTTTATCAGGTCAAACTCGGGGGCCCTGCGCCTGACCGTCTGTTTTTCAAACCGGATGATCCGTTCACGCCGGAAAAAGACATCGCTCTGGCGATTATGTCCGGGCGGCTGACGGTTGGCGACGAAACGGTCGACTGCAATGGTAATCTCGAAACCATGTGGGATTGCGCCGCAGCTGGCGGCGCGGCCAATGCGTTTCTTCAGGAATTTACGTGGTTGCGTCATCTGGAGGCGGTAGGACCGGAGGCTGTACCTGCGGCGCACGCGTTGATGAAAGGGTGGCTTGACCGTTTTGAAAAATGGTCGCCCGAAGCCTGGGACCCCCTCTTTGTTTCCGAACGGTTGGTGCAGCTTTGCGCACGCTATCCCATCATACTGGATGGTTGTGACGCGCTCTGGCGTAGCCGCGTTCTGACATCAATGGCGCGCCAGACGCGCCATCTTGCCAACGCCGCACATCGCGCCGAAACCGGCGTTGATCGGTTGATGATGGCGCTTGGGCTTTGTATTTCCGGTCATTGCCTTCCGGGCTGTGAGGCGGCGGCGGCGCGCGGGCTTGAAATGCTTCGCCGGGAATTGCGGCTGCAACTGCGCGCTGACGGCGGTCATGTGAGCCGTAACCCGTCGCGGCAATTAAAGCTTGCTGTGCGCATCCAGACCGCGCTTCGCGCAGTTGAGGCGAGCGGCAGCCAACCGCCCGGATTTTTAAAACACGCAGTGATCCGCGCCGGCGCGATGGCCGCGTTCTTTCGTTGCGCCGACGGCAAGCTTGCTGTCTTCAATGGCGGATACGAAGATGACGCAAAGGCTGTGCTGGCGGTTGAACAGTCGATCGACCCTGACAGCGCCTTGACGGGGTTCGCCCGCCATTCCGGCTATCACAAGCTGACGGCGGGACGCGCTCTGTTAATTGCCGATACGGGCCATGACCTTGGACCGCAGCTTTTCCGGAGCGCCGGCTCCTTTCACTTTTCGTCCGGGCGCAGCCGGATCATCGGCAATTGCGGTAATGGCGGACACCGCGCGTCCGGTTGGCGCAATGCATTAATGCAGCGCGAAGCACATTCGTCATTGTCGTTCGACGAAGGAACCAGTCGGACGCCGGCTTTTGCCGAGATATCCCACCGCCGCACAGAAGACATGCGCGGTCTGCTGGTTGAGATCGAACGCGAGCTGCATGCTGAGGCGGTCTCCGCCACTTGGACGCGGCGATTGTTTCTGGCGCCGGGCGGCGCTGATTTGCGCGGCGAGGAACAGCTCGATGATCTACCCCCGGCGCTGGTTTCGCGC
>JAJFFU010000108.1 GCA_021776465.1 Parvularculaceae bacterium
GCGATCGCGCGGGTGCGGCCGTGTTTCATGACGTGCAGGGCGCGCGGGTCCGTTCCGACGACAAGATCGCAGGCGATCACCGCTTCTGCTTCACCGACGTCGATGCGGACTTGATTGAGGTGGTCCGGCGTTTCGCCAAGGCGCACATAGCTGAGGACCGTGCCGCCTTTTTGCGCAAAGCCCATAAAGTCGAGAACGCTTGCGCCTTTGCCTTCCAGATGAGCCGCCATGGTGGCGATGGCGCCAATGGTGACGACACCAGTGCCGCCGACGCCGCCGATCAATATGTCATAGGCGCGATCAATGGTCGGCAAGTTGGGAGCCGGTAGATCGGCGATCAGGTTTTCCAGCGCATCGCCGAAAGCGCGCGGTTCCGGTTTTTTTAAGTCGCCGCCTTCGACAGTGACGAAGCTGGGGCAGAACCCTTTAACGCAGGAATAGTCTTTGTTGCAGGAAGATTGATCGATCATTCGCTTGCGGCCGAATTTCGTTTCTTTCGGCACGATGGAAAGACAATTTGATTGCGTCGAACAGTCGCCGCATCCTTCGCAAACAAGCTCGTTTATAAAAACACGTTTAGCCGGATCGGGCGCTTGTCCGCGTTTGCGTCGGCGGCGCAGCTCCGCCGCACAGGTCTGATCGTAAATCAACGCTGTGACGCCTTCGATGTCGCGAAGCTCCCGTTGAACGGCATCGAGTTCCTCGCGGGGTTGAACAACAATGCCCGGTGGAAACGCGCCCTGTTGCATTGTGCGCTCAGGATCGTTGGACAGTACCGCGACTTTTTGAACGCCTTCGGCGACCAGTTGTTTTGCAATCTTCGGCGCTGTCAATTGACCATCGACAGGCTGGCCGCCGGTCATCGCTACCGCGTCATTGTATAGAATTTTGTAGGTGATATGGGCGCCCGCCGCGATGGCCTGGCGTATCGCCATGTAACCGGAGTGAAAATATGTGCCGTCGCCAAGGTTTTGAAAAATATGTTTGTCCGAAAGAAACATTGACTTCGACGTCCAGTTGACACCTTCGCCGCCCATTTGAATGAGGTCGGAAGTCTTCCGGTCCATCCATGACGCCATGAAATGGCAACCGATGCCGGCAAGCGCCCGGCTGCCTTCCGGCACTTTCGTCGATGTGTTGTGCGGGCAGCCGGAACAGAAATACGGAACGCGCGCCGCGCCGCCGGGTGCGTCCGCAATATCGGATTCCGCGCGCGCCAGCGCCGCCAGTCTGTCGCCAAAGTCGAGCCGGGAAAAGGTGCGTTTTAGCCGTCGAGCTAAGATAGGCGCGAGTATCGACGGCGTTAATTCGTCGACCCAGGAAATCAGGTTAGCGCCGTCTTCGTCGTGCTTGCCGAGGATGTGTTTGGGTTTCCGGACGGCGCGATCATAGATATATTCTTTAAGCTGACTTTCAATGATGCCGCGCTTTTCCTCGATGACGAGGACTTCGTCCTTACCGGCCATGAAGCGTTCTGCGCCATCTGTCTCCAGCGGCCAGACGAGCCCGACTTTATAAATTTCAATGCCGATCTTTTGGGCGTGCGCTTCGTCAATGCCGAGCCGGGCCAGCGCTTCCATCACGTCAAAATGCGCTTTGCCCGTCGTGACAATGCCGAACTTTGCTTTCGGATTGCGCCAGATCACCTTATCGATCGGGTTAGCGCGGGCAAAGGCGCGAATGGCGTCTTTCTTGGCGCGCATACGCGTTTCGATTTGCATGCCGGGCAGGTCAGGCCAGCGAAAATTCAATCCCCCGGCCGGCGGCGCAAAATCGTCTGGCGTTTTAAATTCGGGAAGCGACGGCAATTCCATAGACGCCGCACTTTCCACTGCCTCGGATATAGCCTTGAAGCCGACCCACATGCCGGAATAGCGCGAGGCGGCGTAGCCCCATAGTCCGAACTCTATGTACTCGCCGATGCTCGCCGGGTTGATGGTCGGCATGTAGAACGACATGAACGCGACGTCGGATTGATGCGACATGGAAGAGGAGACGCAGCCATGATCATCGCCGGCGACGACAAGAACGCCGCCATGAGGCGATGATCCGTATGCGTTGCCATGTTTAAGCGCATCTCCGGCGCGATCGACGCCGGGGCCCTTGCCGTACCACATGGCGTAAACGCCATCGACCGTTTTGGTTTCCTCGACTTCAACCTGCTGTGTGCCGAGGACGGCAGTGGCCGCGAGGTCTTCATTGATTGCCGGCAGGAATTTGATGTCGGCGTCGTTAAGGAATTTTTTGGCGCCCCACATGGCCTGATCGACAGCGCCCAGCGGCGAGCCGCGATATCCCGATACGAAGCCGGCCGTGTTCAGCCCTGCGCGTTCGTCCATGCGCCGCTGCATTAACAAGATGGCCACAAGGGCTTGCGTGCCGGTCAGGAATACGCGCCCATTTTGGCGGCGGTAGCGGTCGTTCAATGCGTAATCGTCCAACGGAGCGGTGATCGGCTTGGTGAGAGCTGTGGCAGACATGAACGTTCCCTGACTTTTTGCGGAATTTACCGCAGAATCGCCGCCGTTTGTTTCAATTCAATCGGCTTCTGGCTGGAATTTGATATAAAAATTGCATATTTATCCCATAATCTGTATTTTTATTTCACAACGCATTCTTGATCGGGGCGGAAGCCATGAGCGACAATCTTGACGATATGGATCGGCGCATTTTGCGTGCTGTCCAGGAGCACGGCAAACTTTCGGCCCAGGAGCTTGCCGAAATAACCGGACATGCCTCCGCGGCAACCTGTTGGCGACGCCTGAAGAGCCTGGAGGAAACCGGCTATATCGAAGGCTACCGCGCGGCCGTCAATCGGCGCAAGCTCGGGTTTCATGTCTGCGCCTTTGTGCATATTTCGATTGAACATCAGTATAAAGATATAATCCAGAAAATTGAAAAGAAGATCATGAACCGGCCGGAAGTGCTGGACTGTTACATGACAACAGGTGATTCTGATTTTACGCTCCGCGTCGTTGCGAAGGACATTGACGATTACGAGCGGGTCATTCAGACTTTTCTTTTCGAGCTGCCGGGCGTCAGCCATGTACGCTCATCAATTGCGCTTCGCGAAGTGAAACAGACGAATTCCATACCGGTTTAACGCCGACCGCCGAAGGAAAAAGTATGAAGGTCGCTGCTTACGCCGCGCAAGCCGCTACTGAACGCCTCGCGCCGGTTGCGATTGATCGCCGGGCGGTCAATCGCGAAGACGTCGCCATTGACATAGAATATTGCGGTGTTTGCCACAGCGATATTCATGCCGCGCGCAATGAATGGGGCAACGCCAAATACCCTTGTGTGCCCGGTCACGAGATTATCGGCCGGGTCGCGGAAATCGGTGTAAGTGTCACTGGCTTTAAAACCGGTGACCTTGTTGGTGTCGGATGCATGGTCGATGCATGCCTGAGCTGCGTTGCTTGCGATGATGGCGACGAACAATATTGCGAAAAAGGCGCGTTGATGACCTATGGCGGTATTGATCCGCATCTCGGCGGGCCGACCCATGGCGGCTACTCAAAAAGAATTATTGTCCGCGACAAGTTTGTCCTGCGCATCCCGGAGAACCTTGACGCCAAAGCGGTCGCGCCGCTCCTTTGCGCCGGTATCACGACCTGGTCGCCGCTGGCGCACTGGAAAGTCGGCAAGGGCGATAAGGTCGGCGTGATCGGCCTCGGCGGCCTTGGTCACATGGGCGTTAAGTTTGCGAACGCTCTCGGCGCTCATGTGACGATGATCACGACGTCGTCGCAAAAGGGCGAAGATGCGAAAAAGCTCGGCGCCCATGATATTTTGCTGTCCAGGGAACGCGATCAAATGAAAGCCGCGCGCGGTCGATTTGATTTCCTGTTGAACACGGTGCCCGTCGCCCATGAATTGAACCCCTATATGGGGTTACTGGCGCGGAACGGGACGATGGTGATGGTCGGCGCGATTGAGCCAATGCCGGGATTTCACGGTGGGCTTTTGCTGGCGAACAGGCGTCGTGTCGCCGGCTCCGTCATCGGCGGCATTAAGGAAACGCAGGAGATGCTCGACTTTTGCGGCGAGCACAATATCGTCTCCGATGTCGAATTGATCGACATGCAGGACATAAATCAGGCTTGGGACCGCGTCGTTAAAGCTGACGTCAAATACCGGTTTGTAATCGATATGAAGTCACTGCAGGACGTGTCGTAAACCGTTCAGCGCGCCTTTTCCGCGAGGCTGATAATTTTCTTCGCTTGCACGAGATGCGGCATGTCGACCATGCGGCCATTATAGGAGAGGGCGCCGGCGTCCGGGTTCGCCGCGAAAAGATCAACAATGGCGCGCGCCTCATCGATTTCTTCCGTACTCGGTGTAAATGCGGCGTTGATGATTTCGACCTGGTCCGGGTGAATAGCGAGCTTGCCAGTGTAGCCGTCACGGCGCGCACGCGCGGCAGAGGCGGCGAGCCCTTCCTGATCGCGAAAGTTGGCGTAAAGCGTATCGATCGCCTGCACGCCGGCTGCTGAGGCTGCAAACAAACAGAGCGAACGGGCAAGCGCGAACGGGTCGCTCCATTCGCTGGCCTCACCGTGTTTGCTCATAGCGCCGATGCTGGCGCCGAGGTCTTCCGCCCCCCAGGTTAGACCAAGCAGACGATCAGCCACGTGCTGATATTCGCCAAGCGTGAAAAGCGCCGTCGGAATCTCGGTTGCGACGGGCAAGATGCGTGTCGAACTTTTCTCCAATCCATGTTTCGTTTCCGCGGCGTCCAGCAGCTTTTCCAATGTGCGGATGTCGTCAGGCGCCTGGGCCTTTGGCAGGACAATGCCGTCTGGCGCGCCTTCCATTACGACCGCTAGGTCTTTCCTCGCATCGTCTGTGTCGAGCGGGTTGATCCGAACATAGAGCGCGGCGGAACGATCCTGTCGGGCGTCGAGATAATTTTTTACACGTATGCGCGCTTCCGGTCGCGCCGCCGCCGCGACGGCGTCTTCAAGATCGAAAATAATCAGGTCCGCCGGAATGGACTCAGACTTCGCAATTTTTTTGTCGCTGTCGCCGGGGACAAAGAGGAGAGAACGATACATCGATCAGGCTTTCGGTTTGCGCATCATCAGCGCAGAGCGCTTGCAAATTCCGACCAGTTTTTCGTCCTGATTAAACGCGCGGTGTTCAAAAATAACGATGCCATTGTCCGGGCGTGATTTGCTTTCGCGCAGCTCTAATACTTCCGTTTCGATGCGGATGGTATCGCCGTGAAAAAGCGGATGCGGAAACTTGACTTCGTCCCAGCCAAGATTGGCGACCGTCGTACCAAGCGTTGTGTCCCCAACGCTGATGCCGACCATAAACCCAAGCGTGAGGCAGCTGTTCACGACGCGGGTTTTGAACTGTGAATGCTCACGGCAATATTCCTCGTCGAGGTGCAACGCCGCCGGATTATGCGTCATTGCGGAAAAGAATGTGTTGTCCGCTTCGGTGATAGTGCGGTGAAGGGCGTGTTTAAAAACGCGCCCAACTTCGAATTCTTCAAAATAAAGTCCCGGCAAGGCGCCTCTCCGCTGTTCGAATGCGTTGCGTTTGGAATGTCGGCCCGTGTACATCAATCGCACGCGTATGCCCAGCCGGGCCATCACAAATAACCCTGCGGAGCCACTCCATGTCTGAAGCAATTGGCGCAAGCCCTGATGAAATGGCCGGCGTTCTGAAACAACAGCGTGCAGCGCAAGTCCGCGATGGCGCCCCTGATTTTGCCGTTCGCGCCGCTCGCCTTGATCGAGCCATTGCCGCGCTCGTCAACAATCGCCGCGCCCTTGCGGACGCCGTTGCTGCGGATTTCGGACACCGCTCGAAAGATACGACGGACGTTGCTGATATCGCCGTTTCAATCGCGGCGCTAAAACATGCCAAGAAAAACCTCGGCCGGTGGATGAAACCGGAGCGGCGCGGCGTTGAATTTCCCATGGGGTTGCTGGGCGGCGCGGCCCGCGTCGAATTTCAACCGAAAGGCGTTGTTGGGCTCATTGCGCCGTGGAATTTCCCAATCGGCATGGTGTTTACCCCGCTCGCCGGCATTCTCGCCGCTGGCAATCGCGTCATGATAAAGCCGTCGGAGTTCACCGAGCAAACGTCGTCGTTGATGCAGAAAATGTTTGCAGAGGAATTCGACCCGGAAGAGGCGACCGTGATTACCGGGGGGCCGGAAACGGGCGCGGCGTTCACGAAATTGCCGTTCGACCATATCATCTTTACCGGGGCGGGATCGGTAGCGCGCCATATCATGCGTGCGGCGGCGGAAAATCTTGTGCCGTTGACGCTAGAGCTTGGCGGCAAATCTCCGGCGATCCTCGGCGCGTCTGCTGACATAGAGAAAGCTGCAGCGCGCATCATGGCTGGCAAGGCGATGAACGCCGGACAGATTTGTCTGGCGCCGGATTATGTGATGTCGCCGGAAGACAAGGTCGGAGATTTTGTCGATGCGTCGCGCAACGCCGTTTCGACAATGTTCCCCGG
>JAJFFU010000109.1 GCA_021776465.1 Parvularculaceae bacterium
GCGTGATAAGCGTTGAGCCATTCACGCTCGCCATCGGTTAGAAGTTCGACTTTGACGAGTTCGAGATCGATCGGCGCCACCGTTATCGTTTCAAATTCCAGCATGTCGCGGTCGCCGCCGGGGATCGGTTCAGCCGGGCGAACGACAATCAGGTTTTCGATTCGAATGCCGAATTCGCCGGCTTTATAAAACCCTGGCTCATTCGAAAGGATCATGCCCGCAAGCAGCGGCTGGCTGTTCGGCGCTTTGGCAATGCGCTGGGGCCCCTCATGCACGCCAAGAAATGATCCGACGCCGTGACCGGTGCCATGATCATAATCAAGACCGACATCCCAAAGGGGCTTGCGCGCTATGGCGTCGATCTGGTGGCCGGTGGTGCCTTTTGGAAACTTCAGGCGCGCAAGTGCGATGTGTCCTTTGAGGACGCGTGTAAACCGGTCGCGCATTTCCTCGGTCGGCGTTCCGATAGGCGCTGTACGCGTAATATCGGTTGTTCCATCCGGATACTGCCCGCCGGAGTCGATCAGGAACAAACTACCCTTTTCAAGCTTGGCGTTCGTTTCCGTTGAAACGCGGTAATGACAAATCGCGCCATTTGCGCCAGCGCCGGAAATGGAATCGAAGGAGAGGTCGCGCAGATCATGATGCGCCGCGCGGAAGCTCTCTATCTTTTTCGCAGCAGCGATCTCGTCAATGTCGCCGGACTGCGCCTCTGTCGCGAGCCAGTGAAGAAACTGGGTGACCGCGGCGCCGTCGCGAACATGCGCCGCGCGCGCGCCGTCAATTTCGGTTTCGTTTTTTGCCGCGCGGGGCAGGGCGCACGGGTCGGTCAGATTGATAATTTCCGCGCCGGCGTCTTTCAAATCACTGACATACTTTGACGGCGCCAAGGACGGATCTACGCCGATGCGTGCCTTTTGTTCGCCGAGTTTGTCGAGCATAACGCCAAGCTGGCCCTCACCGCGAATATCAACATTGTCGCCGAGAAACTCCGGCAAAGAATTGTCAATTTTTTCAGGCGCGATGAATAACGTCGCTGCGCCGTCCTTGGTGAGCACAGCGCGGGCCAATGGCAATGGCGAACGCGCAACATCGGACCCTCTGATATTAAAGAGCCAGGCAATTGATGGCGGCGCGGTGATTAACACAGCGTCGGCGCCGGCCGCCTTGATTGCGGCTGCAATTTCCGCACGCTTTTCTACTGACGCCTTGCCCGCATATTGAACGTCGTGAGGCTTAGCCGGTGTTTTCGGGATGGGCGGTTGATCGGACCATGCCGCATCGATCGGGTTTTCAGAAACAGCGATGAGCGTGAACCCGGCCTTGTCGGACGCCGCTTTCAGGCTGCGCACGCTGTCTGTTGTATGCAGCATCGGATCATAACCGATCCGTTCAGAAGTCGTCGCGTTTTCACGCAACCACTGAGCGGGCGTTTGTTCGGTACTGTCGACATAGTCAAAAAATGCGCTGTCGGCTTGTTGGCGGACTTGCAACGTATAGCGGCCGTCCGTGAAAATGATGGCGCGATCCTGCAAGATAATCGCTGCGCCGGCTGAACCGGAAAAGCCGCTCACCCACATCAGGCGTTCGGCGCAGGCCGGAATATATTCGTTTTGATATTCGTCGTCATGGGGAACGATGAACCCGTCGAGATTTTTCTTTTTCATCTCGGCGCGTAGCTGCGGCAAATGTTTGCCGGCGAAGGAACGGTCGGAAACGGGCTCGAAGGTCTGAAACATAAGGCGGTGCTTTCGATGTTGTGACGTCGTTATCGCCCGTCGGTGCGTCGGCCTCAAGGGCCCGTGTTTATTGTCGAACGAATAGAAGAACTGGCCATGTGGGCTGATCGAGCCGGTTAATCAGTCGAAACCCGGCCGCGTTATAGGCGGCGATGACGCCGTCCGCCTGCTCGGTCATCAGCCCCGCCAGCATGACGCGCCCGTTCTTCTGAACGTGATCGGCCATGGCCGGGGCGAGTTCGGCGAGCGGCCCCGCCAAAATGTTCGCAAAGACGAAGTCGAATGGCGCTGCCGTCGAGATCTGCTCGTGATCGAAGCCGGCGGCGGCGACCGCTGAAACCTTGTCAGCGACGTCATTCAGAACTGCGTTCTCCGCGGCGATCTCTACGGAGCGTTCGTCTATGTCGCTGGCGAGGATCGACCGTCCCCAGAGTTTCGCCGCCGCAATTGCGAGGATCGCCGACCCGCAGCCAAGGTCAAAAACATTCTTCGGCGCAAAACCTGCGAACCGATCGAGCAGCATCAGGCAGCCGGATGTTGTGGGGTGATGTCCCGTTCCGAATGCTTGGTTGGCGTCGATGCGTATCGGAATGTCATTGTCTTCGCCGGGCAGTTTATCCGCGTCGTGTACGCCATAAAGCACGAACCGGCCGCAGCGTACGACACCGAGACCTTCGAGCGAGTGAGCGACCCAGTCGATATCCGGGAGTTCTTCGACGTTGGCTGCGCCGAGGCCGCCATGTTCGCCGAGCAGTGTATCTACGGCGTTCACGTCCGGCCTGACGTCGAAATAAGCATCGAGCCGCCATTCCGCCGCTTCGTCTTCAACGGCCGGGTCGTCTTTGGTCAGACTAATCGCGCCTGCAGGTGGCGATAAAACGTCGGTGAGTGCGTCCGCCGCTTTTTGCAGCACAGCTTGCGTGCCGTTCCAGGTAAGTTTGAAAGAAGAGGTCATCAATTATAGCCGTTCGCGTAATCGTGCATAAGTCATGCGGTTTCGTGATGGGCGCCGTCATTCTGTCTGAATACCGCGCTGCAATCTTGCGAGGGACAATTGGCAGCCGTCATGCGTCCGGATCTGATTCAATCAGCTTTATTATGTCACCTTTATCGACATCACGATTCGCGGCGCGTTTCAGTTGAATAAGATGCTGCCGCGATATGTAGTTAATTTCCAATCCATCGTATTCGCGCACTACACGGTCTTTCCATGCCCTCTCAAAGTCAACGCCACCCGGCGGCCCCATTATAATATCAATGCGATTTGGCGCTGCACCAAACCAGAAGAATTCGTTGTCGCCTTCAAAATCACTTGGCGTTGTTCCGTATAGTGGCGCGCCAAAATCTGACAGCGTTTTGTGAACTGCGCGAGCATTTTCGACATCGGTTGCAATCCAGAAATCACAGTCTTTCGTATAACGGGGTTCGGCGTGAAATCCGACGGCGTATCCGCCGATGATCAGATATCTAGCGCTGTTTTTTTCGAAAGCCGCCAACAGTTCGATCAAGTCGGGGTTCAGTTTCATTGCCTTCAGTTACCATGTGATGAAAAAGTGTCATTTCCCATATTGCAGCCATTTTTACTCTGACTGATTGCTGCCGCCAGAATTCATAGTCATGCGCACGGCTGCTTTCGGTTAACTTGCCGCGATGGAGAATAGCTTTGGAAAGATCGAGCGCCATCATGCAGCCTCAACAAACGTGTCGATGACTTTTTTCGATCCGGAATGTTCAAAGTCCACCGTCAGTTTTTGACCCTCGATTGAAGAAACTGTTCCGTAGCCGAATTTTTGATGAAAGACGCGTTGCCCTTTCGCGAATTTAGATCGGCCCGGCGCGCTAACGGAAACTGTTGCGGCGCGGCCTTCAATCATCGGCGCCGATGACTGCGGGCGCGTATTTGAGGCGCGCGCGCGGCGCCATCCTGGATTGTCGTAATAGGCGTCTTCGCGCAGTTTTTCGCCGTCGAAACTGGAATGGCTGGCAAGGTCCGCCGCCGCATTGCCGTATATGCCGGGCTCGGACATGACCTCTACATGGTCTTCGGGCAATTCATCGACGAAGCGCGACGGCATCGCCGCTTGCCAGCGCCCGTAAATCTGCCTGTTTGCGGCGAATGAAATGCGACAGCTTTCTTCGGCCCGCGTAATTCCGACATAAGCGAGGCGGCGTTCTTCCTCGAGCGCTGCGTTTCCTTTTTCGTCGAGTGAGCGCTTCGACGGAAAAATCTCTTCTTCCCAGCCGGGCAGGAACACGACGGGAAACTCAAGGCCCTTCGCTGCATGGAGCGTCATCAGCCAGACTTGCCCTTCGCCGGTGTCCTCGCTGCGCTCCGCGACAAGGGCGACGTGATCAAGATATCCCTCGAGCGTCTCGAATTCCGAAATCGCCTGAATGAACTCTTTCAGATTATCGAGCTTGCCCGGCGCCTGCGGACTTTTCGAGCTCTTCCACATTTCCATATAACCGGACTCTTCCAGCATGAGCTCGGCGAGATCGGCCGGCGCCATATCCTTGGCGTCGCGTGACCAACGATCGATCGTGTCGACGAAATTGACGAGCGATCGGCGCGCGGCGGCATGGAGGTCATCGCTTTCAAGCGCGACGCGCGACGCCGCCATCAACGGGATGTTTTGCGCCCGCGCGATTTTGTGCAGCACCTGAAGCGCCTTGTCGCCAAGCCCGCGTTTGGGTTTGTTGACGATGCGGTCGAACGCGAGATCATCGTCGGCTGACCGAATGAGCCTGATATAGGCGAGGGCGTCACGGGTTTCTTCGCGCTCATAAAAGCGCGGGCCGCCAACGACCCGGTAAGCAAGGCCGAGCGTGTTAAACCGTTCCTCAAAAGCGCGCATCTGAAACGAGGCGCGCACCAGCACGGCCATGTCCGAAAGGGATCGGCCTTTCATCTGCTCCGCTTCTATATCGTCGCCGACAATGCGCGCTTCTTCGTCGCCGTCCCAGACGCCGCGCACTTTGACCTTTTCGCCGTCTTCCGCATCGGTCCAGAGTTCCTTGCCGAGGCGATCCTGATTGGCGGCGATCAATCCTGACGCAGCGCCAAGTATGGACGGCGTCGAGCGGTAATTGCGTTCCAGACGAATAACCTGCGCGCCCGGAAAGTCTTTTTCAAAACGCAGGATATTTTCAACTTCGGCGCCGCGCCAGCCATAGATCGACTGGTCATCGTCGCCGACGCAGCAAATGTTTTTGTGCTTTTGCGCGAGAAACCGGAGCCACAAATATTGCGCAACGTTAGTGTCCTGATATTCGTCGACCAGCATGTATCGGAAGCGGTTCTGATATTCAGCAAGAACGTCGGCATTGTTCTGGAAAATCGTCAGATTGTGGATCAACAAGTCGCCGAAGTCGGCGGCGTTGAGCGTTTGTAACCGCGCTTGATACGCTTCGTATAAAGCGATGCCTCGTCCGTCAGCGAAGTGATAGGCCTCATTCGCGGGAACCTTGTCCGGCGTTAGCCCGCGGTTTTTCCATCCGTCGATAACAAAGGCGAGGCCACGGCCTGTCCAGCGCTTTTCATCGATATTCGCCGCCTCGATCACTTGCTTGGCGAGCCGGATCTGGTCGTCGGCATCGAGGATAGTGAACGATGATTTGAGGCCGACGAGTTCCGCGTGGCGGCGCAGGATCTGGGCGCCGATCGAATGGAACGTGCCGAGCCACTGCATGCCCTCGACCGACTCTCCGATAAGCGCGCCGATGCGGTCTTTCATTTCGCGGGCGGCTTTGTTGGTGAAAGTTACAGCGAGGATCTGCCAGGGCTGCGCGCGGCCGGTGAAGAGGAGATGGACAAGGCGTGTCGTCAGGGCGCGCGTCTTGCCCGTTCCGGCGCCCGCCAGCATCAGCACCGGTCCGTCCGTCGTGAGCACGGCCTTGCGCTGCTCTTCGTTTAAGTCTGTCAGGTAAGGCGCTGTTTCTTCGTCATTTTCGTTGCGCGGCGTAACGGTTGCCGCGGCCATGGCGCGTTCTGATATCGACGGGGACTTTACAGGTTCTGAACTCATCGCGCCTGTTTAGACCAGACGGAACGATTCTGGAACATATGCGGAAAATTCATGCAGCAGGAACGGTTTACAGACCCGCTGAATGGGCTAATTGAAAGCAAGCGCGGGGGCGCAGAAGTTGGAAAGGAGCGTCTAATATGGCGGGTAAGTTTGAAGTTTATAAGGACAAGGCCGGTGAATTCCGGTTTCGCCTGAAAGCTGGAAACGGCGAAAATATTCTCGCGAGCGAGGGATACAAAGACAAATCCGGCGTCGAAAATGGCATCGCGTC
>JAJFFU010000110.1 GCA_021776465.1 Parvularculaceae bacterium
GTGTCGCTCATTGCGACCGGCGGCTTGCGAAAACCGGCCGACTACGTAAAAGCGCTGGCCCTCGGCGCCGATGCCGTAGCGCTCTCCAACGCGCCGATGCAGGCGATCGGTTGTCTCGGTATGCGCGCCTGCCACACCAACAACTGCCCGGTTGGCATCGCGACGCAGAAAGAACATTTGCGGCAACGCCTGGAAATTCAGATCGCCGCAAAACGGCTCGCGAATTTCTTCGAAGCGGCGACGGAATTGATGTCCATCCTGTCGCGCGCCTGCGGCCACTCGCGGATATCCGACTTTACCGCCGACGATTTAACAACGTTCAAAAGCGATATGGCCGAATTGTCCGGCGTTGCATTTGGCGGCGTGGGTGGGCGCTGATGGCAGTGGCGAACATGATCGTATTGATGCTCGCCGCATGGTTCGCCGTCGGGGCACTGATCGCCATTGCGTTCCTTGCGTTTGGCGTCAATCGCATCGACGCCGCTGCAAAAGGCGCGAGTCCTTTATTCCGGCCGATGGTCTTTCTTGGTTGTGTGATGATCTGGCCCGCGGTGGTTGTCCGCTGGCTGTCGGGCGTCAAAATCAATGAAGAAACGGAAGAGGGCGCATCATGAAGCGCCCGCACCGAAGAATACATCTCTTGATGTGGCTGGTCCTCGCGCCGGTAACGTTGATCGCGGGCGTCTTCGCATGGATGCAGCGACCGCAAACGCCTTTTAGCGAGATCCCTGACGCAATCCTGACGATTGACGCAAGGGCGGAATAGAAAATGGGCCATCAATACAAGGCAATTCAGTGGAACGGCAACAAGATCGTATACGATCTTTATCTGTTCGCCTTCGTCGCGATTTTTATCGGCGTGTTCATGTTCGTTGGGTTGCAAACTCATGCCAGCGGGCACAGTGCAGACCCCGTCGTCCTCGCGATCCGTGCCCTAGGCACAGCGGCGTTTTCACTTCTTACAATAATTCTCGCGATTGGTCCGCTAGCGCGCATGAACAAGCGCTTCCTGACGTTGCTCTATAATCGCCGCCATCTGGGCGTCGTGACGTTTCTTGTTGCATCGGCGCATTTCGGGCTGGCGCTGTTTTGGTATCACAGCAGTGGCCCACTCAATCCGTTTGTATCGCTCTTTGTTTCCAATCCGTTATATGATTCTATTCCGGGTTTTCCGTTTGAAACGCTGGGCTTCGCTGCATTCCTCATCATGATGGCAATGGCGGTGACGAGCCATGATTTCTGGCTCAACAATTTGTCGGCGCCGGTCTGGAAAGCGCTGCACATGCTTGTTTATCCGGCCTATGCGCTGCTCGTGATGCACATCGTTCTTGGTGCATTGATGACGGAAAAATCGATGACCTATCCGATCATGACAGCCGCTACTTTTGTCGGCGTTTCAAGCTTGCACTTGATTGCTGGGCTGCGCGAGTGGGGCGCTGATAGCGGAATGAAGCAACTGAAGGAGAAAGGCTGGGTAGATGTCTGTGCGCCGGACGATATCGCGGAGAAACGCGCTGTTATCACGCCGCTGCCGAAGGGCGACCGCGTTGCAATCTTTCGGTATGACGGCAAAATCTCTGCGGTCACCAACGCCTGCCGGCACCAGAACGGGCCGCTTGGTGAGGGACGCGTTATCGATGGCTGCATTACTTGTCCGTGGCACGGCTGGCAATATCGTCCCGATGACGGCATCTCGCCGCCGCCCTTCACCGAAAAGATATCTACATATAATGTTCGGATCGAAGAGGGCCGCGTGTTGCTGGACCCCAAGCCCAACAAACCGGGAACGCGCGTTGAGCCCGCACTCATTCCGGGCGCAGGAGTGGTGTCATGAGCGCTCGCAAAGGCGTCATTGATCCGGCGAAAACGGATACGCAGGACATGTTTATCGGTTGGGCAAAGGCGCCGGTCGTTGATCGGCGTTTTCTGCTAGGCGCTTTGCCCCTCGGGCTGATCGGCGCCGGCGGCGCTAGCTGGCTCGTCGCATCTGAACTCGAGGATCCGGGCGCCGGCGCATGGCTTACCAGCGCAACGCACAAAGTGACGGGCGCGCTCGTCAACGCGCCGTACCCGATGCTGCTTGTGAGTGATCCGGCTGCGCCGTTCGGCATGCGGACGGTGTTGATCGCCGCGCAGGGGAAATGCAACTCGGCTTTAAAGTTTGCAGACAAGGAAGGCCTTCCGGTCGAAGCATCTGGCGTCCTGATCGAACGCAAGGACCGGCGCATGCTTGAGGTCCCGTCTTTCCTTGACGAATGGCTGACCCCTGTACTCATCGATATGCCCGGTTCAGTCGTTATGCCGGATACAGTCTCCTTGGGCCCTGCGCATCTTGCCGGCACGGTTATGGATTCAAAATGCTTCTTCGGTGTGATGCGTCCGGGTCGCGGCAAGACGCACAAAGCGTGCGCAAGCCTGTGCATTCGCGGCGGGATCCCGCCTAGCTTCTGGGTGCGCACAAAGGACGGTCGCGAATCCGTGTTGCTGATGACAGACGCACAGGGCGGTCCGATTCCGATGGATATTCTGCCACTGGTCGCCGACCCGGTTGAAGCGCAAGGCGAGATCGTTCGCGTCGGAGATATGTTGCAGTTCCGCGCTGACGCGAACGCATACATCCGTATCTGAAAAGCTTAACCGCCAGTGCTGTCGGCCTTCGCGGCGGCCGATCCGCCAAACCACTTTGAAAAGGGAGCGGCAGTGGCGCCGTGTAACAGGATACTCAAGAACACCGTTATATAAATAACCCGCTCAATCTCGGTTAGGCGGCCCATTTCCTCGTCCTCTACAGCGATCAAGAGGAACAGGATCGACGCGAGCCCGCGCGGTCCGAACCACCCGATAAACCCTATGGTCGGCCATTTAAGCTTTAAGCCCGCAACGGAAATAGCCGTTGGCGCCATCCGAATAATGGTGAGGCTCAACAAAGCGTAGATAAAGCATAGCGTCGTCACATGCAGGAACGCCGCTGGCAATAAAACCGCGCCGAAGAAAAAGAAAATGATCAGGCTGAACAGCTGGCCTTCCTCCTCGACGAAGTTCGTCAGGGAGCCTGCGCGCCGCGAGCAGAAGCTGCCGAATGCAAGGCCGCCAACAAAGGCCGCGATGAAACCATTGCCGCCGGCAAGATGCGCGCAGAAAAGCGTCAGTATAGCGACGCCGATGCATGTGAGGTTGCGGAAGGAGTGCGAGATCCACTCCTTGCCGTCGGCGTAGTGGACGAGTTTGCCCAGAACGGCGCCGATACCGGCGCCGACAAACGCGCCGACGAAAATTTGTTGCACGGCAAAGCGAAGCCAATAGCCCAAATTCTGCCCCTCTGTTTCCATCATTGAAAAGGAAAGTGCGGCGAACAAAAGGACGGCCGGCAAAGCAAGTCCGTCATTGAGGCCTGACTCAACCAGTATCCCTTGCCGGATGCGTTCGGGAACATGTTTACTGGAGACAACCGCAAGGCCAAGCGCGGCATCGGTCGGCGCGAGAATTGCGGCGATCAACGCCGCCTCCTGCCAGGCGAGATCGGGAAAAATCCAGATTGCGAACACCGTCCCGACAAGAATGGTAAGGGGCAGGGAGATTAACAACAGACGGCGCGGAATGCGTGTATTCTCCGCCAACTTTCGGCTGTTAGTGGAGGCCGCGTCAGCAAATAATAAAAAGCCAAGCGTCAGCTCACCAAACCCCTCAAGCACATGGTTGTCGATGTCGATTTCGACAATGCCAAGTCCTGCGCCGCCGACTGCGAGACCGGCTAATGTAAAAATCATCGGCGCGGAGATAATTGAATTGGAAAGTCGCGCGGAAAATATGCCGTAAACGACAATGCAGACCGCAATAACAATTAGGGGTTCTGTGATCATACAACTTTGATAATCGGTTGCAGCGGAAACACATCTTTACGCCGAAATGCGATAAATCCCAATCAATTATCGCGATCAAGAAGGCGTTGCGCTGGTCTGCCGATAAGGGGCGTCGCCAAAGCGAATCCTTGTGGAATTCGGCGTCAGGACGTCGTTTCGGCGGGTTTGGGGGACTATCGATAATCACCGCCGCCCCGTATATTGTTCGAATCTGGCCGTGATGCGGTCGGGGGTTATACTGGGGGTATTGGTGGAGTTCACGCCGATCGGCATTCTGGCGCTTGTCGCTGCGGCATTTATTGTTGCGCGGCCGATGAGTCTCGGTCTGCCAATCGTCGCCGCATTTGCCCCCCTTCAGGCCGCAGCGTTTGTCAATCTCCCCGCTATCGGCGGCGTCAGTATCATTTGTGCGCATTTCTTATCAGGTGCATTGGTCGCCAGTATCGCCATGCGCCCGCGAATGTTCAATGGCGCGATACAATTTGGCGCCCGCAACTCTGCTGTTGTTTTACTCGGCGCATTTGCTGGCTATGCGGTGTTATCCGCAATCTTGATGCCGCGACTCTTTGAGGGCGAAACGTCCGTATTTTCGCTCGCCCGCAGTTCCGAGGGCTTCATTTCTTTGTCGCCGCTTTATCCGACAACCGGAAATTTGACGCAGTCATTATACATCACGATCAATTTTTTGATCTTTGCGGCGGCGGCCTTTGTTATTTCCCGTGAAGGCGGTCTTCGGCGCATTACGCACACCATGAACGTTTTGACGATTGTCCATCTTGCCTTCACGGTTGTCAGTATATTTCCGAACCTGCCGCCGGCTGCTGCAATTCTCGACATGATCCGTACAGCGAATTATTCGATCAACGCGCACCATATGATCGCCGGCGCACCGCGCATTATTGGCCCGTATACCGAACCGGCGTCTTTTGGCGCCGCCAGTTTGGGGCTGTTCGCATGGAACTTTACCCGGTTCATGCAGACACGCGGTATCTGGACTTTGTTTGCGTCAACAACCTTACTCGGCTGTGTCGCATTTTCTCTTTCGACCACATCCTATGCGGCGCTCATTTTGCTTGTCGGTCTTTGGGGGCTACATTCGGTATTCTACCTCGTTCGACCCGGTATTACGTCGGATCAAATCACCGCGATTATGTTCGGTTCCGTTGTCGCGGTGGGTTTTCTTTTGTTGTTTTTTGTCGAGCCGTTTCGCGATTTTGCCACGCAAGTGTACGAACGCTTGTTCGGCATTAAATTGCAAACGGCCTCAGGTGTTGAACGTTCGAGTTGGAATGCTCAGAGCATTCAGAATTTTGTTGATACAAAAGGGTTCGGTGTCGGGTTGGGGAGCGCGCGTGCTTCCAGTTTGTTTGCAGTGTTAGTGGGCAATGTTGGATTTATCGGAACGGTGATTTATGTCGCGTTTTTAAATCGATCATTCCTACGCGCCTGGGTCCGCCGGCTTTCGCCTTCGATGGAAAGGGATATACGGTTTGCGCGCAGGGTCTTTACGGCGTCGCGCGCCGCTGCTGTTGGATTTCTGCTTACGCACTTGATTGCAGGGACGACGATTGATGGCGGTTTGGTCCCGATTTTATTTATTGCGACCGCAACGGCGGCATATGGAATAGCGCGTAAACCGGCTTCCGTCCTGGGCGTTGGCTCGCCCGGTGTGCAACCGAAGTTTCAATTTCCTAGCCGCCCTGCGATATTTGGCTCCCTCTATGGGCGCGACAAAGAACCGGAAAAACCTCAAGACCAATTGCGTGATGCCGAGGCTTGACAATTGGTATTAGTAAAGCGCTTGCCAGCTTGTTATTGTGGACCTTCGTAATCGTTTGGCTCGGGTAATTGCATGCCTGAAATCAAGCGCGCTAATCCTCGCCGCGGATAACTTTCATACTTGCCAAGCGGCAGTGGCCGGACAGCCGAAAGCAAAGCCTTTTGACATGCGCGCAGTGCGCCGGGCGCCGTACCGGCGCATTCGGCCGACCCTTCACAAAGCGGCGTCGCATCGTTGCTGAACACGCTCTTGTATTCAGCTTCACCGCGGCCGAAATCGATGATGTTGAGGCCGCGCTCGTTGGCGCTGCGTGCGGCTTCATAGATTAAAGTTATGCCCGGCCCGTAATTCGCCATTTCAAGGTCATAGGACGAGAACCACCAGTGCCAAACTGTTCGCGATCGCATACCAAAATGGGCGGCCATCAGTTTTTCGCCCGCATGCATTGTCGTCATGACGCCAGCGAATGTCGGCGTTTGTGTTCTGCGTATAATGTCCAGCGTATTGGCGACCCACGGCGTGTCGAGGCCGGAGCTGACGCGAAGTTTCTTGTACAATTTATTTTTCATGCCTTTATGGCGCTCATAAGTTTCATCGGATGCGTCGTGAAACGTAAAGCGGATTGGCCCGATCTCACGCTCTGTTTTACGCCATCGCCTGCGCATCGCTTTCATTGAGCTCTTCCAGGATTTAGTTTGGCCGGCGGCATATTGTTCAAACCCCGACGACAAATCCATAAGTGGTGAGCGGCTCGTCGCATATGACAAAGCATCGAACGATTTCATGGCGCGAGGCAAATGATTGAAATCGTAGGCGGCAAGTCCGCACTCTTTCAAAAGAGATTGTGGTTCAGGATCAAAATCACCTGATAAAATCGGTCCTTGATAATCTGAAATTGGGCCGCCGATGGGTTTGGCGACACCGCCACGCAAATTGTGGAATGGAAAAAAACCTATAATGCGTCCGGCGTCTTCAATGACGGCGACAAAGGCATCGTTGCGAGATGAGGCGACGGCGCACGTAAATTCTGGTGAATAAAATGGGCTACGATAAAGCCTGTTGCCGTCAACGAGCGTCCGCCAGTTCTCCATGAGACTGGCGTCAAGTTCGTCTGGCCGAATTACACGCGCTTTCACGTCGTTCCTCAAATTCGCTGGCGATCACGTCATTGCTGCCGACGTCGCCGCCAGCAGATCCGCACTTATTATGCGAGACTGAAATATTCGTCCACAACCTAAAGGGCGCACATTTATCGTCCAAAGCGTATCCATCGACTTTGACTTGCATTGACGCTGGTGCGGGGTATGACTTTTCGGTGTTTGGGGGAGGGGCAGATGGTCATGCGGTGTCGAAGCCTGATATCCGCCGCTAATCGCGCCAGGAAGTTCGTGTTCAAAAAATCAGAAGACATCATTCACGCATGAGAAATAGCTTCAAACGCGTCGTTACTATCAATGACACGACGATTGCCCGGGGCGGGGCGGCGCAATTGGCGTTGCAGCTAACGCGCAATCTCGTCGCGCGCGGCGAAAACGTAACTTTTTTTGCCGGAGATAACGGTGAGAATGACGAACTCAAAGCGCTCGGGGTCGATGTTGCGGCGATCGGCGGGAAGCCGCTCTTAAAGTCGCGGCGTGGATTCATTGACGGTGTGTGGAATCATGACGCTGCTGCGAGCCTAAAGGAATTGATGGCCGATATCGACGGTCCTGACGTTGTGTATCACGTTCACAGCTGGTCGCAGATCTTGTCGCCCTCGATTTTTTCCGTGTTGGCGCCGGTGGCCGAACGGGTCGTTATGACGGCCCATGACTTTTTTATTACTTGCCCGAACGGAAATTTTTTCATTTATCCGAAATCCACGCAATGCGATCTGACACCGATGTCGGCGCGCTGCGTTGCGACCCACTGTGATAAGCGGCGATACTCACACAAACTTTGGCGGCTCGCCCGTCAGGCGATGTTGAATCGCGCAGTGAATTTCGAGGATGCGCCATTTTCGGTGTTGGCGATTCAGGCGGGCATGATCCCGTTTCTGACGCGCGGCGGTGTGCCGGCGGCACAAATCAGCGTCGTTACCAATCCGGCAATGCGGTTTGTTCACGAACGGGTCGCGGCGGAAAAAAACAGTGAGATATTATATGTCGGCCGCCTTGAGCACGAAAAGGGTGCGGACATTCTTGCGGCCGCAGCGCGCGCGGCGGGCGTGCGGCTTCGTGTGATTGGCGCAGGTGACGATGAACAAACGATCCGCCGGGCGAATCCGGACGCGGAATTTCAAGGATGGGCGACACAAGCGGAAATCGCCGCCGCTTTTCAAAAAGCGCGTTTCTTCGTTATGCCAAGTCGGTGTACGGAGCCATTCGGTCTCGCCGCAGCGGAAGCGTTGCGCGCTGGCCTGCCTGTGTTGACATCAAAATTCTGTCTCATTGGCGCTGACATTAAGCGCGAAGGAATGGGGGATGTCTGCGATGTCTTCGACGAAGAGGCTTTCCGGAGCGCAATTTCAAATTGGATGAGCGACGACAAAAAAGTCAAATCAATGAGCATTGCGGCGTTCGAACGGGCGACGAAAATTGCGCAAACGGAAACCGGATGGGTCGATGCGCATATTGACCATTATAACGGGTTGATCAACGCAGCGGCGTCACAGTGACAAAATCGCCTTTGGATCGATCTTCCCGGAAAGTATGTCTTTGATGGCCATCCAGTTTCCTTTCGTACGACCCCAACGATCAACATAAGGCTCCGGCGCCAGGGCGCGAAGGTGATTGGCAATGAGGTTGCCGCCGATGTTTTCAGCGGCGCGATTTAGCGCAATCGTGCCTTTTCGGTGCAAGTAAACTGGATTGACAATTTGTGAATAACCGAGCTGCAAGCCTGGCGATCGTCCGCCTTTTACGCCGAGATGTACACCGGCAAGCGCGTTTGTTTCAATCACGGGGCCCCATTGTGCGGCTTGCGCGGAGAAGTCGACGTCTTCAAGCCAGCCATAAAGCGGCAGGGTTTCGTCAAATCGTAAAGTCTCGATTGCCTTGCGCCGATACGTCATGTTGCAGCCGTAAAGACTTTGCTTCGTTTGCCGCGTCCACTGTGCCGACGAGACGGGTTTGTGGGCGGCGATTGCGCGATCGGCGTCCTCATAATTGAGACCGGGTCCGCTCACGCCGTCGCGCAATACGAGCCCCGAGGCGCCGGCGATATCGGGATTTTCTGTGAAGTAGGTTTCCAGCCTCTCGAGATAATTGTCCGAAGGGACGAAGTCATCGTCAAAGAATGTGATGAGATCGGCCTTGTCCCCAACATGGTCGAGACCGTGATTTCGCTGAGCGCATAACCCACGCGGCGCTAATATAATTTCGGCAGGTCCCGTGTCTTCGGGCGCCGGCGCGTCCTCATATTTTGAAATGCTGATGCAAACGCTGTCGGCCACACGGGTTTGGTGCGTCAGGCGGCGGTTAATTTCGCTGACAATTTCTGGCCGCCCAAAACTGGCAATGATGACGGCAATATGCATCTTCACATCTCCTCGCGCCCGGTACGCACGATATTGTAAATGCAATTATCTCGCCGTCTTGCATAAGCGGCGACATGAAGTTGGCCGAATTGCAGTTCCATTTTTGTTCCGTAACGAGTTTTGGTTAACCGGTTCAAAATTGCAACGTCAAATCGCGCCGGAAAGGATGGGTTTTCTGGTTTATTGCAGGTAATACAAGCGCCTAGTTGCATGTTCAAGCGGGAGAACATTTGTGGTTGGTCAGAGGGCGTCGCAAAACAGCGCACGCAGCGCCGGCTCTATGGCCACAGCCGGCGGATCAACGCTTGTCGCCCGTATCATCGCGCAGGGCGCGCAGCTCGCCCTCTTTCTGGTGGCCGCACGCGTCCTGGCGCCGGCAGAGTTTGGCGTTTTTTCTATCGCTGTCGCCGTTTACACGTTCTTCTTTGTGATCGGTGCGGCCGGCTGGAATGAATTTGTCCTTGGTTGGCGCGGCGACGAACGAGCGACGACGCAAGCTATCGCCTATGCCGCAATGGGCGGGTATCTCTTGTCCGCTATCGGCGTCATTATAGCAGCGGTGACGCTGCTCGTTTTTCAGGCGCCGGCGTTTTCCATTCTTATACTGATTTTTTCCGGGACTTTGTTGCTTGGCCCGTTGACCTATGCGCTGGGCGGCGTGTTGGTGCGAAAGGGTGCGGTTTTGCACCTTTCAATGGTCATCATCGTTGCGGAATTGCTGGGGCTCGCCGCGGGTATCGCTGGTTTGATGGCTGGATGGAGCATTATTGCGCTGGGCGTTGCAAAGATCGTCATGCAGGTCATTCATTTTGTGGGTGTGGTGATCGTTGCAAAACAACCGATCAGGCTCGTCCTGAATGGTGGGTACGCAGCCGAGATTTTTGAAGTCTCGCGGTCGATCCTGTCCAACCGTATTATCAGTTTTATCTCGGGAAACTCATCGACTTTTCTCATTGGCGCTTTTTTGGGGATGGCCAGCGTCGGGTATTATCGCGCGGCGGAGCGCGTGGTGTCCGCAGTCTCCGAAATGTTGTTCGAGCCGATGCGCCTCATTGCATGGATGGTTTTCCGTCAGGCTGCTGATGACGCGGCGACGCCCGGCGAAGGGCGCGAATTGCTCGCGCAGGAAAGCCGGTTTTTCTTCCCGCTGCTTATCTTGTGCGCGGCCCCGGTGTTTGTCGGTTTGGCAATCGTCTCTGACGATCTTGTCCACGTTTTCCTCGGCGAAAAATGGGCGCCGGCGGCGTCAGTAGTAATGGTGTTAGCGGTGGCGGGACTATTTTATACGCCGACGATCGCCAATGAACCGCTTTTAACGATCGCGGGCAAAACCAAGGTGCTGGCGCCGGTGGCGCTATTTAATGCTGCTTCGACGGCGACTATTTTTCTTGTGTTCACGCAGTTTGGATTGATGGCGGCGGCCTACGCGCGCCTCGGCGCGAGCGCCATCGTGCTGATAACGTCCTTATGGATTCAAGGAAAACACGCCGGGGCGGCATGGTGGGGCGCGGCCAAAGCGGCAGCGCCGGTTTACGCTGGCGTCATCGGGTTGATCATCGCCGTCGTCTTCGCAAACCTCTGGCTGGCGACGCAGGATATCGGTGTCATTTCGCGTCTTGGTCTGGAGGTCTTTGTCGGCGCCGTCGCTTACTTTTTTATGATCCTCCTTGTGCGCCCATCGTTCCTGCGCAACACATTGTCATTGGCGTGATTTCAATATTGCGCTGCGCGTGTACAATCTGAAATTCCAGAATCAACGATGATGAATTTGAATGAACAAAATTCGTATTGCCGCGATTGTCGACAATCCCGCGACTCTTGACATAGGGCCGCGCCGGGTATTCGACGCGATTTGCAGTGACGCGCGATTCGATCTGTCGGCTTTCATTGCGCGCGAAGCGCCGGCGCGTGGCGGTTCAAGGGCATTTCGCCTCGCAATGGCGTTGGAAGGGGGCGCCTTTGCGCGGCCCCGCAGTTTCGATGCGCCGGCTTTTGAAGCGCGGCGGCCATCACTGAGTGTGCTTTCTATAGAATCGATCCTTACAGGCGAAGCGTCATATGAGGTGTTGCTTGATTTTACGGAGACGGGCGCGCCCGCGGCGCTTTCGAATCACGCACAGTTCGGGACTTGGCGATTAACGTCATTCGACTGGAACGCCGGTTTTTTCGAGACGAGATCGCCGGTCGCCGAAGTCGATTTGTTGCGCATCCCGGGCGGGCAGAAAGTGGCGCGGCGGGTCGGGTCGGCGACGTACAATGTCAAAGTGTCTGCTGCGCGAACGGCGGCCTTTATCCGTGAAAAATCGGTGCAATTGGTGTTCCGAGAATTAAAAAGGCTCGCTGAAGACGGTGCCCCTGCCGATCTCGGCGCTGTTAACAGGCGACCTCTTCGCCAACCTGGAATTGCCGAATTCGCCGCGTATGGCGCGCATCTCGTGGGTGGTCTTTGCAAACAAATTCTAGATTACGTCGCGGCGCGCGCAGGCATACGACCCGGAATGTTCATTTTGAAATATGGCAAAGGCGGCCCGTTCGATTTCGATCCTGCGGGCGCTGTCGATATTGTTCCACCGGGAAATTGCTACTGGGCTGATCCGTTCCTTGTTGAAGAAGCTGGCGAGACTTACGTATTCTTTGAAGTTTTTAATTACGCCGAACGGCGCGGTCATATCAGCGTCGGAAAAATTAGCGATGCGGGGTTTACATTTATCGGGCCAGCGCTCGCGAACAGCAATCACCTTTCGTATCCCTTTATATTTCGCCATGATGGCGGGATATACATGCTCCCGGAAACGAGCGAGTCGCGGCGCCTCGAGATTTGGCGCGCCGTTGATTTTCCATGCACATGGGAACTCTGTGCGACTGCGCTAGACGGAATGGCAATGGCCGACAGCTCATTGGCGTATCACGAAGGCAGTTGGTGGCTGTTTACGAATATATCAAATGATTCTTATGATGATCATTGTGCGGAGCTTCACGTTTTTCGCGCAAGCGACCCGATGTTGAGCGATCTCGAACCGCATCCGATGAACCCTGTTGTGATTGATGCGCGAACGGCGCGCGGCGGCGGGCGTGTCTTTGCCGAAAATGGTTCGCTCTTTCGCGTGTCACAAGACAACGCTTACGGTACATACGGCTACGGCATCAATATTATGGAAATTGCGCGTCTTGATATGCACGGATATAGCGAAACCCTCGTCCGGCGCATCGCGCCTGATTTTGAGGCGGGGATTGTCGGCTGCCATCACGCTGATTTCGCCAGTGGGATTTTCATTATCGACGCGCAGCGTAAATTCGGTGGTCGCGGCGTCTGAATTATGCGTGTCTAAAGCGTAGCAGCATCGCGATAAGTGTCGGCGTCGAATTCAATAAATTCAGCGGCTAGTTCGTCGAATTCGTGATTTGCCCGGTCGACGATTGCGGCGTGTATTTTTTTGTCGATTGGGGTTTCCGCAGCGCGGATAATGGCGTCAGCGACGTCATTCGGTCGAACGTTATTTGGCCCTAGTATAAAGTCTTCTCGCCCAACCATTTCAAAAAACACGTCGAGACCCGTGTTCATCGTCAACCCTACATGTGGGATCTGGCACGAATAGGCGACGACGCAGGCATTGAGGCGATGCGAAACCAAAACGTCGCAATTGCGAATGGTTTTAACAAGATCTTCCGGTGTCGCGCTTCGGGCGCCGATAGTGACCTGATTTTCAGCAAATTTCCCGAGATACCCTGACGAGAAAGTCCGGCGTAAATAAGACTCGTCTTCCGGTGCGCCATTCGTAAATAGCACTATGTCGCATTCTTTCGCCGCCAAAGCGTCAACGCATTGGCGATAAAAATCGGCGTTCGGCGCAATTTGTTCGGCGCCGCCGACATCAGCTTGCGTCACCAGCGTTGATGGGTGGGTAATATTAAAGCCAACTAACGGTCGATTTCGGCGCGGGGCGGTATCGCCGTCCGTTGACGCATAAGCTTTTACCGCAAGCATTGCCGGATCCATGCTAACGCGCGGGGCCGGGATATTTGCCGCGCCAAACTGCCGGCGCCAACGCGTATTTGAATGCTCGTCCTGGACGCTTGCCCAGATGATATCTGCGCCGACGAAGGCTTCCTTGTATAATTCAGCGCCCGCGCGCGACCAGTCGCCGTCGACGCCAATTGCGTGAATGGCGATTGGCAAGCCGCGCTCGCGGATGATAGACGCCGCCGCCGCGATTTTCATCGGGTGATCCAGATTTACATCCGAGAGAAGCCGGGCGCCGCCAAACAGCGCGATATCCGCGCCGTTTATGGTTTTATCGTAGTGTGGCAACAGTTTTGCGCGCACCATCGCCTCGAAAAGCCGCATGTAAACGGAGGTTTTTACCGCGTCCGGGGTTACGGGAAGAAGACTATTCGTCAGCTTTGCCAGTAATCCTGAATAGCGACCGAATTCACGACGGCCGGCCAAGTCGCAATTGACAATCGTCACGCCGGGCAGGCGCTCTAGCAGTCCATATTCGAGGCACTCAGCGACGACGCCGTCCTCGAGGCTTGAGCTATACTTGGCATTGACGAGTACGATTTTCAAAATTCGACTCTAGGGTTTCCGGACGACGATTGCAGCCGTCGTCCTAAAGGGGGAAGACCGGCGCGACGCTGCCATAAAGGCGAAGATTCGAATTAGAGCAACACGCTCAACAGGAAAATAATGACGCCCCAGAACGCTGCGGAGACGCTGCAGGCGAACAGGATATCGAATTTCCCCCGATCCATCGCCGGCGCGTCGACATTTCGTATGCTGTCGGTTGTCGCAACGCGATCGCGCATTGTCGGGAACGGTTGCGCGCCGTCGATATGGGATTCGCGCGCTGCAGCGGTGTTGCGCAGCGCGGCCTTCATCATAGTCCTTGCTTGCGGGCGTTGAATTGGCAAACCGTGACTCCGCTGCGAATCGAAGGAATTCTGAACCGTTGCCCAAATCGATGGCGAGCGCCATGCGTGTCCGGCTTAAATTCTCGATATGTTTATTTGCAGCGATTGGCGTTAACGCTCGGTTACTCAGGGGCGGGTTCTAAGCTGTTGAAAAAATTAAATTTAATCAATGCGCGCCGTGTCCTGTCAGGACAACCCGGACGGTTTTAAGGAGAATCAACAAATCGGTAATGAAGGACCAGTTCTTGACGTAGTCCACATCAAGCGTGACGCGCTCTTCGTAACAAAGGTAGCTGCGGCCGGACACTTGCCAGGCGCCGGTTAAGCCAGGGCGGGTTTTATAGTAGAAGGAAATTTGCCCGCCATAGCGGCCAATTTCATCGCCTGTAATCGGGCGCGGGCCAACAAGGCTCATATCTCCCTTTAAGACATTAAAGAGTTGTGGGAGTTCATCGAGACTTTTCCGGCGCAAGAAACGCCCGATCGGCGTGATGCGCGGATCATCGCGAAGCTTGTGATCGGCTTCCCAATCACGCCGGTGCTCTTCATTGCAAATGAGGATATCTTTCAGTGCGCGCTCGGCGTTCGGCACCATTGAACGAAATTTGTAACACTGAAACCGAACACCATTTTTGCCAACGCGTTCATGGACATAAAAACCGCGACCACCATCAAGGCGAACGGCGATATAGGTTGCAACCATGAGTGGTGAAAAGAAGATGATCAAGGCCAGGGCGCCGGCAAAGTCAAACATCCGTTTGCCAATTGAGGAGTCCGGTGTGTGCGTGACCAATACGCGGCCAGACTGTTCGATAATCGTTGCATCTTCCATTTGCGGTACGTTGTCATTCCGCGAATCCGCCGCGCCAATTTCGCGCGTTGAATTCAGCGGTACAGATCCCTCGTCACTTACAGCCGCATTGGCGGCAACGTGTATATTCAATTCCCCATCCCCCAAAAAAACTCAGATCCGCAAAGCGCACACTTTGGCGGTTCTGCGCACGGCTCGATGAACATGCCGCGATGTTAACTTTAGTTAATCGCGTAACGTGGTGTAGCGCAATGCTGGGGGGAAGGTTTTCGGGAAGTTTCACGCGCTAAGCGCTGCATTTTCTTGGGCACAACCAGAGATTGTGTTCGAAAAATAAGCGTGCGTATCTGAGCTGTTACGCCGTTGCGTTGTTCGCCGTTTCTATGCCGTAGCTTTTAAACAGAAAATTCATGCGTTTTTTAAATTCATCGACACCGAATTTCGCCGCGTGTTGCGAAATTACGTCGGGATCAAACGCCTTTTCGACACGTTCAAATTGTGAGATCGCCGCCGCAAGTCCGTCGGAGGAATTGTCATCATATAAAACCCCGGTGCTATTTGCGATGATGGTTTCCGTCGCTCCGCCGCGATTAAGCGCGATGACCGGTGTCCCTGCCGCCATGGCTTCGATCGGGGTCATGCCGAAATCTTCTTCTCCCGGGAAGACGAGTGCTCGACACGAAGCGTAGGCGCGGCGCACGGTTTCGTCGTCTGCACGGCCCAGGAAATGAATATTGTCGCCAGCGTTCCCTCGAAGCGCCGATGCGAGTTCGCCGTCTCCGATGACGATCAATTTTTTCCCGAGGGCGTTGGCGGCGTCGATAGCGACTGCCGGGTTTTTATAGGCTGTGAGTTGCCCGACCCATAGATATGCATCGCTCCAGACTTCATCGACCGAGGCCGGGTCTCGCTGAAATCGTTCGATATCGACGGGTGGAAAGGCGACATCGGCCGTCCGGCGGTAATATTTCTGGATCCGAGATGCGACGAAACTGGAATTGGCGATAAAATGGTCGACGCGCGCAGCAGTAGAGACGTCCCATTGCCGCATTCGATGGGCGATCATCGGGAAAGCTAGGCGCGCAAGGAGGCCGGCATTGCGGCGATACAGATGATAGTGATCCCAGAGGTACCGCATCGGGGAATGACAATAGCAAATATGCGTTGCTGTCGGCGGCGGAATTACGCCTTTCGCGGGGCCGGATTCGCTTGATAGAACGAGATCGAACTCTGAAAGATCGAGCTCCTCGAGCGCCAGCGGCATTAGCGGTAAGTAACGCTGATACTGTTTTTGTGCGAAAGGCAGGCGTGCGATAAAAGTCGTTCGAATTTCGTGTCCCGGATATAGGCGTGCGGCGAGCGCCCGGTCTGCAACATGCGTATAGATCACGGCGTCGGGAAATAGATCGCAAAGGGCGCGTACGACTTTCTCACCGCCGCGCTCGGCGACAATCCAATAATGGATTATTGCAACCCGCAAAGCTTCCCCCTTTTTGCCCGCCAGGATTCATCCCGTTACGGCGCAGGATTGAATCTGGCATCTAAAACTCGGCCCGTCGCCGCTTATTTCGCACTCCTAGTGGAGCCTTTGCAACCAGCAGGTGCGCGAAAGTATAAATTCGCGTTTCAGTAGACCGAACAACGGCGTGACGCGATATTTATTTCCAACGAAACGCCGATTTGTCCAACGCGAAAGACGTTGTCATCCTTTCGTTTATTGACTAATCTTAATCTTTAATTGGGGGTTATTTTATGCGGTATTCTGGGCTTATACGGCCGTTAACCATGATCGCTATCTCCGCTGTGCTGGCGGCGTGCGCGAGTAACTCAGCGTCTGATCAGGTCGCGCTTGGCGAATCGGTTGATGTTGCCGAACAACTTAAAGATTACCGACTCGGGCCGGCTGACAAAGTTCGACTGATTGTTTTTGGCGAACCAGACCTTTCCGGGGAATTTTCGGTCAACGCCCGCGGGCAACTGTCGTTGCCATTGCTCGGCGAAGTGGATGCAGATGGATTGTCCGTAGAGGAACTAAGAAACAAGATTACTGAAGGTCTGTCGGAGGGATATATCGTCGGCGCCCGCGTTGCGGCGGAAGTCATTGAATTTCGACCGTATTACATTCTCGGTGAAGTCGATACGCCCGGCGAATATCCATACAGCTCCGGCATGAGCGTTATTAAAGCGGTCGCCGCTGCGGGGGGCTTTACCTATCGCGCCAATAAATCGACCGTTTTCATTAAGCGCTCGGATAGTGGTGACGAGATAAAGTACAAACTTTCGCCGCAGCTCGTTGTGTTGCCGGGGGACGTGGTAAGGGTTGGCGAGCGATTCTTTTAACGCATGAGCGTCGCGTTACTGGCGCTGGTTTTGCGAAAAGAAGTGTTGTGAAAAGCCCAATCGACGGGTGACCGCGACGTAGTTGAATAGTGTAGTTGGGGTTTTGGGGAATTATGGTGAAAACCGATCAAATGTTGCGCGGCGCTGAAGTGTTTTCCGCGTTACGCGTGTCCGCGCTTGCCGGATGTGTTTTTGTTGCCGCGGGATATACGAGCGCCTACGCACAGGAAAACGCCGATCAGGACGTCACGCCGAATTTTAGCGTGTCTGACAGGTTCAACCAGAATTTCGGCGCTGACGGTATTCGCAGCGGGTCGTTCCTGGTCTTCCCGTCCGTTCGCTATGTGCAGACTTATGATGACAACATTTTCAGCACAGATATTGGTGAAGTTGACGATTTTATCGCTGATATTAATGGCGCCCTTGATATTGAATCAGACTGGGACGTGCACGCCTTAAATCTTGCTGGTACGGTCCGTCGCCTTCAGTATTTTGAAAATGACACGGAATCGACGACAGATTACGGCGTGCAGGGGTTGGCGAGGTTCGATCTGGGCCGGCGAGCCGCCGCGACCGTTTCCGCCGGTTACAACCAGAGGACGGAGCCCCGTCGATCGTTGCAAACCGCATTTGGTGAAAGTCCGGTGCGCTATACCGTTTTCGACGCGGCGTTTGAAATAGACGTGCGCCAAAACCGCTTTCGCGAACAATTTGGCGTGCGCTTCGCCAGGGATGATTTTGACGACGCCATTAATCCCAACAATGGCAATCCGCTGGAAATCGATCAGGATTTTCGCGACAGTGAATCATTAGACGTTTTTTACCGCCAATCGTTCCGGCTGCGTCCGACAATTGCGTTATTCGGGGAAATTCGGGGCGGCGTTCAGGAATTTGAAAACGATCAGCCGGGGCTCAATATGAGCCAGGACTCGCAAACGTATGGCGCAGCGGTTGGTGTCGCGCTGGACATCAACAAGGTCGCGCGCGGTGAAATCGGTGTCGGTTATCAGACCCGAAATTTTGACAGCGATCTTTTTGATGACATTTCCGGCCTCAATGTCGATGCATCGCTTGAATATTTTCTGTCGGATCTGACGACGGTTTCATTGTCGGCCCAACGGTCGATACAGAATACGGCCCTTGTTGGTTTTGCCGGTTTCTACTCGACGGGCGGAGAGGTCCGGATAGAGCATGAGTTGTTGCGCCGCGTAATGTTGTTTGGCGGCGTGGAATATACGGTTGATGATTTCAGACCTGTAAACGGCGTCAACATCGATCGCACCGACAAATTTCTGGAATTTACCGCAGGCGCTGAATATGCGTTTCGTCGAAACATCGTATTGCGAGCGGGATATACGCGCATCAACGCCAGTTCTGACGGCGCCCAGGCTCGTCCCGGGTTCGATGAAAACATTATTCGTGTCAGCGTAGAGCTTCGTAAGTAGCGCGCCCTTGAGGGTCGGAGAAAGTCATGTCGTCGGCGAAAAATGCTGAAGCTTTTGACGAAGTTGAAGATCTGGTTGATCTTCGCTCGGTTTGGTTTGGTCTGCGCCGTCGGGCGGCGCTGTTCGTTGGCGTAACGGCGTCTATATTTGCGACCGTCGCCGGCTATGCGCTTCTTTCGACGGAGCTTTATACCGCCGAAACATCCATCATGATTGAGCCGAACACCCAGGTCTTCGCTTACGGTTCGGAGTTGCTGGGGCAGGCAGCCGTCGACCCGACGATGGTCGACACAGAGGTCGAGTTATTGCGCAGCCGTGCGATGACGATGCGTGTTTATGATCGAATGCGCACAGGCCATCTTTCCACGCCCGCTAATTCTGACGGTGATGGCGAGGGGCAAAGCGAGGATTTCTTCGGGCAACGCCTGGCTGATATCGCGGCGGACCTTGCTGATCTGCAATCAAACAAATCTGTTATTACCGGAACGCCGGAAGACGACGCAGCGCCGGCGGACGACGATCAGACCGCGAGTGATGATCAGGCCGGCGCCTCGCGCATAGACGACGATCAAGGCGCGCTCGCCCTGACGGCGGCGGTCGTTCAACCGATTGTCGCGGTGAACAGTCGCGAAGTATCGAGTTTGATGAAAAACCTCGAAATTCAACGCGTGGCGCAAACGTTTCTCATCAAGATCCGGCACAGCCATCCGTCGCCAGAAAAATCGGCTGAAATCGCAAATGCGTATGCGGAAGAATATATTCTGCAACAGCTGGAAGCACAGTATAATGACTTGCGTCAGGCCAATAAGTGGATCGACGCAAGGCTGTCGACATTGCGGAGCGAAGTGCGGCGCGCTGACTCTGCCGCCGCACAGTATCGCGCAGAGCAAGGCCTGGTTAACGTAACGGGGCAATCGTTCTCTGAAAAAGCGGTGACAGGGATCGCCACAGAATTGTCTGCGGCCCGCACCCAGCTTGCCACCGTTCAGGCGCGTTATAATACGGTGCAAAATTTGTCGGCGTCCGGTTTGTCTTACGATGCGATCAGTGAGGTAATTTCGTCGGAAATCATCGGGGAAATGCGAACGCAGCAAGTAACGCTCGATCGAAAACTTGCGGAATTGAGGGTGCGTTACGGGGATCGCCATCCGGAAGTACGAAAAACGCGCGAAGAATATTCGTCGCTCACTGATCAAATTCAACGTGAAAAGCGGCGTGTGGTTGAAACGCTGCGTGCGGAGGTCGGATTCGCAGCTGCGCAAGTTCGCTCGCTTGAACAAAACCTGACCCGAGCGCAAGCCGACATGGCCTTGAACAATGAGGCGCTGGTTACGCTGATGGAACTGGAGCGCGACATCGATGCAACGCGCGGCGTTTACGAGGCCTTGTTGAACCGGCAAAAAGAGCTGAATGAGCGCGATCAGCTGGCAAACGCGAATGCGCGAATTATTGCGCGCGCTATTTCGCCGGAAGCGCCATCGAAGCCTAAAAAGACACTAATTTTGGGCGGCGGATTAATTCTTGGTCTGCTTGTTGCCGGCGCGTCAGCGTTTACCGCGGAATCTATGGATATGCGCATACGCAATACGCATGATATCCGCCGTGAGTTTGGGCCGAACGCCCCAGTCGTTCTTGTGCCGCGCATTCAGTCCCGTTTGTTGTTCCGCCACCGTCGTTGTGACGATGTGGTGCGCCAATACATACAGGAAGAACCGGATTCGTTGTTTGCGGAGTCATTGCGCGATTTGCGTATGTATTTGAAGTTGGCCGAACGCGATATGTCCCATGCGCCGACGATCGCGTTTACTTCCGTCTTTCGCGGCGAAGGGACGACCACGACAGCGTTCGCTTTTGCGAGCTTGCTCGCGGCCGCAGGGAAAAACGTCGCCTATATTGAATATCCCTCTCGCGTATCGCATGTCTTTAAGAAAGCTGATCCGCGCGTCAGTTATTCGGAAAAGCAAACGTTGCGACTGGAAACGCCGGCGCCGGGCGCTGACGATAGCGTTGTCATTGGGGACGCAGACAATACAGACGCCGATGCCGCTCAAGGTCCGGCGCAAACAATGGGCGATCGCGTTCAGGACCTCCGCCGCGAAGTTGTCTCAACGGAAGGGCGCGAATTGGAAGTCGCCGAACATCGGATGGTCGCCGACCGAACAGTTTGCGGCGTCGATGTTATGGAATTGCAGTCCAACAAAGTCTCATACGAAGATTTCGAAGTATCGGTCTTCGATTCTATGATTGAGGATATCCGCGCAGATTTTGATTACATCGTTGTCGACGCACCGAGCGTCCTTGCAAAGAACGAAGGCAGCGTGATCGCAGCGGCTGCTGATCTTACCGTTCTTGTAATGGAATGGTGTTCAACGTCGCGCGGCGCCGCCCGCGCTGCAACACAGCGGCTCGTTGATATGCGGGCGACAATGCTGAGCTTTGTTGTGACGAAGGTCGACGAAAAACAGCGGTTCTATTTCCGGCCGGAGGATCGTCAATTCTTTTTCCGCCGGTCTTATTAAACGGTTCGCAATGGCGCCGCTCGAAGTGCGCGTTTTTTTTGTTTCGACATTCTCTTTTCCAGAGGCAGGCCAGAGATGCTTAAATTGACGACAGCCGCAAAACCCATTCTCTTGGCGTTGATCGTGGTGACGGCCAGCTGCGGTAGAAGCATCTTTCCGGAACCCGAACCGGAAATCGATTTCTCCGGCCCGCCGGATATCGACCTATCCGAATTTGAGATCACGTTCGAGGATGAATTCGATTCGCTTGATGTGTCGGGTCAGCGGTGTGATTCGCGCTGGATCGCGCACACGCCTTATAATGGCGACTTCGGCGCCGCGGCCTTTGCCGACCCCTCCCGGGATTTTCCGTTTATTACAGGGGACGGGATATTGCGGATCGAGGCGCGCAAAGAGCCCGATTTCGGTTGGCAGGCTGGCCTGCTTTCGTCCTGGAATACCTGCGATGACGGATTTGCCCAGCAATACGGATATTTTGAAATCAGCACGCAGCTGCCGGCGAGCGAAGGGTTTTGGCCGGCATTCTGGTTGCTCGGCATCAACCGCGAGGAATTCGCAGCAGAGGTCGACGTTTTTGAATACCATACGAACCGGCCTCATATTCTTGAGCTGACCGTTCATATCCACGCGCCGGCCGATGAGGATCCGTACAAGAACGGACATGTGCAGCGGATCAAGCCCGGAATGTTGTCCGAACAATACAACACATACGGCGTCGACGTTCAGGAAGACGAAATGGTTTTCTACCTGAACCGAAAGGAAATCTGGCGGACGCCGACGCTGCCACGGTTTCGCCAGCCGCTCTATGTTTTGTTGAATTTGGCAATGGATGGCGGTGAAATCACTGAAAATACACCAAAATCTGAATACATGTATGTTGACTATGTTAGGGTCTATGCGCGCAAATAGGCTATTGCAGCGCAGTGATCTGAGAATTCGGCAACGTCATGAGCATTGTTCCGAGCGACGCCTATTTTGATGGCGATCCCGACGGGGATCGCGCCGATATCGTTGTATCCGGATTTATCGTCGCTGTGATGTTGTTCACCCTGGCCACGGGCTTCGCGCTCGTCGCTTTCCTCGCCTATCAGCAGATGCGCGGCAACGTTCTCGTTGCAGCGGCGAGCCCGGTGGCGGCGGTCGCTGAAAATGTGCCGGCTATCGTCGATGATACGGTGAACAGCGATACCGTTGAAGCAGGATCAACCGCCGCGCTGTCACCGGCAAACGAGAAAATAATCGGTGACGAGGCGGTCGCTGGCGAAATGATCGCGAGCCCGCCGGTTGAGCCGGACCTACTCCCCAGTGTCAAACCGGCGCGAACAAAGCCGCCTACGGTGACTTTCGATTCCTCTATCATTGACGACATTGATCCGCCGCCAAGCGATGCTGTCCCGGCTGAAGTGGCGAAACCTGTAATCAACCCATCTGTCGGGCCGGCAACAGAAGATCAAACGCTCGGCGACGTCACCGTGGCGAATGAGGCGGGGCCCATCCCACAGTCATCCGCAACGCCGGCGATCACCGAGCAGGCGGCAATTTCGACTGCGCCGCTCGACGATACGCCAGCTGAGAATGCATCGTTGGAAGCGGCGGTCGTTTCAGAGCAGCCAGCCCAGCCTGAACCGGCGCCGTCCGAGCAAGCATCACCCGCGCCATCTGCCACTGTCGCCGAACCTGATGCAGCGCCGGTGCTTTCGGCGGAACCTTTGGCCGCTAATGCTGCCGATATCGATGCGCTGTCCGGTACGCATGTTGTGCAAGTCGGCTCCTTCAGGTCCGAAGAAGAAGCTTTGGCGGATTGGCGACGGATCGAGCGGCGATTTCCTCAGCTTCTCGCCGGCACGGGCCGCCATATAGAGCCCGCGGATCTGGGCGAGCGGGGCGTTTTTTATCGCTTGCGGATTGGCCCGTTTGGTTCTGTTGATGGCGCGCGCACCCATTGCCAGGCGCTGAAAGATGGGGGGCAAGATTGCCTTGCTGTGCGTCATTGACGCGATGTGTCCGCATTTTCCCCTGCCTTCTATTCGATATAGAATGTGTCGTTCTTTGCGGCACTGGAGAATTGCATGAACGCTGAAGATCGGATCATTCCGGGCGGTAGAATTGCCGACGGCGCAAACGGCTTTGGGTATATGCCGGGGTTTGGCAATGCGCATTCGTCGCAAGCCGAGCCGGGCGCATTGCCGATCGGTCGGAACTCGCCGCAGCGTCCGCCGCTTGGGCTCTATACAGAACAACTTAGCGGCACAGCATTTACCGCGCCAAGGGCGTTAAATCGCCGGTCATGGCTTTACAGAATACGTCCGTCAGTCCGTCACGGAAACCAGTTCAAGGAAATTGAAAACGCCTATTGGAAAACGGCGCCGCTTCGCGACGAAAGCGATTTGCCAGCGATGCAGCTTCGCTGGTCGCCGATAGAGATGCCTGACAAGGAAACAGATTTTGTTGCGGGCATGCGAACGATGACGACCTGCGGCGACGCGTGGACACATTCGGGTATTGCGGCCCATGTCTATGCCTGCAACGCGTCGATGAAACAGCGCGTCATGATGAATTGCGACGGCGAGCTGCTTTTATTGCCGGAAGACGGCGCATTGCGCCTGGTCACAGAGCTTGGCATTTTGCTGGTTTCGCCGGGCGAGATCGCGGTCGTGCCGCGGGGCGTAAAATTTCGTGTTGAACTCATTGCCGACAGTGCGCGCGGATATGTTTGTGAAAATTACGGCGCGGCGCTCAACCTGCCGGAACGCGGGCCCATCGGCTCTAACAGCCTCGCAGATGCGCGTGACTTCCTCTATCCTCCAGCAGCTTATGAAGATCTCGAAACGCCGGTCACGTACCAGATAAAATGGCTCGGAAAATTTTATGAAACAGCATTGCCGCACTCGCCGATGGACGTCGTTGCATGGCATGGGAATTACGCGCCGTATAAATATGACCTTCGACGTTTTGCGACCATTGGTTCGATCAGTTTTGATCATCCCGATCCGTCGATCTTTACGGTGCTAACTTCTGCGTCTGACACACCGGGAACGGCAAATGTGGATTTTGTCATTTTCCCGGAGCGCTGGTTGGTTATGGAGGACACGTTTCGTCCGCCATGGTATCACACCAATGTCATGAGCGAATTTATGGGACTTGTTTACGGTGTCTACGATGCAAAACCCGGCGGGTTTAGTCCGGGGGCTATGAGCCTGCACAATGCGATGCTGCCGCATGGCCCGGACGCCGCTGCTTTCGATCATGCCAGCAACAAAGATCTCACACCGGAAAAACTTGCAGGTACGATGGCGTTCATGTTCGAAACGCGATTCGTTCAGAATCCCACGGCCTTTGCTTCGGATCCGGCGAGGATTGATCTCGACTATACAAATTGCTGGGATGATCTGCCGAAAAAATTCAAGGCGCCAGGCTGACCCGGCGCAAATTTGGAGACGGAAATGGTTCAATTGAAAACAGGCGTCGCATTTATCGCAGCCGCGTTGATCGCAGCCGGATGTGGCGCGCAAACACAGACAGCAGAAGCGCAAACACCGCCGGATGCCGAAGCGCCATACGCGGAGGCCGCGACTGCGCCGTTGCATGTTGATGTGGCGACTGCGCCGGAAACCACAGTAGATGCGCAAACAGTGTCGGCCTCGTTCAATGAAGCAACCGCCGGTGTTGACGCGCATATCAATAAGGTCGGTAATGTCACGGCGGCTGCTGACGATGATGCGAGGGCAGACATGAAAAAACTGGCTGCTGTGAACGACGATAATGCGCCGTCCGAGACGGATGACGATGCCGGGTTCGGTGCGCTTGTCGGCGACGATGCGCGCGGCAAACGCCTATACGCGCAATGTCAGGCGTGTCACGCTCTTGTGGAAGGTCAAAACCGCGTTGGGCCGACGCTTTACAATATTGTAGGTCGTCAGGCGGGAACTGTTGAAGGGTTCCGTTATTCAGACGCCAACGCCGATATTGATATTATCTGGACCGAGGACGCGTTGTTCGCTTTTCTTGAGGATCCGCGCGAGTACATGCCGGGCACGCGAATGATCTTTCAGGGCGTGGCGAAACCGCAGGATCGTGCGGACATTATCGCCCATCTGAAACTGCAAACGGAATAAAATCTCAAAAATAACGAGCGATGCGCAGGGTGATGAAATCGTCATCGCGGATGTCAAACGCTGTGCTGTCTTCGTCTGCGTTTAGAAAAAGCCGCGCCTCAAATTCTGTGGTCCAATTCTGTCCGATCCGGCGCTGAGCTTCAATGAAAACGCCCGTAAAAGCGTCGTTCGTATCGACTGTGGCGCCAGCGAGAAGCGATGTGTCTTGTGGGTCATTCAGTCCGAGGCGTGCGCCGGCGAAAACATCATTGTCGGCGAATGTCACTGGCGCGGCGAGGGCGGGGCCGAACGGCTCCTGGACAAAATTTAGGTCGCGGCCGTCATACTGATATTCAACGAGCAAACCCAAATCCGCATTGGAGTCGAATATTTGATAGAGCGTATACTCAAAACCGCCGACGACGGCTGCAAAAGTATCGCCATGCCCTTCGCGGACAATGGCCTCCAGTTTCCAGAGCCAGGCGTCTTTCGTGTATTGAAGGTCAATGCCGCCTTGCGTAATTTTATCGTATACAGGCCGGATAACCGTACTGTTTGCGATGGGCGAAAAACGCGGCTCACGCGATGTACCGTGAAAAATCGACACGCCAAAATCCCAATTACCGATATAGTGTGAATATCGGGCGGCCACATCAATTGCTCCGCGTCCCCAGTCGCGGTTGATAATCTCCTCGTCAGTATCGACGGGTAATTCAAAACGCGGCCGGCCATCGACGCCGGGATAAGTGCGCGTGCGAAACCCGGACACGACGTAAAGATCGACAGCGCCCCAATCATTGATCAGCGTCAAATTCGCCATGGGCTGGCCGAGTTTGTCTTCGTCGTCGACATCCTCAACGGCGTCTGTCTGGTTGATGATATCAACGAGATGGCGCGACTCGGTCCGTCCCCAGAATACTTTGGCCGCGCCAAGCGTCAGCGACCAGCCACCATCAGCATTGAAGCGGTAAAAGCCTTCGCGCAAATCAACATGCGTGCGTTCGTCGTCCTGAGAATCGATCTTCGCATAGGGAATAACAACAAATTGGTGCTTTCGGTCCTCGCTTTCCCACCGAATATCCGGTTGGAACGATATTGACGGCTGAAAATGTTCGAGCTGTCCCGGGTAAAGCGGATCATTCGGAAAATATCGGAACTCTCCGGCGACCTCGCCGCCTATATCCCATTCGCCAGCAGCGCCAATTGTCGGCGCAAGCGCCGCGGCGCTGAATGCTCCGGCGATCAACGATATGCGCATAACCAATTTCCTTTTTTGGTCCGCTTATCGCAGCCGCGACAGTACGCCTTGTTCAAAATCATTCGCGTCGAGACCGTTATTGAAGCTGAATTCTTCGTAGACGAGTTCGGTTTCCTTGCCATTCTGAGCGTTGACCATTTTCAGACTGTGGGCGCGCCAAACACCGTCATAGTCGCGGTAATCAGAGAGCATCAGAGTTTTTAACAGCGCGCCTTTGCGATCGTAAAATTCTACTTTGCGCACCTGATAGATGTCCTGGTCTACCCAGGATTTTTGTTTAGTGTATCCGGAATTTTCATAACGCGGGAATCGATCGACTACATCCGTCACCATGCCGTCGTGATCTTCTTCTCCGACATAACTGTAAGTGAATTTATTGAGTTCACTGATTGTAAAATCCTCAAATGCAAATTCAGAGCCGACAAACGCGCCGGATTTGTTTTTCGACGAAATGCGTTTGACGCGTTTAAGAGCTGGCAGGTAGAGCCACTGGTCGTCCGGATCCAAAATCTTCGCATGGGAGAGCAGGGCGGTGCCTTCAACATCGCGGGGCGAATCAAAAATTACCAGAGATTTATCGCCGACGCTTTCGTCTTCCTTTTCGAGCGTCTGGAACGAAAACTCTCGCGCTGTCTGCTGCCCCGCCCGATTGGTCAGCACCATCCGCGCGTCAACGCGGCTGTCGCCAAACCCGTTATCCGTTCTGTCCGCGCGCGCAGAAATGTCATATCCCTTCTGCGCTTCGGGCGTTTCGCCGCGGGCAGCCGGGTCGTCAGCGAGCGCCGAGGCGCCAACGAGGACGAACATCATTAGCGCGGACGCTGCGCTTTTACGAAGCGGAAGGCGCAAATTGAGCATTGGATTCTCCTTCATCATTCAATTGTTGGCTGTCTTTATCTCTTGCAAACAAGAGCAACAGGCCAGGTAGCAGTAGAAAATCGATAGCGAGCGCCAATCCGATGGTCAGCGTCGTTAAAAGGCCGAGTTCTGCGTTGATCTGAAAAGCTGAATAAGTCAGTACCGAAAAACCAGCCATTAAAATGACCGTATTGAAAATAATAGCTGCGCCGACTGTTTCAAACGCGTAACGAATTGCATCGGGCGCGCTTAGAGATTTTTCGCGCCGGGCGCGCATGTATTTCGTCAGGAAGTGTACGGTGTCGTCAATGACAATGCCGAGCGCCAGCGA
>JAJFFU010000012.1 GCA_021776465.1 Parvularculaceae bacterium
AAGACGCCGCCCATCTCGCCGAATGCGCGCGCCTCAACCATGCGCGCGCGCCGGCGCGCTGCACCCAAACGCGTCGCCGATTTCAAGAGCGCCGGTTGGTCGAGCACGCCTGCGTCCGTCGCATCTTGAAGGAACCGCCGCGCGCGGATGCGTTCGAAATTCAGATCTTCATTAGACGGATCATCGATATACTCTTGATTGAACCCTTTTGCCGTTGCGGTCAGGGTGTCCCGGCTAAACGACAATAGCGGGCGCAGGAGGCGCACCGGATCGCCAGCGCCGGCGGCGATCAATGTTTCATCGTCCATCCCCGCAAGGCCCGACGGCCCGGCGCCGCGGGAAAGGCGCATCATTAATGTTTCCGCCTGATCATCGGCGCTATGAGCGGTTAGAATTGCCGGAAAGTTGAGGTCGTTCGTCGCGTCTGCAAGGAGGAAATAACGCGCATTACGCGCCGCGGCCTGAACACCGCTTCGCGGCTTCGCACTGCGCCACTCAACGATGCGCGCTTCTAGGCCGGCGCGCGCGCACCAGTCCTTTGCCCGCGCCGCCTCGTCAGCCGAGCCCGCACGCAGCCCGTGGTCTACGATCAAAGCGACAATGCGCGCGTTGTTTCTGGATGCGTAATCCGCGCTGAGCCGCGCCAGCGCCATTGAATCGCGCCCGCCGGAAACGGCGATCGCAAATCGGTCGCCGACTTTAAGCGCGGCGAGGCGCGCTGAAAATTCCGCCGCCGAAACCGAACGGCCTAATTGCAATCGATCCGCGCCATTTCGAGATCGGCGCGTTGCATGACCGGCGACGCGGCATTCGGAAATTTCGACTTCATGGTCTTGAAAATCGTGCACGCTTCTCTCTGCTTTTCCATGCGCGCGAACGCCGTGCCCAATTTCAGATGCGCTTCCGCGGCGCGTCCGTCATTGGGATATTTCTGGACATGCTCCAGAAATACAGCCGCAGCATCTGCATTTTCGCCAAGGGCGAGATGGATTTCGCCCAAGCGGAACTTTGCGTCCGCTGCGCGTACATGATTGGGGAAAGCCTCGCCATATAGAGAGAACGCCGCTTTCGCCCGCGGATAGTCACCCGACAATAAAAAGCTCGAGGCATAATCATAGGCCGCATCCGGATTGATCGGCAATACAACGCTCGGCGCCGAAGCCGTCCCTGACCCTTCGCCAGCCCGCGACAATTGGTCGGCAATGGGATCGCCCGGCCCGAGCGTAACCGGGCCATTGGCCGGGCCGCGCGTGTTCGGACCGACAAGGCCGTCCGTATCCAGCCTTTTAAATCCGCCGGCGGCCGTCATATCGTCGCCCGCCAGTACGGCGCTGATCGCATCGAGGCGCTGGTTTTGCTGATCAAGTTGATAGTCTAATTCTTCGATGCGTCCCGTTAGCTGTTGTATCTGGCTTTCCAGTTCGCTGATCCTGACCGTCGCCGCGCTTTGCGCTGACAAGGCCTGCTCTGCACGCATCATGCGCGCCTGCAAATCGCGTACGTCATCTTTCGTACCGGCGAACGCCGGCAGCGCGATCATCACGGCGGCAAGGCCGGCGAATGCGGCGGTCCTTGTGAATTTCATGGCGGCCTCCCTAAAACTACGCAAATGCCATTCTAACGCGGTTCAACGCCGACGCCAGCGTCACGAGACCTAACGCGGCAACGCGACAAAACTGTGGCTGAATAAGCAAAGGCGCGCCGTATTTAAACGGCGCGCCCATGAATTTGCTTTAATATAAGCTGCTTAGGAGCCGACAGACTCAATCGTTGTCGTTGAATTCCGGTTTTGCGCCCAAGCCTGCTCATTAGACCCGGTCGAAATCGGGCGCTCTTTGCCGTAGGAAACCGACGTAATCCGGTTTGCATCAACGCCAAGGCTGACGAGATAGGACCGCGCTGCTTCGGCGCGCCGTGCGCCAAGCGCCAGGTTGTATTCCCGTGTGCCGCGCTCGTCGCAGTTGCCGGCGACTTTGACGCGGGTTTCCGGATATTCCTGCAGCCATGCTGCCTGTTTGGCGAGCGTTGCCTGCGCCTGCGGCGTCAACGTGTACTGATCGTATGCGAAATAAACGCGATGCCCGGCAGCATTTTCAAGATCGGACTGGCTGCCCGGTACAGGACCGCTTGGTCCGGCGCCAGCATTGGCGTCGGCGCCAGCCGTGGCGTCAACATCCGGTCCGCTCGACGTCGCACAAGCCGATACCAGCGTAAGCGCTGCGATCACGCCAGCGAATTTTGTGATTTGTTTCATAGTCTTCCTTGCTCCACTTCCCCAATTTGCCGCGTGCTCAGCATTTTGCCGCCCACTACCTATAAATTTGGCGCCAACCAAACGGGTCGAGGGCGAACGCTAAGCGCCTGTCATTTAAATTCCTGTCAGCCAATCCCTAAAATTTAACCAACACGGCGAATCGTAGCCTTGTCCGCCTCGTTGATCAAGTTGGACCGTTCCGGAGGCGGAATAAAAACGCCTCCACCGCCGACCCAGTTTTTTCTTCAATAATTACGGCAACATAGGCGACCAGGCGGGGTCGGACGCGTCGCCGGGGGTGCGTACACGGCGAAGGTTCCGACCGGTCAAATCGACCGACCAGAGCGCCGAACCGGCGCCGGGGCGCGGTTCGCGGAAGAACATCAACACCCGGCCATTCGGCGACCAGGTCGGCCCCTCGTCGAGATAACTTTCCGTCAAAAGCCGTTCGCCGGTGCCGTCCGGGCGAATAACGCCGATATAAAAACGGCCGCGATACTGCCGGGTGAAGGCGATGAGATCGCCCCGCGGGCTCCAGACTGGCGTTTGGTAACGGCCCTGTCCAAACGAAATACGCTTCTGATCTGTGCCGTCTGCATTCATGACATACATTTGCGGCGCACCGCCGCGGTCCGATGCAAACGTAATGCGCCGTCCGTCAGGCGACATCGACGGCGATACATCAACGGCGGGATTATCGGTCAGCCGTGTCAGACGCCGCGTCGCCAGATCCATTTTGAAGACGTCGGAATTGCCGCCCCGTTCGATAGACATCAATACGTCACGGCCGTCGGGCGAAAAGCGCGGCGCGAATGTCATGCCGCGAAATGTGCCGAGCGGTTCCTGCTCGCCCGTTTCAATATTGAAGAGATAGACCTGGCCCGGACGATTATCGAACAGCGCCATATAGGTGATCTGTTGCTGCGTCGGAGAAAAACGCGGGGTCAGCGCTTTGTAATTGAGACCATCAGTCAACGGCACGGGGTTTGCGCCGTCCTGATCCATGATCATCAGTCTTTTAATGCGGTTATCTTTTGCACCGGTTTCGTGAATAAACACGACGCGGGTGTCGAAGTACCCGTCCTCACCGGTAAGCGTTTTGTAGATGAAATCCGCAACCTTATGCGACGCACGGCGCCAATTGTCCGCAGGCGTCTTATAAGCGACAGCGCCCAATTGCTCGTCGGATGTAACGTCCCAGATGCGCGTCGACACCTGAATGCGGCCGTCGCCGAGTTCCTCGACTTCGCCGACCACCAACACTTGCGCATTGATGATGCGCCAGTTGGCAAAGGTCGGACGCACATTCACCGTCGCCGGCGTTTCAATGTAGGCGCGCTGGTCAATCACCTGAAAAAGGCCCGACCGCTCAAGGTCGTTCATCAGGACTTCAGTGATATCAACACCGAGCTGACGCGCGCTGTCATCGCCGCCGAGAAAGTTCGGCACGGCGATCGGCATGGGTTCGACATTCCCCTGCGTGATATCGATACTGACGCGCGCCTCTGCGGCATTCGACAAAACGACGGCGAATCCGGCGATCAGCGCTGTGATAATACGGTTCATTCAATCAACTCTCTTTCGGCCCACCGTTCCTTGCACAAGGTTTTCGGCGAAATTTTGACTATCTTCCGACCATTTGGCTCGGGTCGAAATTAAACTGGAATTCCTTCCACGTGTCATAACGATCCGCCGGAAGGAAATCGTAGGGCGCGCAGGAAACAACCGCGCGCACTGCCGTCTGCTCGGCAACTTTCCAGAACCGGTTCCCCGATAGATTGATTTGCAATGCATTCGCCACCCTCGGGGCGCCCCTTAACGATCCGTCACGATTGAGATCGACGTCGAGAATGACGATGAGGTTTTCCGGATCCGGTGCGCCGATGATCGCGCTGGCGTTCCAGCATCGCCCAACAGCCGCGCGCATTTTCGCTTCGTCCGATGCAGTAAGCCTGTCGCCCGGCCCGACTGCCGCGCGGGCTTGATCGGCCTGTGTCGTCGCATTCGCGGGCGTTTGGCTCGTCTGCACCTCTTTTTCTTTTTCCTTGTCGATCAGTTGCGACAGGGCTGCGAGATCAAGCTCGTCTTTTTTTGGCTCAGGCTTCGGTTGCGGTTTGGGCGCCGGCGGCTCTGGCTCTGGTTCAGGCTCCGGCTCAACGGGCAAAGGCTCCGGCTCGGGTTCTGGCGCCGGTGCAGGTTCGGGTTCCGGCTCTTCCACTGCCGCCGGCGGTTCCGGCTCGGGCTCAGGTTCCGGTTCAGCGGGCGCCGGTTCCGGTTCAGCCTCTTCGACAGGCTCCGGCGCCGCGGCCGGCACGCTTGTCATCAAATCAAGCTCAGCCTCTTCGATCAGGTCAATTGGAATATATGGTTCGGCTTCGACGTCAGGGCGCCATCCCGTCGGCAACGACAGAAACGCAACGCCGACAATAGCGCCGTGAAACATGATGGATACAAGTACGCCAAAACGCATGGAAACGTCACAACCCCTCTGCCGGTTACCAGCCCGCCATCACTGCGGTTCGTTTTCCATAACGAGGCCAATCCGGGTGAAGCCGGCCGAATTGATGCGGCCCATCACCCGCGCGACATCGCCATAGGCCCGGTTCTGATCGCCGCGAATGAAAATGCGCTGATCGTAGCCGGCAGTCGCAATCGCTTCGAGATGCGGCACGAGATTTTCATATTCAATGACCGTATCTTGCACATAGATGACGCCGTCTGCCGAAACAGTGACCGTCAGCGGTTCGCCCTGATCCGTAATCGGACTGGCGGCGGTTTCCGGCAGGTCCACATTGACCCCGACCACGAGCAGCGGCGCGGCGACCATGAACACAATCAACAGCACCAGCATGACGTCGACGAACGGCGTCACGTTGATCTCCGCCATATGCTTTGTGCGGCCCGGGCGATGACGGCCGCCGCCCGGATTGAGATTGGCGCCCATTATTTCATCCTTTCATCGAGCTGCCGCGACAGGATCGATGAAAACTCGTCTGCGAAACCTTGCAGGCGCACCGAGAAAGAATTGAGCGCAGAAGAATATCGGTTGTAGCCGACAACGGCCGGGATGGCTGCGAGGAGCCCGAGCGCCGTTGCAAACAGTGCTTCGGCAATACCCGGCGCAACGACAGCAAGGTTCGTGTCCTTGGTCACCGCGATCGCCTGGAATGCATTCATGATGCCCCAGACCGTGCCCAGAAGACCGACAAACGGCGCCGCCGATCCCACAGTCGCGAGCACACCCAGAGAAGATTCTGCTTTTTCAAGTTCGCGCGTAACCGTCAGGTCGAGCACTTTGTCGATGCGTGACTTCGCGCCGATTGCGAGTTGCTCGGAGCGGCCGGCGTCCTTGGAGCGGTTCCATTCTTCCATGGCGGCGGTGAACACCTTCGCCATCGGATGGTCGGCCTTGTCATTGGTGCGGCGATACAATTCTTCCAGCGGCTTGCCGGACCAGAATTGATCTTCAAATTTTTTCGATTTCCGTTTCATGCGCCCGAAGGTCATCGATTTGTCGATGATCACGGCCCACGACCAGATCGACGAGATAACGAGAATTCCCATCACCGTCTTCACGACCGGATCGGCGCGCAAAAACAGGCTCCAGAGGCTGAAATCGCCCCCCGCGGCAACGGCTGCGAGTTCTGTTTCCATGGTTTGTCTAATCCCCTGACTTAAGCCCGTTTTTCAGGGCGCCTGACTGACTTACGTTGTTCGCGCGCCGTTCGATCGGCGCAATAGAGTGCACACGGCGCAGAAGCTCCGCGCCGATAACCATTTATGGTTAACATTGTTGCGGGCGTTAGAGTATCCCTCTTTTCGCCGTTCTGCCGCGCAAATGCGGCGGATCAAGGGCTCACGCAAGGCCCGGCCGCATCGATTTCCGAAGTTTAATGGCGGTTAATGAATGGTTTACGGCGCGCGCGCCGCAATCAGGTGGTGCGATTGCCGGCATTGCTCGCGAAAAGTGTATGCCGGCTGCGCAAGACAACGAACAGAAACCAGCAATAAATACCGGTGAATTTGGCGCCGTCTTCGACCAAATCATGGATCGGCCAGAGGATCTTCGTCTGATCTTCGGTGATGCTCGCCGCCATAAGGCCAGCGGCCAATAACGCCAGCGCCGCACGGCCGGAGAGTATCTTTTTGAAAAATATCAGGCCGTAAGCAGCAGCGGCGGCGAGATAGGCGCCCATGACAAAAAGTTCGGGAACACCCAGCGACGGGAGCGCTTCTTCATGGAGCATAAAGAGGTCGTCGATCATCAGGACGAAGGAGAAAGTTCCGGTTGCGATCAAAAATGTGCGGTTTGGCGCCGCCGGGCCGGTGAAGGCGGCAAAAAACGCGTTTGCCGCCGCGGATGTCCACAGCACGATCCCGATATTTGAAACCGCGCCGGAATAAAACGCACAGCAGCGCGCCGGGTCCTGGGCGATCGCCATCGGATCAAGAAGGAACACGGCTGGCTCGGCCCAAGGCTGCAAAAATACAAACGCCAGCACCAAGGCAGGCGGGCCGAACACCAACGCGGCGAAGCGTGCGTAGTCCGTAAGCGAATAATTCGCAAAACCGAGGTCGATGAAATCGAGTTTCTTGATTTGCAACATTATCATCAGCGCAATTTACGGGAAGATTCGTTAACAAAGCGAAGCGCGTGATTTTGCTCGCATGGAAGCGCTCCGCAGAAATTCTTGAAGAGAAACTCGCAAACCGCTCTCCCCGGCGAAAACCGGGGCCCAGGGACCCTACTAAACGATGGAGCCTTGGATCCCGGCTTTCGCCGCGAAAAACGGAGAGTGGGTTATGCCTCAATTAATAGCCGACACCAACGCCGTTTATTCGCTCTTAGGTCGGCGAAATCTTGGCGGCGACGTCAACCGGCAGGCGACGCGGCTTACCGGAAAGGGACATGCACGCCGCCTCAACATCGGCGCGGGCGATCAACGTTTCTTCTCGCCAGATTTCCTGCGCAAGAAACATGCGCGCACCTTTGGCGCCGGTGAACCCGGTCCGGACCTCCAGCACGTCGTCAATCTTCGCCGGCGCAATCCATTCAGTTGTCATTTTGCGCACGACAAAGGCAAGCGGCTCATCCCGCTGCAAAAGTTCGGTATGATGCACGCCTGAAGAACGCAGCGCCTCGGTTCGCCCGCGCTCAAAAAATTTCAGATACGCCGCATGATAGACGACACCGGAGAAGTCCGTGTCTTCATAATAGATGCGGATCGGATGGGTGAATTTCGTCATCGCCGTAAAATTGCCCGCGTTTTGCGCAAAACAAAAGGGCCGCGCACATTTGCGCGGCCCTCGTGAGTCTCTTTGGCCGAAAGGCTCAAAACGATGTGGTTAGCGGCGCACCGAAGGCTGCTCCGACACGATCATCTTCCCACATGAACCTTTCGGCCCCAAGAAATCACTCGACATCAGATCACCTCCTCACAATTCGTTGAACACGAATGAGAGTGTGAAGCGCATTTCGAAAGTTGGCAAGGGGCTTATGGTTAACAAGACTGATGCGCCAGCCGCACGCAGCCTATTCCAACGCGCCGCGTTGGTAATGAAAATAGGCAATCCCCTGCTCGCTGATATCGACTGCAGATTGCATTGCATCATCACCGGTCAACGCAAATGTCAGACCGTCAAAATAAACGGCGTTTTCTTCAACGGCGACAAGCGGGAACTCAACGAAGTCGCCTTTCTCTTCCCAACCGATTAGATCCGGTGAGAAATGCTTGATACGCAAAACCAGCGTGTCGCCAATTTCTGCGAATGTATAGAACTCATAAAAATTCAACGGGCCGTCTTTTTTCCTGTGATAGAATGCACCCATCATTTGCCCGCCGGCCGGCGGCGCAATGACTTCGACGGCGTAGCCTTCTAGGCCTTCGCCTTCCCAGTACCCGCTTAGCCACGAAAGCGCTTCTATGCGCGCGAGCGGAGAAACACCGCCTTCTTCTAACGACTTCACCTCGACCTTGTCGCCGGCTATTGCGACGCCGCCAGATATTAGGCAGCTGATCAAAATCAGCGTGTTCAGTAGTTTCATGACACCCTCCTGCATCCACTACGCATCATTGCGATAAGCCATAGACGCGCGGCATGCTTGCTGTTCGACAATCGTTGAATTGGCCTGAGCGTAGCTTAATCGGGAAGTGCAGGGCCTGCGCCCTTCGGCGCAGTCAGGCCCAGATGTGTCCAGGCGGTAGCCGACAGGACGCGTCCGCGGGGCGTGCGCTGGATAAGGCCGCATTGGAGCAGGAAGGGCTCGACGACATCTTCGACAGCGTCGCGGGCTTCCGCGAGTGATGCGGCGAGGGTTTCAACGCCGACCGGACCGCCTGCAAAATGTTCCGCAATCAGACGAAGATAGCGCCGGTCGAGCGGATCGAGACCGAGCGCATCGATCTCCAAACGTTTCAACGCCTTGTCGGCGACGCCAGCGTCGATCCTGCCGGAGCCTTCAACCGTCGCCACGTCGCGCACCCGGCGCAGGAGCCGGCCGGCGACGCGGGGCGTGCCGCGCGAGCGCCGTGCGATTTCCATAGCGCCGTCATCGGACATTTCGGCAGAGAGTTTCTGGGCGCCGCGCGCCACGATGTGGCAGAGGTCTCCCGGAGAATAAAAATCGAGCCGAACCGGAATGCCGAACCTATCGAGCAAGGGTTTTGCCAGCAGCCCCGATCGCGTCGTCGCGCCAATCAATGTGAAGCGCGGCAGGTCGATCTTTACAGAGCGCGCCGAGGGGCCTTCGCCGATCATGATGTCGAGGCAGTAATCTTCCATCGCCGGATAGAGAACTTCTTCAACTACGGGCGTCAGGCGGTGGATCTCGTCGATAAAGAGAACATCGTTCGCTTCGAGGTTCGTCAGCAACGCCGCTAGATCACCCGGCTTGGTGATCACCGGCCCGGACGTCGATCGGAAATTGACGCCCAGTTCATTGGCGACAATCTGCGCCAGCGTCGTCTTGCCAAGCCCCGGCGGCCCGTGAAAGAGCACGTGATCGAGCGCTTCTTCGCGATGGCGCGCCGCCTCGACAAAAACGCGCAGATTATCCTTCGCGAGGCGCTGTCCGACAAAGTCGTCAAGGCGCTTCGGCCGCAATGCTGCGTCAGCGTCTTCCGGTTTGCGGACGCCGTCGATCATGCGGTCGTTATCGTAGGCGGGTTCAGCCATGGTTACGCTCGCGCCCCTTCAAAAACCGTCATCCCGGATGCAATGCAGCATGAAATGCTGCTTTGCTGATCCGGGATCTTGAGCATTGGATCCCGTGTCTGCGCAGCAGCGATAAATCGCTGCGGCGCGCACGGGATGACGGCGAAAATATCGTTTACATCCATTCTAATCACGCCGCCGCCAGTTGCTTCAGCGCAGCCTTGATCAACTCCTCAACGCCCGGCGCATCCATTTGCTCAGCGGCTAGCGACACAGCCCGACGCGCTTCAACGCCGTCATATCCGAGGCCCGACAGGGCTGAGACCGCATCTGCGCGGGTCGCAATCGCCGGGTCCGACGATTGTTTCGCGTTTCCGCGCGCCGCGACCGTAAGTTCGACGCCGGCCATGGCGATGGCGCCAACTTTCGACTGCAGTTCCGTGGCGATGCGCTGGGCGATCTTTTTGCCGACGCCATGGGCGCGGGAGATCGCCGTCACATCTTCGGCTGATATCGCATCGAACAAATCCGAAGGCGGCAGCACTTGCAGGATTGCCAGCGAATGCTTTGCGCCGACACCCTGCACCGATTGAAGCAACCGAAACGCCTGACGTTCCGATTCGTTTTCAAACCCGTAAAGCCGGATCATGTCTTCGCGCACGATGGTTTCGATGGCGACGGACGCCGCTTCGCCCACGGCAAAACGCTGCAAGGTGCGCGGGCTCGCATAAGTCTCGTAGCCAACGCCGTTCACGTCGATGATCAGTGTTTCAGCGCCGATGGCGGCGACTGTCCCTTTTAAGCTTGCGATCATGAGGCTTTCTCCAGCCGTCGCATGCCGGCGTGATGGGCGTGGCAAATTGCAACTGCGAGGGCGTCCGCTTCGTCGGCGGCCGGCGCCTCGCATTTTGGCAGGAGGACTTTCACCATCGCCGAGACCTGCGCCTTGTCCGCATGGCCTTTTCCGACGACTGATTTTTTCACCGTGTTCGCCGCATATTCGGCGACGTCGAGACCGGCGTCGGCCGGCGCCAGCA
>JAJFFU010000111.1 GCA_021776465.1 Parvularculaceae bacterium
CGCTCGCTGATCATTGGCGCCATGATTTCTATAAAATTTGCGTAGCGTATCCGAAACGAGGGATGCTGAAGCGTAATCAGGTGAGAATAGTAGGAATCCTTATCGAGCGCCGGTTGAAACAGGTCGAGGTTAAACTCTCGCCCGATTACAAGTAGACGTTCGACGTCTGCGCGGCTCGCACTGATATCGTCGTCGGGAAACCAGAAAAAGTCATAGTTTTCTTTTGCTTCCGGGAAGCGTTGAAAAAAGTCAAAAATGCCGTCCCATTTGCCGCCTTTGTAACGGTGCAGGTATTTCGCTTCGTCAAATGTCCGATCCGCGTCGTCGCCGTAATAGCTGACGCCCAGATCGAAATCGCCGTCGCACCATGTCGTGTGCAGACTGCGATCGCCGCAGCGGACAACGGCCAGCATTCGCGCGCGCTTCATTTCTTTTGTCATGGTCAAGCGCCCGGCGCGTTGTTCAACTGATCGGCTGTTGCTTGCGCCTCGACAATGTTGTCCTCAATGGAGCAATACGTCCAGGAGCCGTAGCGGCCGATTGAATAGACGCCGTGGCTCGCCAAAATATCCTTCTTGCGGGCCACATCACCGATCGATTCCTGCGTAATGTGAACATAGGCCGGGTCGAGCACGATGTGGTGATGAGAGACAAGTTTCTGATCCGTCACGATGCCCTGCCGCTTCAAATCTTCAAGCACCTGCGCACGGGCGCGGTCGATGTCATCGTCCGTGATCACCTTGTCAGCCGGATAACCGAGTTCGACATACATGCTCATCCGGTCAGCGCCGAATATATTGTCGTAAAATCCGATACGATAAAAAGAAACGTCCCGTTCTGGAAAGTAAACCCAGTGAACATGCTCGGGGCCCTTTTTGTCAAAACCCAAATTGAACACCAAAACCTTGTTCCAGCTGTAAACTGAGCGGTCGTATTCAAGCCCTGTTATCCCCAGAAGCGAATGGAATGGAATTGTGCTTATGGCGAAGTCGAACTGAATCTCGCGCTTATTGGTGCGCGCAATCTTCTTCGACAGATCGATTTCAAGAACGGTCTCGTTCAGCGCGATTCGGTTACTGGGCGTGAAGCGTTGGAGTGCACGCACATATTCGATCGCTCCGCCGCGCGGATAGGTAAACGTGGCATTGTAACTGGCGTTATCGGCGCGCCGAAAATTCAGGACGATTTCTTTGACGTCAGCATATGGAAAGAAGCGGCCCATCGCGTCGACATCCAGCGATGAAAGATCCGTTGCGTATAGTTTTTCATTGTATGGCACCAGAAATCGATCGCTGATGCCCTTGCCAAACTTCTGATACAGCATCTGCTTGAAGTTATCGGCTGGCGCTTTGTCGTCGATCTCGTACAGGCCGACCAGGCAATCCAGAAATTCTTCGTGTGGCAATTGATGGATATTTTTCTGAAACGGGAAGTCAATCCAATTGTCCGCATAACGAATGCGCGAATCTTTGGCGACAGTGCGAACATTGTCGCGCCCGATGAACTCCACCAGCATGTCTTCGATTTCCTTGTGGCGGAAATGGAAAAAATGCCCTGAATAGTCCCAGACAAACCCGTCCTGCTTGATGGTCTGGCAATATCCGCCGACGTCGTCGAGCGCTTCACAGATCAGCAAATCATCACTCTTGACGCGTTCGGCGAAGGCCAAATTCGTTATGCCGCCGCCAATAAGCAGGTATTCCACTCGTTCCATCGTAGCTCACATCGTCCTTTGCCTGGGCCGCGATCACGCGCGGGCTTAACTTTCAAATAGCTAAACTTACAGCGTCTCGCGGATTGTCGGCGCGATCAGGAAACGATCGGCCGCCGTTCAATATTGAACGCAGTAAATTCGCGCGGCGCGGATCAAACTGGTATTGTTTTGATTTACAGGTATGCGCCGCGGACCAGTCTGAAAGCTTCAGCGCCATCTGTATAGAGTAAACGACCGCGGTACCGCATCGCCAGCTCCATTGTCTCAAGGCTGAAAAGATGGTTCGGCGTTCCGAGCTGGCTCTTATAGGCTTTGCAGGCCTCCAGCTTGGTCGCCATTTGCGCGTCAGTCAGCGGAACAAGGACGTTCGGTTCAAACTCGCGTTCCATCGTTGTCTCGTAAGCCAGGACCGTGCCTCTGAAAAAATGCGGCCGCATCACGACCTTGAAGGCTTCATAGACGGCAATGTGGTCCTGGTTGAATGAGCGCTCCGGCACCAAGACCAAGTCGGGCTCTTGTTCACGAACGCACGCTTCCATGGCGCTGACCAGGTCGCTCAATGGCATGGCGTCCAGCTTGTGGTGCCATTCGTGGCCAAACGCGATGGACCTTTCGCTCAAACCAAGAATACCCGCGGCTTTATCCGCTTCAAGCATACGGGAGTTGCCGTCATATTCGGAGTATTTTCCCGAGTCGTCGTAAATTTTTCGATAGTTCGGCGGCACGTGAGACATCAGCAAGCAATGTACGTCGGCGCCCTGCGCGATGAGCTTTTGCGTAATACCCCCACACCCAATGACCAGATCGTCCGGGTGCGGCTCAATGACCAGTGCGCGTTTTACATGGTTCAGCATCGTTTATTATTCTCCCCTCAAGCATCAAAAAAACAAAAAAGCTTTGTCGCAAGCGTCTTACCCCTGCAACAGACCGAAAATCAAAACGTGATAAGAAGGCTGCCGCTACGCCGCCAGTCCTTTAAAATCTCGTCTGTCTCGGCACGAAAATCAGAAAAATACTCATTGCTTTGACTTTCTGACTTGCACAGTCCTGAGCAGGATAAACTTCAAAAAAAGAGCGAATTTGAGTGGTACTGTGTCATCGACGCAACGTTTTATTCCTTACTCGCGCGGCGAGCGCCAAAGCGAAGTCCTGCGCCATCTTTTCCAATCCATCCGGTCGGCCGGCTGAGCGCCAAGTCACCCAGACACTCACGATATAAGCGCCAAGACCAAGCGCCGCAATTGTTCCTGTTGTGATGACGAGGGATACCATGTCGCCGTAGGATATAAATGAACGGCCGGCAAAGGCCACAAAAGTCAGCGCGGCCAAGCCAACTAAAGGCCTGTATATAGCTTTTATCTGATCTTTAAAATCAAACTGGATCAGGTGTTTGACAATAAACATGCAAAGTCCGACGGAAAAAACACGACTGATCGCCTGCGCAAGAATAACACCGTATACACCGTAATGTTTGATGCTGAAATAAAGAAGCGGCACTTTAATTGCGACTTCAAGAGCGGAGTTGGCTGCGATCAGCCGGGTTTTGTTGAGAGACATCGCGAGGGCGCGCATCGGGTCGCAAAAAACAATAAGCAAAACGATCAAGGCAAGCGGCGAAAGATATCCGGCGGCGCCATGCCATTCTTCGCTGAAGAGAATAGCGATCAACGGTTCCGACATTATCGCGAGCAAGGCCATAATTGGCGCCGTGATCATGAAAATGCCGCTGGACGCTTTACGATACCCGCCGTGCAATGCGCCTTTTTCTCGAAGGGCGGAAAACGCTGCGAGGAACGGGCGCCCGATTGGAATTGAAATAATTTGCATGGGTGTAGCAGCGAGCCGTTGCGCGATGTTGAATTTGCCCAACACGTCTGGGGTGACAAATCGGCTGAGGAACACAATATCGATTTGCCAGCTTGTTGCTGTGAAAATCTGCGATGCCGTATTCCAACCGATCATATCTGCGAAATGGCGCCACTCGCGTAGTGAAAATCGCGGTCGATACGGCGCCTGAAAATAAGATACGATCGCCATGACAATCGGCGTCGTGATGGAGGCAACCGCCAAAGCCCAATAGCTTCTGGTATAAACGGCGACAGACAAAGCAATAACAAGCGCCGCCAGTTTTCCCGAAATTTCCACGACGGCGTGGCGGCGAAAATCCAGTTTGCGCGCATATATTTCGAGTTTCGGGCTCACCAGCCCTCTCATCGCCGGCCCAATCGCCAGTATCATCACGAGCAACGTCATCCGATCGTCGTTCAGAACGCTGGCCGAGACCGGCGCCAGTAACACCAGCAACCCGCTGATAAACACCGCGCGCAAGAACGACAGCGTGAACGCCGTATCAAACATCGCTCGTTCAAGTTTGGGGACGCGGATTAGCGCCTGCGCAATTGGTAATTCCAGGACAGCTTCAGTGAGTTGAACAAACACCATGCCAAGCGCCATCACCGCAAAGTCCTGCGGAGAGAGCATGCGCGCAAAAACCAGCAACAAAAAGAAATCGACAAATTTTGCAAAAAAAATGGCGACATACATCCACGTACCGGCTTTCGCGGTTTGCTTGGAAAAGTTGTCGTCCATAGAAATTGTACTTTGCTGGTCAGCTGTCACGGCGCGGCGATGCGAACACCAGTTCCTTTACGCGCCATTCCTCGCACGCTCAACGATCGAAACTTGCCTTGATTGCTTGCGATGACCCAGCATCGCGTCGCCCCTTCGTGCGCCAGTATTAGCGGGCGAAAGAAGTGTGCAAAGACAATAATACAAGAAAAGGCGCTGGCGGAGACGAAGGGATTCGAACCCTCGATACCCTTTTGGGGTATACTCCCTTAGCAGGGGAGCGCCTTCGACCACTCGGCCACGTCTCCGCCGCCGGTCATGCCTGCAAATCAGAATGATGGCAAGGATTTCGGTCGCGGGAATTCGCCGCGGCCTATTCGGTGCAGGCGTCATCACCTCGGAGTTGGGCCGTCATCAATGCGTTGAGCGAGGCGGCGGTGTCGTCGTCGGTGTCCGCCGCCGGGATATCCCCGCAGGCGGGCGCTGTCGCCGGCGCATCGTCTTCGGCCTCCAGCTGCTCGAGCCCGCGCACGATGGCCGCGGCGAGGGCGTCGCCTTCATCTTCGATCTGCAGGCGTGTCGCCGCTTTTTCCACGATGCGTTCAGCGAACTCATTCCTGGATTGATCCGGCCCGGTAAGGCTTTGTGTTGATTTGGTGATCGTCGGGCTTTCCATGGTGACGGACGCGACGAGTTCGCCGATGGCGTCTGGCATTGCGTCATTGACGATGGCCTGAGAGTCCAGCGGCGTCATCGCTTCGTCGCTTGATGTAATTGGCTGGGTAGAGGGGGGCGGTGAAGACGGCGTCGTAATAGACGGCGACGGTGGCGTGACAATGTTATCGGTTTTCGCCGCGGCTGTTTCACCGATCGTCAAGGCGATTGGCGCGGGCGCATCGACGTCGGCGTCATCATTCGCTGGCGCCGCTTCGGGCAAAATTTTCGGCGCGCCGCGGCGACGCGAATTCCGCCTCGGTCGGGTTCTGTCGGTCGGCTCGCCGGCCGTTTGCGTACTGATATCGGCTGCGCTGACCGGCGCCGCGGGCGTCATGGAGGCAACGCGTTCGTCTCGGAAGGCGGCTGCGTGGAGCGCTGTTTGCGACGGGAGATCAGCGATGCCGCTGACGCCGCCGCGCGATTGCGCCAGTGCGGCCAGGCGCGCTGACGGCGCAGCGGTCGCGGCAATGCGGCCGCGCGGGCCGCCCCGCTCAATGTCGGCGCTGAGCTGGCCCGGGATTGGCGCATCGTTCAATTGGCCGCGATAGACCTGCACATTCTCAAGGACGCGTTGAACGTAGTTTCGCGTTTCTGAAAAAGGAATAAGCTCGACCCAGTCGACCGGATCGACATCGCTGGTGCGCGGATCGCCAAATTCGTCAGCCCACTGATCGGCCCGTTGCGCGCCCGCATTATAAGCGGCGAACGTCATCACCAGTGAGCCGTCAAAACGGTCAAGCAGATGCGAAAGATGCGCCGAGCCAAGCGTCATGTTGTAAACCGGATCGTCAAGCAGCGCCGAGCGGCGATAGGGCAGGCCTTCTTTGCGCGCGGTAAGTTGCGCTGTCGTCGGAATGAGCTGCATGACGCCGCGGGCGCCGGCGCTGGAAAAGGCGCGCGGGTTAAATTCGCTTTCCTGACGGGACAGACCAAGAATAATTTCAGGCGCCACAAAAGCGCGCGCTTCGTCGGGAACAAATACGGTCGGATAAGCGACCTGCGGCGTAAAGGCGCCGCGCTGTGTCGCCACCTTGCCGGCGCGGACGGTCAAATGCGGTGCGCCTTCGCCATTTGTAATTTTGGCGAGTTCGAGATACTCGCCCGGGCGCTCAAGTTCATCGTCAATATGATAGGCGAAGACCATAAACTCATAATCGAGATTGAGGTCCGACAACATGCGCAAGGCCGCAACCGCCGGGCGCGAATTGAACAGGGCCGTATCGCCGGGGCGAATTGGCGGCGGCGCGTCAAACACCTTGGCCGCGGCGTCTCCGCCCAGCGCTTCAGCGGCGAGCTGTCCATAATAGGAGTAATGATACTCCGCCGCGGATTTGAAATATTCGCGCGCCGCAAGGTCGTCATTTGCTGCGGCGGCTGCACGGCCAAGCCAGTAATGTCCGCGCGATAGTGATATCGGCGTTGCAACCGCGCCTGTCATCGCTTCGAAATGCGTGGTCGCGCGCGCTGGTTCGTTTAAAAACCGCAGCGCGATCCAGCCCGCGAAAAATTCCGCATCGGAAAACTTGGTTCCGGCTGCGCCGCCATGCTGAGCGGCGAGCGCATAGGCGTCAGAAAAGCGGCCTTCCTTTAGCGCCCATTGCGCCAGAATGCGTCGCTCTGTCCACCAACGATCTGTATCGCGCAGGGCGTCTGTCGTATCGGGCGCCTTGGCGGTGAGGGAAATCGCATGGTCCTGCTGGTTCGTGCGCCGATAATAACGCACAGCGGCGTGGAGTACCCCGGCGTCGCGTTGCTCGGCTTTCGGAAGGTTTCGATACAGTCGCGGCGCGGTTGATGCGCGCATCAGCAAGGCGGCGCGGGCTTCGGCCATGCGACGATCGGTGCTGGCGAGGTGCGGAAATGTGCGCCGGGCATTGGTCACCTGAATGGACCAAAGGAGCCGGTCGACGCGCGCCGCATGATCGTCTGCGGTCAAGCGTGATTTATAGGCGCTGAGGATGCGCCGCTCTTCCGATACCGTGAAATTATGGTTGATCCACGCGTCTCGGATCAGCGCTGTCGCCGCGTCGCTTTGTCCTTTTGAGAGTAACGCGCGCGCGAGGTGTATTTTTCCGTCGCCCGTTTGCGGCGTCCGCGCATTGAAAAATTCAATAATCGTCGCCGTTGATGTGGTGTCACTCATCCGGCCTTCGACAAAGGCCTGAATGCGATCGGTCGCCGGCCAGTCGGGATGCGCATCAAGGAAAGCGCCGGCCTCATTGATGTCGACGTCTCTGTCCTTCGCCATCAGGTAGAGCCACTGACCGAGGCTCTTGGCGGTCGGGTCGGTGATGAATGTCGCTTCCGCCCGGGCGAGGGAGAACTGTTTTTTCTCAAGCGCGCCATGAACGGTCAGCAGGCGGACGTGGTCCAGTCTTGTCAGATACTCTGGTCCCGGCGCGGGCGGCTTTATCCGCGGCGAGGAAACTGCCGCGATGGCCCCTCCATGCAAGGCGAGGATCGCGGCAATAACGCCGGCGCCCACTCGTTTCCCCCAAAACCTAGCCATACACACGACTCCGCCAGTCTACGTTGAGACACCCCGGCGAAGCATCCAGAAGTAAATTTCATGCGCCAGTTCACCTTAGTTTAGCCTAAACCGGCGCGTAGCAGAACAGGCGAACGCTTGATGAAGACGGTCGAGGCGTCTATCGAACGGTTAAAATTCGGAAAAACGAGGCCATGACAGAATTTAAAGGGTCAATTACCGCACTGGTGACGCCGTTTCGGGATGGCAAAGTCGATGAGGCCGCGTTTTGCGCCCTCGTTGAGCGCCAGATCGAAGCCGGCACGCACGGGCTGGTGCCGGTCGGCACGACAGGCGAATCAGCGACGCTGACCGATGAAGAGCACGAGCAGGTGATTCGGCTCTGTATCGAGGTGACGGCCGGGCGGGTTCCCGTGATTGCCGGCGCCGGCGCCAATGATACGGCCTATGCGATTTCCATCGCGCGCCGGGCGCTGGAGCTTGGCGCCGACGCCTTGCTTGCAGTGACGGGGTATTACAATCGCCCGAACCAGGCGGGCGTCATTGCCCATTACGGCGCACTGCATGATGCGACAGACGCGCCGATCATTATTTACAATATTCCCGCGCGAACCGCCGTGAACATTTCGATTGAAACGCTGGCCGAGTTGTCGGCGCTACCGCGCATTGTTGGCGTCAAGGACGCGACCGGCGATCTCGCCCGCGTTGCGCTCCAGCGTCGCCATTGCGCGGACGGTTTCATCCAGCTTTCCGGCGAAGACATGACGGCGGTCGGCTATAACGCCATGGGCGGGGTCGGTTGTATTTCCGTTGCGTCTAATGTCGCGCCTGCTTTGTGCGCTGCGATGCAGGAAGCAACGTTAAAGGGCGACTATAAAACGGCGCTCGACTTTCAGGACAGATTGGCGCCGTTACACCACGCGCTTTTCTCCGACGCGTCGCCGGGGCCGACAAAATATGCATTGTCGCTTCTCGGTCTGTGCACAACGGAAGTGCGTTTGCCCATGGTTCCAGCGTCAGATGCGGCCAAAGCAAATGTCCGTGCGGCGCTCAAAGGGTTGGATCTCATCGGCTGATGGCTCCCAAAAACGACGACAACAAGAAAGTGGTGGCCGAAAACCGCCGTGCCCGCTTCGATTACAAAATCACCGATGTCATCGAGACAGGGCTGATGTTGACCGGCACGGAGGTCAAAGCCCTTCGAGAAGGCAAGATCAATATCGCCGAAAGTTACGCATCGCCGGAAGATGGGGCGATCTGGCTGATCAACGCCAATATTCCGGAATATTCCGGCGGCAATCGCCAAAACCACGAACCCAAACGCAAACGAAAAATGCTGCTGCATCGGCGCGAAATTGCGCGCCTTGCTCAAGCGGTGGAACGCAAAGGCTTCACGCTTGTGCCCTTGCGGATGTATTTTAACGACCGAGGCATCGCCAAACTTGAGCTTGGTATTGGCGAAGGGAAGAAAGCGCCCGACAAACGCGATACGTCGAAGGATCGTGACTGGAAACGCCAGCAGCAAAGATTGCTGCGCAATCGAGGATGACGCCATGAGTGAAGGCATTGAAGATAAACCCGACGTCGCCATTCACCCGCCGACGTTATTTTTTTCCGCGTTGATTATCGGGTTCATTTTTCGCGCCTTCGTTGGCGGGCGTTTGCCGTTGCCGGATCTTGTCGCCGAAGGGGGTGGCGCGATCATTCTGATTGCGGCCTTCATGCTCATGGGTTCCGCCGTTTCCGCATTCGCAGAAACCGGCGAAACAACGCGGCCGTCTACGCCGTCAAAAGCGCTTCTCACCGGCGGCGTCTATCGGTATTCGCGTAACCCGATGTATCTGTCGATGGTGTTGATCGGCGCCGGTTTTGGCGTCGCGACGGAAAATTTGTGGATCATCTTAACGGCCGTCATATCTGGCGCGATCGTGAATTTTTTCGTGATCCCGCATGAAGAGGCGTATCTCGAACGCAAATTCGGTGTCGACTACCGTGAATTCAAAGAACGCGTGCGACGGTGGCTGTAACGGTCTCGTCGGTGCGCGACTATTTTTCGTAATAGGGAACAAAGGCGAGCACGGTCTGGAAGGCGGCCGCGGCGCCGGCGCCGCCGGACGCGCACAAAATCAGTACGGTGATGACCGCCGGTGCGAACCCGATAGAAATAACGCCTGCCGCCAGCAAGACAGACAAGGCAAGGGCGGCGCGCGCGTAAAACCGCAACAAGCTGGAAAAGCCATCGCTGTTTCCTGAAAACTGCGCTGCAAAACGAGGCCGCGCCAGCCAGATATAAATCCAGCAGCCAAAGCCTGCCGCGACAATCGCCGCGACCAGGCTGCCGCCGTGAAAGAGGTCGGCAATCACATCGCGCGCTTCGGCGAAACTCATGGCGGCGACAGCGGCGCCGATGACGCCGAATACGCCAGACACAAAAAGCGTCATCAATGGCTTTGCGGTCTTTGCGTTCTGCAAAGCGCGCTGCGCGTCCCGTGCCGGCAAGCCCCAGTTTCGCGTCACGTTTTCCTCGTCATGCGTCAGCTCTCTTTACGCTGTCACTTACGCGCACCCGTGCCCTGCGTCACGCATTGGCGTCGATATGGGCCCGTATCGCAACGAACACCGATTCGAACATCGATTCGGTCAACCGCCGCGTATTCGTGTTGTAGCGTGAGCAATGATAGCTGTCGAACAGGGTAAAATTGCGGCCGGGAACCGCATATTCCGCCCCATGGCCGAAGGCCGCGTCTTTCTGTTTTATTTCCAGCGCAGCCACCGTCGATTGATGGGCGATCCGGCCGAGGCATAAAATTGCGCGCAGTTGGCGCATTCCGTTTATCTGCGCCGTCAGAAATTGCCGGCAGATTTTGATTTCCGCGCCAATCGGTTTGTTCTGCGGCGGCACGCAACGCACCGCGTTCGTGATGGCGGTCGATTTCAGCGACAACCCGTCATCCGGCCTTGCGTCGTAGCGATCGTTCGAAAATCCGAATTTTCCGATCGTCGCGTAGAGAAGGTCGCCGGCGTAGTCGCCTGTGAACGGACGGCCGGTTTTGTTGGCGCCGTGCAATCCGGGCGCAAGACCGACGATCAGCAATTTGGCGCCATTGCCGCCGAAAGTCGGGGCAGGGGCGTTAAAATAATCCGGAAATTTATTGGCGTTGTCGCGTCTGAAATCCATAAGACGCGGGCAAAGCGGACAGTCTGCTGGCGGTTCGGCGGCGGACAGCTTGGCGCCTGGGGATGTCATCGTCGGCCCCTAATCAATTTCCTCGTACTCATCCTCGAGATCATCTTCATATTCGTCGTCAACATCCTCTTCCGGTTGCGTTCGCCGCGCCGGCCCGCCGGTCCGGCCGATGATCTTTTCAAGATCGGCAAGTTCGAGAAATGCATCGGCTTGTCGGCGCAACTCATCAGACGCCATTGGCGGCGACGACTTCACCGTCGACAAGACGCTGACGCGAACGCCCATCGCCTGAACGGCCTCGATCGCCCGCCGGAAATCGCCATTTCCGCTGAACAGGACAATATGGTCGAGGCGCGGCGCCAGCAGCAGGAGATCGGTCGCCAATTCGATATCAGTTGAGCCTTTGAAGCGTTTTCGGCCCTGATTGTCAGTGAATTCGCGCGTCTGCTTGGTCACCATCGTATAACCATTGTAATCGAGCCAATCGACGAGTGGTCGCAACGGTGAATAGTCCTGATCGCGATCTTCCTGCATGGCCGTGTAATAGGACGCCCGGATCAGCGCGCAGGACTCATGCGCCTTTGCGAGGAGGCTTTTATAGTCGATATCAAATCCCAGATTGCGCGCCGCTTTATAAAGATTGGCGCCATCGATAAAAAAGGCTGTCTTTTCGTGCTCTCTCAGCCCAAGAAATTTGTTCATCATTGCCCCGAAGCGTTATGCGCGCCAAATATATGGGCGCGTCTGAAGATTTATCATTTGCTGAAAACATGATTTTGATTGCAGCAGGCTCCAATCTGCCTTTTTGCGGCGTTGATTCGCAACAGATTGTTTTGCATTCCATTTTGGCTATTGGTCGGTTTACGGAGCTCATTGCGAAATCGCCGCTTTATTTGTCTCCGGCGTGGCCCGACCCATCTGACCCGGCTTTTGTGAATGCCGTTGCCCACATCCGTACGGAGATTGAACCAGCGCCGCTCCTGGCCGCGCTTCACGGTATCGAACGGGCGTTCGGGCGGACGCGCGGCCAGAAAAACGCCCCGCGCACCCTCGATCTTGACCTTATCGCCTTCGGGAACCGCCAATCCGACCATCCGAATTTGCCCCATCCGCGCCTTTCGTCCCGGGATTTTGTCCTCGCCCCGCTCTGCGACATTGCGCCCGACTGGCGTCCACCCGGCGAAAACCGGACTGCGGCGGAGATCCTGAAAGGCCTGGAGGGCCGCACCGCCCGGCGTATTGAATAGGGCGATCGGCTGGCGGGCGTTTTTTTGCGGCGCAGCGCTTGTCTATGACCGCCTGAGGGGATATCTCCTCCGGCTCGCCGACACATATTCCAGGAGACCGCCTGATGGCCCGCGTGACCGTCGAAGACTGCGTTGATAAAGTATCGAACCGTTTCGATCTGGTTCTGCTCGCCGCCCACCGTGCGCGGATCTTGTCCTCGGGCGCGCCGCTCGAAGTGGAACGCGACAACGATAAGAACCCGGTCGTCGCCTTGCGCGAGATCGCTGACGCCATGCTGAAGCCAGATGAGCTCGACGAAGATCTCGTCCAGTCGCTCCAGAAACACGTGGAGACAGACGAGGCCGAGGACGCCGAAGCCGCGCCGGAAAAAGCCGATGCGCCGGAATTCGACAAGATGTCGGAGGACGATTACCTGAAAGCCATTCAGGCCGCCGGCATGACCACGCCGCAGACTCTGCCAAAAGGTTAACGGCGCCGTTCATTCGACGCTTCCGGTCTGCCCCCGGGCGCCTGTTCACGCAAGCGCGCCCGTGGTTCAATAGCGCCATGGTGAACGCTGGCCGGAAACAACATGGCTGACCAAAAAATCATCGGCCGGACTGGACCCGGCGCGCCGCCGTCGCCGATCGCGAAAAGCGACGATGTAGCGATGCATGCTGGTGATGTGGAAACGGCGCCGGCGCACGCGCCGCATCCGGTCGGGTTTATTCGCCAGACGGAACTCGTTGAACGGGTGCGCGCCTACGATCCCGATGCGGACGAAAACATCCTGAACCGCGCCTATGTCTTCGCGATGAAGGCCCATGGCGGACAGGTGCGCAAATCCGGCGATCCCTATTTCTCCCATCCGCTGGCGGTCGCGGCGATCCTGACCGAGCTACGCGCTGATCCGGCGACGGTTGTGACCGCGCTGCTGCACGATGTCGTTGAGGACACCGAGCATACGGTGGGTGATATCGAAAAAGCGTTCGGCGCCGAAATTGCGCGCCTTGTCGATGGCGTCACCAAACTCTCTCAATTCGAATTGCCGGAAGGCGCCAGCAAACAGGCGGAGAACTTCCGGAAATTCGTCGTCGCCATGGCGGATGACGTGCGCGTTCTGCTCGTCAAACTCGCTGACCGTCTCCACAATATGCGAACGCTGCATCATTTCGACAAAGCGGAAAAACGCCGGCGTATCGCCCTCGAGACCATGGAAATTTACGCGCCGCTGGCCGGGCGCATCGGTGTGCAACGGTTTCGCGAAGAGCTGGAAGATATTTCTTTTCGTGAACTGAGCGCCGATGCCCATGAGACCATCAGCCGGCGTTTGTCGGAACTGCAGACCCATTCCGTTTCGAGCGTTGTCGAAGTCGCAAACACCTTGCGCGCGCGCCTTGCCGCCGAGGACATCCGCGCGCAAGTGACGAGCCGGGAAAAGCGCCCCTATTCGATCTGGCGAAAGATGACGCATAAAAATGTGTCCTTTGACGAGCTTGCCGACATTTATGCGTTTCGCGTGCTCGTTGACGAGGAGGCCGATTGCTATCGCGCCCTCGGTGTTATTCATCGCGCCTGGCGCATGATCCCGTCTGAATTTGACGATTACATTTCGGCGCCGAAGTCGAACAATTATCGGTCGATCCACACAGCCGTGATCGGGCCGCCCTGGGCCGATGGGCGCCGGCAGAAAATCGAGATTCAAATCCGCACGCACGATATGCACGAAACGGCCGAGCGTGGGGTCGCCGCCCATTGGCAATATAAAGATCCGGGCGAGAACGGACAGGGCATTGAGATCGTCGCGGCCGGTCAGTTTGATCCTTATGAGACGCCGCGCCGGCTCGTTGAAATGTATCAGGCCGGGGACGACCCGGACGAAGCGCTGCGCTATGCCAAGCTGGAACTCTTTCAGGACCAGATCTTCTGCTTCACGCCGAAGAGCCGCGTCATTGCCTTGCCGAAGGGATCGACGGCGCTCGATTTTGCCTATGCGGTTCACACCGACGTTGGCGATTCCTGCATCGGCGCGAAGATCAACAGCGTTCAACGACCGCTGCGTACGCCGCTTGAAACCGGCGACGTTGTCCGCGTGCTGCGCTCGGAGAACGCGCCCGTGCCGGCGGAATGGGAATCAATCGCCGTCACCGGCCGCGCGCGTAGCGCCATCCGGCGACGCATCAAGAAAATGCAGCGCGACGAACATCTGGCGCTTGGCCGCTCCATTGCCGAGAGCGTTTTTACCGGCGCGCATTTGCAGTTCTCGTTGAAGGGCGTGCGCGCAAGTTTGAGGAAGCTCGGCAAGAAATCGGTCGAAGATGTCATGGTTTGCGTTGGCCGCGGAGACTTGCCGGTCTCGGAACTGATCGAGGCCGTATATCCCGGCGCGTCCGCGACAACAGAAGGCGAAATCCGGCCGGCGAGCCTGCAGTCCTTTAAACCGCGCGTTGCGATCGCCGGTTTGACGCCGGGCGTTTCCGTCGCCATGGCGCCTTGTTGTACCCCGCTGCCGGGTGAGCGCATTGTCGGTATTCGCGCCGATGATGGCGCAATCCGGGTCCATACAATTTATTGCGAAACACTCGCCGCCGAAGACCCGCCGCAATCGCGCTGGCTGGATCTGAAATGGCGCGACCATGAGGAAGAGGACGTCTCCGCATTCGCCCGCGTCACCATAACGGTTCAAAATGGCGTTGGCGTTTTGTCGGAGGTTGCCGGGATTATTGCCCGCTACGGCGTTTCCGTTGCGGCCGTGCGCCTCGTTAACCGGTCGCGAGAATTCCTCGATATGCTAATGGACGTCGAAGTTAAGGACGCAAAACAACTCAGCCAGATGTTGGCGGGCGTGCGCGCTGCGCCCAGCGTCATCAAGGCGGAACGATCAGGATCGAAAGAAGATGAAGAGCTCTGAAGCCTTACGCGAATTTGAAGATGCAGGCGCCCTCCAGAAGGGCCATTTCGTCCTGTCCTCGGGTCTTCATTCGGACACCTATCTCAATAAATCGATCGTCTCGATGTATCCCGATCGCACCGAGCGGCTGTGCCGTGCGCTGGCCGACAAAGCCAGAAACACCGTGGACGGACCAATTGATTTTGTTGTTTCACCAGCCATGGGCGCGATCATCTATGGGTATGAAACGGCCCGGCATATTGGCGCGCCGTTCATGTTTCTGGAGCGTGTGGACGGCGAATTTCAACTGCGCCGCGGGTTTGGATTGAACGATGGCGCCCGCGTTCTCGTTGTCGAAGATATCGTTTCGACGGGTTTGTCGGCGCGCGAGGCGATTGACGCGGTGCGCAAGGCCGGCGGCGATGTGCTGGGGCTCGCCTGTCTTGTGGATCGCTCGGCCGGCGCCGTCGATGTTGGCGCGCCGATTATTCCGCTGGCCGAGCTTAAAGTTGACGCGTGGCCGGCCGATCAATTGCCTGACCACTTGAAACATTCCGCGCCGGTTAAACCGGGCAGCCGCGGGATCAGCCAGTAATGTCGGACATAGCGAAACCGCCGCTGCGGCTCG
>JAJFFU010000112.1 GCA_021776465.1 Parvularculaceae bacterium
GCGAACATAAGGCGCCGCCCGTCGCAGCCGCTGCCTCAAAAGCAGTCCAGAGGTTTTCATCGCCCATCATCAACTCCCGAAATCTCGCCGCCGCTCCAACGACGCTACGGCTGCAATCGCTGCCTCAACATCATTGAACGGTAGATTTTTATCGCCCACCTGTTGCCCCGTTTCGTGCCCCTTCCCCATGATCAGCAATATGTCGCCTTTTTGGAGCATCGCGACCCCGCGCTCAATCGCGCTGGCTCGATCCCCGACTTCTTCAGCGCCATCGCAACCGCTCAATATTGCGGCGCGAATTTCCGCCGGGTCTTCTGTACGCGGATTATCATCGGTAACGATCACAATATCAGCGCCATCCGCCGCCGCCTTGCCCATCAGCGGGCGTTTGGCGCGATCGCGATCACCGCCAGCGCCGACAATCGCGACAACACGCCCTTCGGCATGGGGCCGGATTGCGCTGAGTGCGCTCGCGACAGCGTCTGGCGTATGGGCATAGTCTACATAGACGCCAGCGTCATTGACGGTCGCCGCGAACTGCATACGCCCGGGCGCGCCGGTTAACTCCGCAAGTAATGGCATCACCGCTGATGAGGCCTCCCCGGAAGCGATGACAATGCCGGCGGCAAGCAATGCATTTTCCGCCTGAAAAGCGCCGATAAGCGGCAAGTGAATATGATACTCTTCGCCGAATGCAGCGATGAATGTTTCAATGCCCGTCGCCGTCGGTTCGGCTTTTAACAGGCAGATGGAATCGCCTTCGGCGCCGGTCGTCAGGACTTTTGCGCCCCGCTCCTTCGCCGCTTGCGAAATTTCAGCCGCGCCTTCGCCGCCAGCATTGATAATTGCGACGCCATCGCTCGGCAGCAATTCATCGAACAGACGCGCTTTGGCTGCGAAATAATCAGCGAATGTCGGATGGTAGTCGAGATGGTCTTGCGTGATGTTTGTAAAAGCGGCGATCTGAAACCGGACCGCATCTGCGCGCGCCTGCGCAACCGCATGGCTCGACACTTCCATGGCGAGACGCTCAACGCCCGCTTGCGCCATCGCATCGAGCGTTTCGTGAAGCGCGACAGGCTCCGGCGTCGTCAGGGTTGCACGCCGTTCAAATCCGGAAGCCCGCGCGCCCAGTGTGCCGAGCGACCCACTTTTACGTCCGAGCTTTTCCCAGATTTGCGCCGCAAAAAATGCAGTTGACGTTTTGCCGTTCGTACCGGTGATGCCGGCGATAATTTCCGGTTGGCGCGGATAAAACCGCGCCGCCATCGACGCCAATCGGGCGCGTGGATTTTCGTCGGCGATGAGCGGCAAACGCGTCTTCGCGCCTGGCAGCGCAAGCACCGCCGCAGCGCCTTTTTTCTCTGCTTGCGGGATAAACGTCGCGCCGTCGGCTTTTTCGCCCGGCAACGCGGCGAACAAAAAACCTGCGTCGACCGCGCGACTATCCGCCGTCAGTCCGGTAATTTCCGGATCCGCCGCGAACGCCTCGCCAGCTAACGCCGACAGTCTCATCGAACATTTCCCTCTAAATCTGCGCGCGCCTCGCGAACACCATCCATTTCGCCTGAAACGAACGCCGCTAATGCTTCCGATTCTGTTGCTGGCGATAATCCGAGCAACGGCGCCGCGCGGGTCAAAAACGAAGCGAATGTCGGCGCGGCGTTCCAGCCCGCTGTCGCATAACCGTAAGTGCCTTCCGCGGGCTTCGGCTCATCATAAGATATCAGCACAGCATAGCGCGGCGCGAACCCGGGAACGGCGCCGACGAAACTGGAAATTCGCGTATTTCGATTATAACCGCCCGCATTCGGCTTGTCGGCAGTCGCCGTTTTGCCGATCGGAAAATATCCCGGTACTTCTGCATAAGATGCGGTGCCGTCTGAAATGACGCGGCGTAAAATGCGCCGCATGATTGCGCTAGTGCGCGGTGAAAAAACCTGCGTCGTTTTCTGCGGCGTGCCTTCTGCAAATACCGGCGCCCGCCAGACACCACCATTGACGACGGCGGCGTAAGCAACAAGCAAATGAAGTGGGGTCACGGAAATTCCGTGACCGTAGGAAACCGTCGCACTTTCAACCGGGCCCCATTTGCGCGGCAATTGCGGCGCGCGGTTTTCCGCAAGGGAAATCGGCAGCGCATCGAACATCCCGAGTTTTTGCAGATATTTTTTCTGCGCCTCTACGCCAAGATCCTGGGCCACTTGAACAATGCCGATATTGGATGAATGCTGCACCACTTCTGACAAACTCAACACGCGGTTCTCGCCATGGAAATCCGAAATGCGCCGATCGGCGACCTTATAGGTTCCACGCGCATCATAGGTTGATGTTTCTTTCGCAACGCCGGCGTCGATCGCGGCGGCCGCGGTGAACGCTTTGAACGCCGAACCCAACTCATAACGATCATAGACGGCGCGATTGCGGCGAAAATCGGCCTCTGCGGCGCTCGGCGCATTGGGATCGAAATCCGGCAGGCTCGCCAGCGCGATGATAGCGCCAGTCTCAACGTCAATAACGCCGCCCCATGCCGCCTTGGCGTCGAACTTCGCAATTCCTGCGGCGAGTTCGTCTTCCAGAATTTGCTGCACCCTGATGTCGATCGTCGCGCGCACAAAACCGGAATTCGTCGCAGCGATTAACCCATCGCTGACAACTTTTTCCAATCCCATGACACCGCCCCTGCCCGGCTCTTCGTGTCCAATGACATGGGCCGCAAGATCAGCCTGCGGATAAAACCGGCGGGTCCGCGACGCAAACCGAACACCCGGCAGGCCAAGATCAAACACCGCCTGACGCTCAGAGGGGGACAGATCGGCGCTAACTTCGACATATTGCCCAACCGCGAGCCTCTGCGTCAGCGCAACAGCGTCAATATTCGGCAAAATGCGCGCAAGCCCAGCGGCGGTTTCGCCAGCGTCCCAAACGTCGCGTCCCCAGACCTCCAAAGCAATCATGGGCAAGTCCGCCGCAAGGATCGACCCGTTGCGGTCTACAATTTCCGGACGCGGCGCGTCGGCGCGCTGCACAGCCGCAAGGCGCGCCGGCGGATCAATCTCGCCCAGTGCAATGAACGCCATCCGCACTGACAACGCCGAAAAAATAAATACGAACACGACCGCACACATGGCGATACGCGCCCGCGCACGCACGGCTTTTCGAGCGCGCGCGCCCGAGGCGCGCACATGGACCGTTGATGTCTGTATCTCATCAGGCGTAGACTCGGCGATCAAATACGCGGTTGGCGTATTGCGTTGGCCTTTCTTCCGCGCATTTCTTTTTCGAGCCATCGCCCTTTATCGCCTTTTATTCGTCGGCCAGTTGGACCATCGCAATTGCGTTTTCAATAATATCGCCATGGGGCGTGCGGACCGTTGGCGACGCCGCTGCATCAACGCCAATCATGGCGCTTTTGAATTGTTGCGCGCTTAAAAGTGCGTCCGGCGCGGGCGGGCGCAAATCGGTTGTTGCTCGCGCGACCTTTGCAAGTCGTTCAGGCCCTTCAAGATAAGCAATCTCGGCACGCAACATCTGTACGCGCCGCGCTTCATCTGCATATTCGGCGTCCAATTGTTCAAGCGCTTCTTGCGCCGCACTAACGGACTCCTCGGCGCTATAACGACCAGCAACGGCCGCCAGAAAAAGCGCACAAAGAAAAATTGACGTCAATCGGAACATTATACAGGTACTCCTTGCAGATCAGGCATATTGGAATGTCGAGGCACGCCAAGGTCTTCATCGTTACCCACAATAGCGGGCGCAGGTAAGCGTTCGCCAGCGCGTAGCTTGGCGGAACGCGCACGCGGATTTTGCGCCGCTTCTTCCGGCGCGGCAGCCCTCGCCTTCGATGATAGCAATCGAAACGTCGCCGGCGGCGGCGCCTGTTCCGGCAAATGACGTGTCCCTCGGCTGCGTGTTTCTGAACGCACAGAAAAAAATCGCTTAACGATCCGGTCTTCCAGCGAATGAAATGTCACGGCGACGAGACGGCCCGTCGGTTTCAGTAAGCGCTCCGCAGCGCGCAATGCTGCGACCAGTTGGCCAAGCTCGTCATTGACGAAGATGCGCAGGGCCTGAAACACGCGCGTCGCGGGATGAATTTTTGCCGGCCCTCGCGGCGGGTTCGCCTTTTCGACGATCGCCGCGAGCGCACGCGTTGTGACAATTGGCGAGGCCTCACGCGCATCGACGATCGCTCTGGCGATACGAGCGGCTTTTTTTTCTTCGCCATAGGTCTTGAAAATGGCGGCGAGCTGCCGGCCGTCGGCACTGGCGACAACATCAGCGGCATCAGGTTTCGCGCCGTCCATGCGCATGGAAAGCGGTCCGTCATGACGGAACGAAAATCCGCGTTCAGCCTCATCGAGCTGCATTGACGACACACCGAGATCAAGGACGACGCCATCGACTTCAGTTACATCTCGCTCTTCCAGCGCCTCTTCCATTTCTGCGAACGGCCGATTGATAAGCACGAGACGCCCGTCATATTCCCCTGCCCAGTCATTGGCGGCGGCAATAGCGCGCGGATCACGGTCAAAGGCGTATACGGAGCAATTAGCGGCGTTCAGCACAGCTTTGGCGTAACCGCCGGCGCCGAAAGTTGCATCAACATAAACGCCGCCGTCTTTTACATTCAGCGCCTCTACCGCTTCGCTGGCCATTACCGGTATGTGCGCAGCGGCAATCATGATGTTTCGCCCGGCGGATTGGGCAAGTCTTTTCGCGCGGCTGCGGTTTCGAAATCATCACCGATAGAAGCATCGAGCGCTTCCGGGTTCCATATCTGGAAGAAATCCATCTGACCGGAAAACGCCGCCTCACCGTTAAGTTTGGCGTGATCGCGAAATTCCTGCGGCAAGATAAACCGGCCTTCGGAATCCATCGACAGTGACATCGTTTTGCCGGCAATGCGTTTCTGCAACAATTTACGCTCATCGGAAAATCGCGGCAATTCCATAATCGACTGCGTCAAACTCTCGATATAGGCAGGCCCGCCGGCTTCGAGACACGGTTCATCCGGGGACGGAATAACGTAAATCGTTGTCGATTTTTCAAACTCGAGGACGCGCCGGAACCGTGCTGGCGTCGCCAGCCTGCCCTTCGCGTCGATCTTGTTTGTAAACGACCCCAAAAAGAGGGTCTCGGCGTCCCGCCGCATGCGCCTCGTCTCCGCCCATAGGCGCGCCCCCGAAATGGGCCGCGCTGTCCCTTGCACCGGAAAATCACCGGTAACGTTCGGGATATCATGGGATTTGCTGGGACGTAAAGGAAATAATGCCCCACAAGGCTAGAAATCGCGCCGACTCCAACGCCCATTCCGGAACAGAAACGGAACAAAACGAATCGCTACGACATGAAGTCGGCTATTCAGCGTTAAGAAATCGTTAAAACGCGATCGATTATCGCGACGCCGCCTGGCTTTGGGCGGCTGCGATGGGCGCAGCGTTTTCGGCTTCCAGGCGCGCCTCACGACGGCGCCGTTCTGTCAGCGCGTCGCGCTCATTAATGTCCGCAAGCCGCTCGAGTTTTGCAATTTCCAATAGCGCTGAAGAGAGCTTGGTTCGCGCCGTCTCGCTGGCAATTTCGAGGGCATCCAATGTCTTGCGTAAATTGAACCGTCGTTCGCGCATCGCTTCTGCATAAGCAGCGAACGCTGCGGCGTCACGCGAGGCGCTTTCCTCGCGCGCAACCGTGGCCTCCACCTCGTTGATTGCAACTTCCGCCGCGACTTTGGCGCGGTCGATATCGGCAAGATCAATCCGTACGATTTCCGCCTCAGCCCTGGCGATTTTCAACAATTTTTCCACGCTGCCCGCGCCGCGATATCGTCCCGTCATTGAAGCTCGCCCTTCGCTAAGATCGCCGCCAGCCCGGCAAACGCGTCGTCCGCCGGCACGCCGTCGTTTATGCTCTGGTTTAAAAATTCTTCCAGTTCGTCGTGAATAGCAATCGCACGATCGAGCTGTGCATCGCTGCCGGCGCGATATGCGCCAATGCGCACCATCTCGCGCATATCCTCATAGGACGATGCAAGTAATTTCACCTCGCGAACAAGCGCGGCGTTTCCATCATCGAGCGCCCCTGGCATGGCCCGTGACACCGAGCGCAAGATATCGACAGCTGGCAATCGTCCGCGCTCAGCGATGCGCCGGTCGAGCACGATATGTCCGTCCAGCGTTGCGCGGGCCGCGTCTGCGATGGGTTCGTCATGGTCATCGCCTTCGACCAGAACGGAGAAGACAGCGCTGACGGCGCCGGCTTTGCCATCGTCGGGACCCGGACCAGCGCGCTCGATCAACGCTGGCAGTAACGAAAAGACCGACGGTGTGTATCCTTTGGCGGTCGGCGGTTCGCCAGCGGCAAGACCGATTTCACGCTGCGCCTGCGCAACGCGAGTGAGCGAGTCCATCAGGCACAAGACATGGGCGCCGTCGTCGCGGAAATGTTCCGATAGTGTCAGCGCCAGAAAGGCCGCTTCCCGGCGTAACATTGCCGGCTCGTCCGATGTCGCAACGACGACAATGGACCGGGCGAGCCCGTCAGGCCCCAGGTGGTCTTCAAGAAATTCGCGCACTTCCCTGCCGCGCTCGCCGATCAAGGCAATGATCGAAACATCGCTTTGCGTATGGCGGGCAATCATCCCGAGCAGCGCGGATTTGCCGATGCCGGCGCCGGAAAAAATGCCGAGCCGCTGACCAATGCGCGCCGGAGTGAACACATCGAGCGCCTTCACGCCGAAATCGATGGGCCCGCCCTGTCGCGCGCGCAGCGCCGCCGGAGGCGGCCGCGATTTGAGCGAACGCATCAACGAGCCGTTTGGCAAAGGACCCTTTCCATCGACCGGACGACCAAGTCCGTCGATGACCCGGCCAAGCCAGGCAGGCGACGGCGCGATATGGGCGCCGTCGTTCAGGAACAGCGCCGGTGCGCCACGAGCAACGCCGTTTAGCGATCCAAACGGCAGCGCCAATGCAAAGCCATCTTCAGCGCTGACGATTTCTGCACTCAAGCAACCCGCGTTCGTTTCGATAGCGACGCGATCGCCAATGGTCAGCACAGAGAGACGGTCGTCGATTTCGACACCGAGCGCAGAGACGCGACGCACGGCGCCAAAAATAGAAACGGGGTCGAAACGGCGCGACGTTTGTGTCAATCGCTCTTGAGAAATTGCAGCCATAATCACTTAACATCCGGCGTTCAATTACAAGAAATTCTGCGCTCAGCATTAACCCGCGCTTGTTTAAGCGCACGTAAAGAAGGCCCGAGGAAAAATTTTTGAAATATTTGCATTGCTTAATGACAAGCGCCGCAAATCAACTGTTTATGGCGTTTCTTCAGTAAGAGAGATTGTCGCCAGATTAAAAAATCAGGCGTTTAGGACGAATGCCAGTAACGGCATTAACCAATGTGAAAGCATATCGTCGTTAGCATTGGCGCTGCGAAATTATAAGAGCGCGGAACTCATCAGTTAAGGGGATGACCGCGCGCCTGACAGGAGACCGACCATGCGGGTTTTGCTCATCGAGGATGACGGCGCCACCGCCCAGAGTATTGAACTGATGTTGAAGTCTGACGGCTTCAACGTTTACACCACCGATCTTGGCGAAGAAGGCGTCGATCTCGGTAAGGTGTATGATTACGACATTATCTTGCTGGATTTGAACCTGCCTGACATGACGGGCTTTGATGTTCTGAAATCCTTGCGCGTTTCTAAAGTGAATACGCCGATCCTGATCCTGACCGGTCAGGGCGACATTGAAACGAAAGTGCGCGGCCTTGGCTTCGGCGCCGACGACTATATGACGAAGCCGTTCCACAAGGACGAACTCGTTGCGCGCATTCACGCGATCGTTCGCCGTTCGAAAGGCCATTCGCAGTCGGTCATCACGACGGGCAAGCTTATCGTCAATCTCGACGCCAAGACCGTCGAAGTCGCCGGCCAGCGCGTCCACCTCACCGGCAAAGAATACCAGATGCTGGAACTACTTTCCCTGCGCAAAGGTACGACGCTGACGAAAGAAATGTTCCTCAACCATCTTTATGGCGGCATGGACGAGCCGGAACTCAAAATCATCGACGTCTTTATCTGCAAGCTTCGCAAGAAACTGGCGTCCGCCACCGAAGGCGAACATTACATCGAAACGGTTTGGGGCCGCGGCTACGTCCTGCGCGACCCGCAGGAAGAAAAAGCAGCCGACGTCGCCTAACGACGATTTACTCTCTGCACCGAATAAAAAACCCCGCCGAACTGGCGGGGTTTTTTATTGTCTCTAATTCTTTAGAATCCCAAAGACAGACCCAGCCAAAATCGAAAAGGCGCTCACCGCGGCAATCGCGTGAAGTGCGATAAGCGCTTTCGGCGTGTTGATATTGCGAAGATGAAAAAAAGCGAGCACGAACCCACCTGATGCGGCGGCGACAAACAGGCCCAGCGAAACCCATAACAACCCGCCGACAGGCGTATTCGCGATGGCTAAGTAGAACGTGACAATACCGGTCGCGCCAAATGCAGCATGCAATAGTGACAGAACCCAGGGCGCCGAACCGCCCCCGAACAATCGAACCGCCATAATCAATCCGCCGAGCGCTGTAAGCGCAAAGACCGCTAATGGAACTGTAAGTGACATTTGAAACCCCTTTCATCACCGCAAAGACGACGATATCTTTGGCGGTCGCTACAGTTTGTCAAGGAATAACTATATAAAGTGGTCAACTTGTTCAATTTGCTAGGTAAAATGAAGGTCGAACCATCCAGTGAGCAGCCATTGGGCGTTCGCCAGCGAGCAATGCTGCAAATTTTGCTCGAAAACCGGGACGGCCTTACTGCTGACGATCTCGCTGCAAAACTCAATGTAACCCGCGCCGCGGTCCATCAACACCTTGTCGCTCTTCAGCGCGCGGGCTTTGTCAGACGTCGGGACTTTGTAAAAACAAAAGGCCGACCCGGCCATATTTATGCGATCACTGACGAAGGCGTTCATCAGTTTCCGAAACGCTATGACTGGTTTTCCGAACTTTTGCTGGGCGTCTTGTCGGAACGATTGACCGGGGAAGAACTGAGCGAAGAATTGAACCGCCTCGGGAAACGCATCGGCAAGAAATTAGCCGTCGAACTAGAAACGCTGAGCCATGACGCACGCATCGAAAAAGTGGCCGCCACGCTGAATGACCTTGGATATGTTGCGCGGGCAAGTGACGATGGCGATGTGATCGAAGCGTTTAACTGCGTTTATCACCATCTTGCTGCGGAACACCCGCAGGTTTGCGAATTCGACCTTGCGCTACTGGAAAGCGCGGTCGGCATCCGTCCGGCGCATCAGTCCTGCATGGTGCGAGGCGGCAAGTCATGTTGTTTCTTGTTCACTAAGAAATCGGGGTAGTTGCAAATACGCAATTATCGACAACAATTACGAGACCATATCCGCCGCCGCGCAATCGGGCTTTGTGCCTTTCACATGCGCACGGATCCACCATTCGCCCGTTGCGAGGCCAAAAGGTTCACCGTCATCGTTGATCTGATAGCTGTAATAGCAGCCCGCTTCATAAGTGACGACAAAACAGCCGGAATTGAGCGGCGTATCGGGGTATTGAAAACAGATGCGACCGTTGGCGACTTGCCAATATCCGGTTAGGGCAACATCGCCGGCGCGATACTGAAGCGCCCCGTCAGCGCTATAGGATTCTTCAAAGTACTTCCCACCATAGGCTTCTACGTGGCGACGATAAAAACTGAGATGGGTTTTTCCAGCGTATGCCGCTTGTAGGCCCGCATCATCAAGCTGGCGCGGCGCGGCGTTCGCCGCCGGCGACACGAACAAGAAGACCGCTATGTAAAAAAGGACGCGCACAGGCGACTCCGCGATAACAATGTGTGCGCATCATTGCTTCGTTGGCCTGTAACTGCAACGCCAATCCACTATTGCCAAACACACTCCCCGACTTCCCCGGCGAAAGCCGGGGTCCAGGAACGTCTAATTTTTCGAGCAACAGTTTGGATCCCGGCCTTCGCTGGGAAGCGCGAATCTAGTGTTTCGAATAAATCAAGCTGCAGCGCTCGCCCGCTCCATTGCCAGAATGGCTTTCTTGCGGGCTGTTCCCCAGCGGTAATTGTGAATAACGCCGGAAGAGAGAATGACGCGGTGACAAGGAATGAGGAGCGAGATCATATTCGCCCCAACCGCAGCGCCGACAGCGCGGCTCGCCTTTGGCGCGCCGATCGTTTGCGCGATGTCGCCATAGGTAACGAGACCACCATGGGGAATTTTTAAAAGCGCCTCCCAGACCTTAAGCTGGAAGTTCGTGCCCTGAACATGAAGTCCAAGGGGTTTATCAAGTGGGCGATTGGTCGCGAAGGCAAAGGCGCAAGTTGCGAACGGTATGATAAACGCATCGTCCCGTGTGAACGATGCCGCTGGCCAGTCGCCTTTCAGCTCGGCCGTCTGCGCGTCTTCATCCAACTCGCGCGCAAAACTCAGCCAGCAGATGCCTTTATCCGTCGCACCAATTAACGCACGCCCGAACGGACCATCTGCAAACCCGTAAAGAATGTTCAGTCCCTCGCCTTTCTTACGATATTGACCAGGCGTCATCCCTTCGGAAACCAGAAACAGATCATGCAGCCGCGACGGACCGGACAATCCGGCAGCAAAAGACGCATCTAAAACATTGTCGCCGAGCGTCATCGCTTTCTTCGCTTCGCCGGCTGCGAGATATTGCAGGAACCGTTTTGGCGAAACGCCGGCGCCAGCTTTAAAGACGCGTTGAAAATGCGTTGAAGACAATCCGGCGACCGCCGCGGTTTGTTCCAGCGTCGGCGCATCTTCAAAGTTGTCCACCAGAAAATCGAGCGCCCGCGCCACCGGCTCATAGTCATCAAGCCGCGCCGGCGCGCCAGCAAATTTATCTTCTGTTAAGGCTTTCAACATGGCGGCGAATTTAGACGCTTTTATTTCGCACACCACCCGTTTTTTGCGATCAATATTTCCCCGCTTTACCCCCCATTAACCCTGATCAGGCGTTAATGGGGACGGTGAAATGCAACGCATTGGAGCGTTAAGATGGAAGACCTTGAATATATCGTTGGCATCGGCTTTTCGGGCGCGGACCTGCCCCGTGCGATCATTCTGGCGTTCATTTTCGCAATGTTCGCACGCAAGGACACGAATGTCTGGGCGTATGGACTCTTTGCGTTGTTGATCGACCGCACAGTATGGCCGATTGCGGCCATGGGCGCGTCAGGCGCAGACATTCAATCAATCTATGCGTCGGTTGGCGGTCTCTTCCAGACCTTCATGGACGATCTCGGCTTTTACTTCGTCCGCTATATGGGCCTCGTGATCATGATCCTCGGCTTTACCTGGATCCGCACAAGCGTCCACAAAATGGCGCCCGGCAAAGCGGCACACGCTTAAGCCTTCTCAAAAACCACGGCGGCATTCATGCCGCCGAAGGCAAATGAATTTGACATCGCAACATCAATGCGCCGTTCGACAGCTTCGTTCGGCGCATAGTTGAGATCGCAATCAGGATCGGGTTGATCCAGATTGATGGTCGGTGGAATGACGCCCGTTTCCAACGTCGTGATCGCGGCAATGGCCTCAATACCGCCGGCCGCGCCCAGCAAATGCCCATGCATCGACTTTGTCGACGAAACGATAAGCCTGTCAGCATCGGCGCCGAACGTTGCGCGAATGGCTTTGGTCTCGGTCGGATCATTCAAAAACGTGCCGGTCCCGTGGGCGTTTACATAGACCGCAGACGGATCATCAATCTGGACATTCCGCAACGCTGTCTTCATGCACGCCGCGGCGCCTTCCATTGACGGGTTGATCATATCCTTGCCATCGGCGTTCATGCCGAAACCGGAAAGCCGCGCAATTATCGTCGCGCCACGCGCTTTTGCGTGTTCTTCTTCTTCGAGCACGAGGACGCCGGCGCCTTCGCCGATGGCTAACCCGTTGCGGTTTTTGGAAAATGGGCGGCAGGTTTCATCAGCAAGGATACGCATGGCGCTCCAGGCTTCCAGCGCACCATAGGTCAAAACCGCCTCGGATGCGCCGGCAACGCCCACATCTGCAGATCCGCCGCGTATCATATCGGCGCAGACGCCAATCGAATGGGTCGCCGATGCACAGGCGCTGGCGATGGCGAAGGACGGACCGCGAAGGCCGTGCCGTATTGATACGTGGCTCGCCGGCGCGTTTGGAATGACGCGCAAGATCGTCAGCGGATGTGGCCGGCGTTCCTTCTTGAGCATGTCGTAATAAGATCGGTCAAAAGAGCCCTGACCGCCAATGCCCGACCCGATGATGCAGGCGGTTCGCATACTGGTTTCATCATCGAATTCGAGCCCGGCATGAGCGATCGCTTCATCGGCCGCCAGAACGGCCATTTGCGATACGCGGTCGGCTCTTTTCAAAGCAGGCCCAAGCGCGCTGATGCGGTCGTCAATATCGTTGACCCGCCCGCCCGGCAGCGTCGTCGACAATTCCTCAATGGAAAATGCATCGATCTTGATGCCGCAGTGTCCGGCCGCCAATGCATCGCGAAACGAAGCCGCGTCCGCGCCGATCGGCGAGACGACGCCGTAGCCTGTTACGACAACGTTGCGCGTCATGGTCGCCTTATTTGTTGATCAGTTTTTGCAGCGCATCGATGAGGTCGCCCACCGTCGCCATATCGCCAAAGGGATTTTCATTGGCGTTAAACGGCACGTCCACGCCAAGCTTTTCTTCGACCTCATAAATAATTTCGACGATGGAAAAGCTGTCGATTCCGAGATCGGCGATCGACGTTTCTCGCGTCAAAGGGGCGGTCAGGCCGACGGCATGCTCTTTGATAATCTCAAGCAGCGGTTGTTCGATATCAGACATGTAATGCTCCGGGTCGAGGGCTGGTTTTATCGGAACCGCAGCGGCGTGGCTAGGCGGTTCGGCGCCGGCGTCGTTAGTCCCTGAAATTCTTGTACTGCAGCGGCTGTTCGAGTTTCAACGCTTTCACGTAAGTAATCACAGCCTGCAAATCGTCACGCTTTTTGCCCGTGACCCGCAATTCCGCACCCTGGATCGCGACCTGTACCTTGAATTTCTCGCTTTTGATCTTCTTGACGATATCCTTGGCGAATTCCTTGTCGATGCCCTCTTTCAGAAGCACGCGCTGGCGCACGGACTGCCCGGCGGCGGGTTCTTCTTTTTGATAATCCAGTGAACCCGGCTCAATACCGCGCTTTTGCATATGGCCTTGCAGGAGTTCGTGCATCTGACGCAATTTCATATCGTCATCGGCAAAAATCGTGATGACGCCATCCGCCATCTCCACCGTCGATTTCGAACCTTTAAAATCGTAGCGCGTGCCGACTTCGCGCGTGACATTGGCGACGGCATTTTCCGCCTCGGATGTGTCGATTTCAGAAACGATGTCGAATGAGGGCATGAATGTTTTCTCTTTCCCCGCTTATTCCGGCAAAGGCCGGCATTTCAAGCGGCAAGTTCGAATTTCTCATCGGCGGTCCCGGCGCCGAGCCGAGTCGAGCCGAGCCGAGCAGCACTAGTTAATTGAGTCATGGTGGAAACAAAAGGCCAGACGGTCTGTAAGCCGGGTTCTGTACTCATTGCTGAGTGACGACCATTCCTCTAGGCGCGCCATTACTGACGCGCTCAAGCAACCAACCCGGACGGCATCAGCGCGGAAACACGCCTGTCGCCCATGCCGAAACACTGGCGACGCACCGTCCCTATTCGGTCTTGCTCCCGGCGGGGCTTGCCATGCCCGTCCCATTGCTGGGCCGGCGGTGCGCTCTTACCGCACCTTTTCACCCTTACCCAGCTGACGCCGGGCGGTTTGTTTTCTGTGGCGCTTTCCCTCGGATCACCCATTGCTGGTCACTCCGGCCGGGCGTTACCCGGCGCCGTGTTTCCATGGAGCCCGGACTTTCCTCCCGCCTCGCGCTCAATGAACGCAAAGCCGGCGGCCGTCCGACCGTCTGGCGGGATTGATGTGGCCGCACCGAAGCGAAGCGTCAAGCAGAACCGTCGGAAATCGCCGCTAACGCCGCTCTTGTCAGCCTATCAAACCCCTGCCCGAGCGACGCCGGACAAAAGCGGCGCTGAAAGGCGAGAACGCCCGCTACATAATCGCCGCGGGGCGCATCATAGCCCATCGCCCGAAGCAAATTCAGCGCATCATCATAGGACACAGCGTCACCGCCGGAGCCGTCACCGGCATAGGGCGCAACCGCTAGCCCCTCTTGCGCCAGCCGCGCCCAGGGGAACTTCTCGCCGGGGTCTTCCTTGCGCCGCGGCGCCACGTCGGAATGGCCGAGCACCCTTTCCAGCGCGATTTCGTGGCGTATACGGATGTCTTTCACCAGCGCGATCACGGCGTCGATCTGCGCATCCGGAAATTCGCGATAGCCGAATTCATGGCCCGGATTTACGATTTCGATCCCGATTGATCGCGCATTAATGTCCAGATCGCCTTTCCAGTAGGCAACGCCAGCATGCCAGGCGCGTTTTTCTTCATCCACCAGCTTAAAAACGTCGCCGTTTTCCTCGACCATATAGTGAGCGCTGACTTGTGCGGCGGCATCGCGCATGCGCGCTAGCGCCTCATCGCCGGTTTTCATGCCTGTGTAATGCAGGACGAGCATATCAACGCTACGGTTGCGTTCATCGAAGTTCGGCGACGGCGCATCGGTTATTTTCACGGCAGCGCTCCCGGTTCATGCATTGACGCTTTTATGTCCTGTTTGCGGCTGTTGCGCAAAAGTACGAACCCAACGCCAGCAAGCACCATCAACGCACCGGCGATCATGCGCGGCCCAAACGGATCGCCCAACAAAACAACGCCGAAGAAAACCGCAATCAATGTCGTCAGCAGGACGCTTGGCGAAACAACGCTGACAGGCAGCCGTTGCAGTAGCCAATAATACGCGGTGTGGCCGAAGATAGACCCGCCAATCGCTGAATACAGGATTGCGCCGACAATCAGCGACTTGTTACTGGCGGCGATTGCCGCGCCATGACCGCTATCGAGCGAGAGTGTGAGAACCCACAAACCGCCGGCGCCGATCAGGGAAAACCACGCAAGCAGTTCGTGTGGTTTAAATCCATTCGCTTTTTTCACGAGAACAGCGCCAATGGCTTCAACAAAGGCGCCGCAAGCGATCAACGCGATCCCCAACGGAATATTGGCCGCCTCGCCGCCACTATCGTTTTTTCCAAGCGCAATGATCGCGACGCCGAAAAAGGCGAAAGTGATGCCGATAATCCGCTTGATACCGATCCGGTCTTTCAGAAAAATCACCGATAAAATTGTCGCAAATGGAACGTGCAGTTCCATCGCGATCGCAGCTGATGACGCCGTGGCGTATTTAAGGCCGGAAAACATGAATGCGTAATTGAAGGCGCCAAGACAAAGTCCGGCGACAAAAATCAACCGCATTTCCCCGGCGCGCCATCGGAGAAACGGCGCCATGATCGCCGCAACCAGCGTCATGCGGATCGCTGCATAGAACATGGGTTGCAGCTCGCCGACCGCAACTTTGATGACAATAAAGTGGAAACCCCAAACGAGGCTCATGGCGAGGAGGACGCCGATTTCGCGAGCGTTCACGTCACGCGCCTTAGGACGATTTCATACATAACTCGCCCTACGCCGAAATGGCGGCCGTCTTCAAACGAAATTACGAAGATTGTAGCCGAAGGCGCGAATTAGGCGCGCGCAGGACGCCATGTCGTATGCGGCTTGTTGCCGGCGACCAGACCGGATGCAGCGGCCACGACAAGAACGAAAGGCGTTGCGAGCGCGATCGCAGCGACAGCGGCGGCAGAGAGCAAAATTACGCCCCAAAACGAAGCGGCATCGCTAAATTGCGCCATTACCCCGGTAGAAGAGGCCTCGGTTCGCTCTGATCGCTGGATATTATTGCTCAACGTCTCGCACCACTCCCGCACCATTACTCGCCCCGGTGCGTTACGTTGTATCAAAGCAAACACCGGGCCGTTCGTCCAGCGCCTCGCTCATCGGATTGGGGAACTAAGCGGTTTTCACGCCAATTTCGGTTAAGATTCTCTCATAAGCTGTATTGATTGCGGCCATCCGTCCCTCGGCGATTCGCACCAGGTCGGCCGGCACGCCACGCGCAATCAAGGCATCTGGATGGTGATCGCGAACGAGCGCGCGGTAAGCTCGCTTGATTTCAGTCAATTCAACCCCGTGTTCTATCCCTAAAATGAGCCACGGGTCGTCGTCACCGAGGCCAAGATGGGCGGCCTTCAACCGCCGCCATGCATCTGCCGGGGTCGCAAATATTTTCGCTGCCTTTTCCAGCAGTTCCAGTTCGCGCGGATGCGCGACGCCGTCGGCCGCCGCCACATAAAACAGGCAATCCAACACGTCTTCCAGGACAGCCGGCGCATCATCAAAAATTCTGGCGACCTTACGAAGATATTCCTCAAATCCAGCGACATCTTGCTGTGCAAGCTGGAATATCATGCGGACCTTGTCGCCTTCCGCCTCGGGAAATTGAAAGTAGTCCTGGAAAGCAGCGATTTCGTCATCTGTTACGACCCCGTCCGCCTTCGCCATTTTTGCAGACAGCGCGATTAGCGCAATTGAAAACGCCGCCTCGTTGCGCCGTTGCGTTTGCACAGCGAGATTTTCGAGCACAGCGCCTAGCGTGCGTTTGCGCGCGCTTTCGAGCATCGCGCCAATACGGTCCCAGAAAGTCATCCCTTGGGTGTAGCGCCCGATTTATTCGAATCAAAGTGAGAATTTCTGCGAGCGCGTGGTTCATTGCTTAAACTGTGGAAAACGAACGCCGAAAAAAGTTACCCATCATTTGCTAGCGGTTAAGCCTGATCGTGCGCACGCATTGCGCAATGTAAGCCTTTGAAGTGTTTGCATAACTGCAACTTTACCGACACAATTTTTTCACACGCGAAGTTTCACTGTCGAAACGATTTGGCCGGGGCGACTTATGATTTTTGACCTGAAAGAACTTGGAGTTCTCGTCGGCGGACTTTGTTGCGGCGCGGCCTTCATGGGCGTCGGCTTGATAGTCCTGAAAGCTTTTTTCTGATCGATCAAGCCGGTTCGTAGTTGAGGATCGGCGACAGCCATCGCTCCACCTCCACACGGTCCATATTCTTCCGCCGTGCATAGTCTTTGATCTGATCAACGTCGATTTTTCCAACGCCAAAATAGAGCGATTGCGGGTGTGAAAAATATAACCCGCTGACCGAGGCGCCGGGCCACATGGCAAAGCTTTCCGTCAGACTGATGCCGGCATTTTCTTCCGCACTCAGCAGGCGAAACAGCGTTTCTTTTTCCGTATGATCAGGTTGCACGGGATAACCGGCCGCCGGACGAATGCCTTGATAAGATTCTCTGATCAGCTCGTCGACTGATAACGCCTCATCTGCCGCGTAACCCCAAAGTTCACGGCGCACTTTCTCATGCAGGCATTCGGCGAATGCTTCAGCGAGACGATCAGCAAGCGCCTTTGAGAGAATAGACGAATAATTGTCGTGGCGCCGATCGAATGAGTCTGCAAAGTCGTCCTCGCCTATCCCGGCGGTAACAGCAAACGCGCCAATATAGTCCGTCAGTCCCGTCTCCTCGGGCGCGACAAAATCAGACAGGCAATAATTTGCGCCGCCGCCGCGTTTTTTAATCTGCTGGCGCAGCCCGTGGAATGTCGCGACGTCCTCGCTTCGGTTTTCATCAGCGAAAAGAACAGCGTCGTCGCCGCGCGCATTTGCCGGCCAGAAACCGACGACACCGCTCGCCTTTATCGGTCGATCATTAATGATACGCGCCAGCATTTTCTGCGCGTCATCGAATAGCGAACGCGCCGCTTCGCCAACAATCGGATCATCCAGAATTTGCGGATAGCGCCCGGCAAGCTCCCATGTCTGAAAGAACGGCGTCCAGTCTATGTAGCGCGCCAGCGTCTCAAGATCGAAATCTTCAAAGACGCGAACACCAGTAAAGGACGGCTTCGGCGGCGAGTAATTCGACCAGTCGGGCTTAAACGCATTCGCCCGCGCATCAGCAATAGCAATCCGCGGCGCCTTTGAACCGCCCTCGCCGTAGCTGGCGCGTACTTTCGTTTGCTCGGCAACGACGTTCGCAAGGTAATCACCCCGGCGCTCGTCGGAGAGTAAGTCACCGGCGACACCGACAGCGCGGCTGGCGTCTGTTACGTAGACGACGCCATGGTCATAATTCGGCGCGATTTTCACAGCCGTATGCGCGCGGCTCGTCGTTGCGCCCCCGATCAATAACGGGATTTCAAAACCTTCGCGTTTCATTTCCGCCGCAAGGTGGCGCATTTCGTCAAGGCTCGGCGTGATCAGGCCCGAAACGCCAATAATATCCACATTGTGCTTGCGCGCCTCGTCCAGAATTTTCGATGACGCCACCATGACACCGAGATCAATCACCTGATAATTGTTACATTGCAGAACGACGCCAACGATGTTCTTGCCGATATCATGAACGTCGCCCTTGACCGTCGCCATCAGGATAACGCCGTTAGGCTTGCCTTGATCGAGGCCCTGCTCTGCTTTTTCTTTCTCCATGAACGGCGTCAAATGCGCGACGGCCTGCTTCATGACCCGCGCCGATTTGACGACCTGGGGAAGAAACATTTTACCGGACCCAAAGAGGTCGCCGACGATATTCATGCCGTCCATCAACGGCCCTTCAATGACGTGAAGGGGACGACCAAGTTTCACCCGCGCTTCTTCAGTATCATCGACAATAAATTCCGTTATGCCTTTGACGAGTGCGTGACGCAGACGCTCCTCAACATCGGTTTCACGCCACGACAAATCCTTCGCATTAGTCTTACCGGCCTCGCCGCGATATTTTTCCGCGACCTCAAGCAGGCGCTCGGTCGCGTCGTCGCGCCGATTGAGAATGACATCCTCAACAGGCTCGCGAAGGTCAGGCGCTATTTCATCATAGATCGCGAGTTGGCCGGCATTGACGATGCCCATATCCATGCCGGCTTTGATGGCGTGGTAGAGAAAGACCGAATGCATCGCCTCGCGCACTGGTTCATTGCCGCGAAACGAAAACGATATGTTGGAAACGCCGCCGGAGATTTTTGCGTGCGGCAGGTTTTCCTTGATGCGCTGGGTCGCCTCAATGAATTCAACCGCATAATTGTTGTGTTCGTCGATCCCCGTCGCAACGGCGAATATATTCGGATCGAAAATTATATCTTCCGGCGGAAACCCGGCGCCGGTCAGCAGGCGATAGGATCGTTCACAAATTTCAAATTTACGGTCGGCGGTGTCCGCCTGACCGTCTTCATCGAACGCCATGACGACCGTCGCCGCGCCATAGCGCATGACTTTTTTCGCTTGTTCGAGAAATGGCGCCTCGCCTTCCTTCAGCGAAATCGAATTCACAATTGCTTTGCCCTGAACGTTTTTCAGGCCCGCCTCTATCACCTCCCATTTGGAAGAATCGATCATGATCGGCACGCGGGAAATGTCGGGCTCCGACGCAATCAGACGCAGAAACGTCGTCATAGCCTCAACGCCGTCGAGCATCCCTTCATCCATATTGACGTCGACAATCTGCGCGCCGTTCTCAACCTGTTGGCGGGCAACGGCGAGCGCACCTTCATAGTCGTCGTTCTTGATCAGCTTTCTGAATTTTGCTGAGCCGGTAACATTTGTTCGTTCACCAATATTGATGAACGTTGCACGCGATTGAGTATTCACGGAATTTGTTCCTATTTGCGTGGCGCGCCGGAAAGACCAGGCAGGCCATCGATCGATTCTGAATTGGCCGCGTATCGACGTTCCCGCCACTCTTCGAGGGGCTTATTGTCCGCCCAGCGCCGGAGCTGATCTCGCTCGCCCTTGAATTCGTAAAACGGCACGCCCCAGCCGCAACTGTCAGCGACCCGCGTGATATCGATACGGATCACCGCGCGGGCGCGATCAAAATTCGGAAAGTTCGACAGTGCTTCGGCAAACTCAGGCTGATCGAAATCGATTGCAGTCCCGCGACCATAAATACGCAAAATATTCGCCGCGCCGTCAAAAGCGCAAAACATCAATGTGATGCGGCCATTCTCCTGTAAATGCGCTTGTGTCTCAATCCCGGAACCACCGAGATCGACCCATTCAACGCATTGATCATTGACGATGCGAAAGCTGTCATATCCTTTTGGCGACACGTTTACATGACCACCGTCCGATGTCGGCGCCGTTGCAACGAAGAACATTTTCTGTTCGCCGATAAAGGCGACATGTTTGTCTTCGAGGCGATCAAAGCTCTTACTCATAACGAAGATCCTGACTGTTAATCGTCGAAAGCCGCGAGACGCGCGACAAGTCCCGCTTTCACCGCTGGCCATTCATCTTTGATAACGCTGAAAAAAGCAGAATCGCGAATGCGTCCGTCCGGCATGATCATATGCGACCGGTGAACGCCTTCATGTTTCGCGCCCAGCCGTTCCACCGCGCGCCATGAGCGTTCGTTGGTTGCGTCGAGCTTGAACTCAATGCGGTTAAGGCCCTGCTCCTCAAACCCATGAGACAGCATTAGCAACTTGCAGGACGGATTAACCGCGCCTGCCCAAACACGTTTCGAATACCACGTCCAACCGATTTCGGCGCGCTTGAACCATGGAACATAAACGAGATAGCTGGATGACCCCACATAGTCGCCGGACGCTTTGTCGAGAATTGCAAACGTGACGTCGTCAGTGCGTTCCAATTCGCCCAGCCGATACGTCATCCAGGCGTCGAAATCTGAACCATTGTGATTTACAAAAGCAAATCGCCAAAGATCCGGGTCGTCACCAGCCGCGCGCAAAGGCTCGCGATGCGCTTCAACGAGCGGTTCAAGGCGAACGAACGCGTTCTCCAAAGTGACGGGGGCAAGCGACATCGATCAGGCCGCGCTTGCCGCCGCGTTCGGCTTTGGACGCACACCGAGCATATGACAGAGCGCGTAAGCCAGCTTGTCACGATTCAATGTGTAGAAATGAAAGTGATCGACGCCCTCCTCCGCAAGCTCAAGGCATTGCTGCGCAGCAACGGTCGCCGAGATCAATTCACGCGTTTCCGGATCAGCGTCGAGGTTTTGAAACAGTTTTACGAGCCGCCCGGGCAGTGTCGCACCGCAAAGATCCGCCATCTTTCGAAGCCCGGCAAAATTTGTCACCGGCATTAAGCCGGGGACAATCGGTATCGTCACGCCGGCTTTGCGCACCGCTTCGAGGTAACGCAGATACGCCGTGTTATCGTAGAAAAACTGTGTGATCGCGCGGGTCGCGCCAGCGTCGATCTTTCGTTTCAAATGATCAATGTCCGCCGCCAGCGTCGGCGAGTCCGGGTGTTTTTCCGGATAGCAACCAACGGTAATCTCGAACGGCGCAATCGCGCACGCACCGGCCGCAAGTTCAGCGGCGTTCGCATAGCCGTCCGGATGCGGCGTGTATCGGTCGCCCGGCCCGCCCGGCGGATCCCCGCGCAGCGCAACAATATGTTTGACCCCCGCCGCCCAGTATTCCTTTAGAACACCGTCCACCTCATCGCGCGTCGCCGCAACACACGTTAAATGAGCGGCGACCGGAAGCGCCGTCTCGCGGATAACGCGCGCAACCGTTTCGTGGGTGCGCGTCCGCGTCGAACCGCCAGCGCCGTAGGTCACAGAAACAAAGTCAGGACCCAGCGGCGCCAGTTTCTCAACGGTCGACCAGAGCGCTTCCTGCATCTTGTCCGTTTTTGGCGGAAAAAATTCGAACGATACATGTAAAGCAGACATTTCGATTTCCTGTTCAGGCGGCGTTGCGCGCGCGCAGTCGTTTTACACCGGCGGGCGCTGCACATAGCCAGATTTTTACGGTCAATTTTTGTTTGTCGCCTTTTTTCAATGTCGCGGACGACGGCGACAGCGTTTCTGTGCGTTCAAGTTTCAGGTTGGCGGCGGCGCACCAATTTCGCACTTCTTCATCAGCAAAACCCAATCGGCGATGCGCATGTTCCTCGCGCAAAAATTCCAGATCATGGGGTGCAAAATCCGAGATGATAAGCCGGCCGCCGGGTTTTAAAACACGCGCGGCCTCGCATACGGCGATATCGGGCTCTGCAAGGTAGTGCAACACATGATGCACACAGACGATGTCCGCCGTTTCGTTTTCCGTCGGGAGGGAAAAAAGATCGCCATGACGCGCCTGGGCGTGAGAAACGCCGGCGGATTCCAGATTGGCGCGGGCGATCGCCAACATTTCGTGGGAGACGTCATAGCCAACGCCCTGCGCAAAACGATCAGCGAATATTTCAAGCATGCGGCCGGTGCCGGTGCCGAGATCAATAAAAACATCGAACGGGCCCTCGCCGGCCAATTCGACCATGCGGGTCTCAATATCCGAATCCGGCAAGTGCAAAGCGCGCATGCGGTTCCATTCCGCCGCATTGTCCTGAAAGTATTGCGCGGCAAGATCGGCTCGGGCCTGACGGCTCTGGGTAAACCGCTCGGCGTCGCGCGCGACAATGCGGTCAGCGCCTTCGCCCACAGCGCTAACGGCATCGATTAACGCTGCGTGCGCCGGGTTCGCGGTCGCCGCGCCAGAAACGCGGTAGAACATCCACGCGCCCTCGCGGTGCCGCTCTATAAGGCCTGCGTCGGCTAGAATCTTGAGGTGGCGACTGACCCGTGGCTGGCTCTGGCCCAAAATCTGGGTGAGTTCGCTCACCGTAAGCTCGCCTCGCGCCAGCAACGCCATGATGCGCAGCCGTGTTTCCTCGCCAATGGCGCGAAAGACGCTGAGAGCGGCATCAAGGGTCGACATGGGTTATCAGCCTCATTTACGGCCCAACCACATATAAAGATATCTTTATATGATAGCAACCACCAGCATCGCCGTCGGGTTTTGTCGCATTAGTTTATTGTGAACGCCGCGCCAGAGCCTATATCCTGACCTCGATTCGCCCATTTTGCGGGCGACGATTGCGACGCAAGGGAGTTCAGGCGGTGCGTTTCGGGCTGATCAAATTGGGGGCGGTGACGGCTTTTGCCGCCGTTTTTTCATCAACATGCGCAAACGCGCAGCTAAATGATATCGAGGACACGGACGCTATTGTCGCTGACGCAGATGCGGTGAGCGCCGAAGAAGGCGCGGCCGTCGACCCCTGGGAGGGGTTCAATCGCAAGATGTTCGGCATCAACAACGCCATCGACGGCGTTTTACTGGTCCCGGCGGCCCAACTTTACCGCGCTGTGACCTTCAAAAAGCAACGCAAAGGCATCCGCAATTTCCTCGACAACTTGAAGACGCCAGTTATTCTCATCAACGATCTGCTTCAGGGCGAATTCAAACGCGCCGGCGACACGGCAAGTCGCTTCGTTATCAACACCACTGTTGGCTTCGGCGGCATGGGTGATCCTGCAGAGCGCATCGGCATTCCTCAGCATGGAGAAGATTTCGGTCAGACGCTGGCCGTCTGGGGCGTCGATTCAGGTCCTTACATGATCTTGCCTGTGTTCGGACCGAGCACACTGCGCGACGGCATCGGCGCGGGCGTTGGCGCCGCCACGGACCCGGCGTTCTGGCTTCGCACTGACGCCGCGTCGCTCTTTCGTTATTCGCGCGCAGGCGTCACGGGCGTTGCCCTTCGAGAACCGCTCATTGAGCCTCTTGAGGAAATCAAAGCCAATTCGCTTGATCACTACGCATCATTCCGCTCGTTCTATTTACAATCGCGCAAGCGCGAGATCGCCAATGGCCGAACGAATTTTGACGACCTGCCGGATATCGGCGATTTCGATGAATTCGATGACCTCGAATAAGGCGCCGGATTGGGAGCACATGGTATGAAATTTTTTGGAGCCTTTGTTGCAAGTCTTGCCGCGCTCGGATTGTTCGCCGCCGCGGCGGCGGATGACGAAGCCGAGCTATTTGTGCAAGGCATTCTCGATCAGGCGGAGCCCCATCTCGCGGCGGCGACCGAAACCGAACGGTTCGACGGCATCGCAGACCTCGTTGACGAGCATGTCGATATGCGCCGCGTCAGCCGTTTCGTACTTGGCCAATATGCGCGCAAGCTTTCCGACGCGCAAAAAGCAGCATACGACCCGCTATTTCGGCAATATGCGACGCAGGTCTATCAAAACGTTCTCTCCGAATATGCCGGGGAGACATTGAAAGTCACCGGCTCGGTTGACCGATCCGAACGCGACATCATCGTCAATTCTAAGATCGCGAACCCAAAGCCGGGTAGCAGCTTCGCAGATCTCGTCGTGCACTGGCGGGTCTATCGAAATCGCGACGGCGCGCTGACAGTTGTTGACGCTGGCGCGGACAATGTCTGGCTGGCGCTAGAACAGCGCGCGACGTTCACATCAGTGATCGCTAACAATGGCGGCCCGCCGGTCGGCATTGACGCGCTGATTGCTGACCTTCACGAAAAAACCGGCAAGTAGGCAAACGAAAATTCGCAAATATAAAAAAGGCCGCCCTCACAAGCGGCCTTTTTTGTATTTTTATGGACGCCGATTAAGACGAGTAGAATTCGATAACGAGGTTCGGTTCCATCGTGCACGGATACGGCACTTCAGCGAACTCCGGCACGCGCATATACGTCACGGCCATTTTCTTCGGATCGACTTCAACATAATCGGGAATGTCGCGCTCGGCGCTTTGAAGTGCTTCAAGCACCAGCGCCATATTCTTGGATTTCTCTTTGATCTCGACAACGTCGCCCGGACGCAACCGCATGGACGGGATGTTCGACTTAACGCCGTTCACCATGACATGGCCGTGGTTGACGAACTGACGTGCGGCGAAAACCGTCGGCACGAATTTCGCGCGATAGACGATCGCATCAAGACGGCTTTCCAGAAGACCGATCAGGTTTTCCGCCGTGTTGCCTTTCTGGCTCGACGCATTGTCGTAAATGCGTGAGAACTGTTTTTCGGTAATGTTGCCGTAATAACCTTTGAGCTTTTGCTTCGCCATCAACTGCAGACCGAAATCGGACGGTTTGCCCTTGCGGCGCTGCCCGTGCATGCCGGGGCCGTAATCGCGCTTGTTGATGGGAGATTTTGGCCGGCCCCAGACATTTTCGCCGACCCGGCGGTCAAGCTTGTGCTTAACGCTATCGCGTTTTGACATCGTATTCCTCTTCGCGGCGCGGCCCGGCTCCGGGGCCCATCCCCGGTGCAATCTCAACGGCGGTCCACGCGCCATCCGTCGTAAGGCCGCGGGCTATAGGCTGGCGGGCCGGTGAAGTCAAACCATCGGCGAAGCTCGAAAATGGCGTCTGGGCGAAGTCCGAAACGGCAGATCACAACCTCAGAATAGCCGGGCCGCCTTGCTCTGTGACAGGGCGACGACTATTCTGAGACCAGCATTTTCAAGAAATTTCAGCAGCAAAGAACAGACGGCGAGTAATGAAGTATTGCATATTGTTGCCAGCCTTGCTGGCGTTTTGTACTGGCGCCACGGCGCAGTCTGCAGAGCCATCCTGCCCGACCCCTTTGCTTGCAACGGGATTTGATGGAGAGCGATTGTCAGGCGACGAGGCCTCGCTCATCCGCGCCGCCGAAGAAGGCGCGCCACTGCGCATCGGATGGGCCGTCGACTTCGACGATGATGGCGTCGGCGATCTGGTTCACTGGTCGAACGCTGTGTTTATCTCTGTGTTCGAGGGCCGCGTGTTTTCTCAAGTTCAAGCCATCCACCGGCAGCGTCCCCGCCTCGGGCAAGCGACTATAGAATTGCCTGATCAGATGGACCTTTGGCATGGGCTCATCAGTTCGGACGGCGTGCTACAGGGTCGGCTTGAAGGTGAAGAGACCGCGTCTCGCCGACAAGTGATGACAGTCTGGTGTCCGTCGGAATCAGCTGCGCCGAGTAGTCCAGAATGGATCTCCGTTTATCGCAGTGGCATTCGCGGCGAAGCACTTTCTGGCTCAAAGGACGCACTACTGAAAGCAGTCAGGGCGGGAAACCCGATACGCGTAGGCTGGGGGTTGAAACGGGAACGCGACGGCGTGGTTCGTTCCGTCGAACACACGGCCGATCCGGTGTTCCTGACAATTGTGGACGAGACCGACATAGTCGTACAGCTGCCGGAACATGTGGCTCAGCAGAGTTATTGGGATATGGACAAAGCATTTTTCGATGATGCTTCAGTCATGTGGCGGGGTGTCATTTCGACGAAGGGCACATTCGACGCGATATGGGTGAACCGCGCCACCGGCGAGCTTGTGCGTCGCTCTCCCCAGCGCGCCATGTTCACCTGGTACGTTCATGGGTCTCCGCGTTTGAATGCGTCAACCTTAGCGGTTCCCGGTGGGGCAACGAGCGACGCTGATCGCGAAAGCGATCGCGTGCCGAAATAACGTTGGCGTTTCCGATAGCGTCTATGACTTGACTGAAAACGGTGTGAAGTCAGTCTCCGCATCATAGACATCAACACCCTCGGCTTTTTTCAGCGCCGCGACCACGCGATACGTCACTGGCGTCAGGAAGGCTTCCCAGAGCACCTTCAACAGATAGTTGGTGATGAGGACGGTGATCACCTGGCTCGTCGTCCAGACGCCGAGAAATGCAATCGGATAGAATAAAAGACTGTCGACGCCCTGCCCGACCACTGTCGAGCCGATGGTCCGCTGATAGAGATGCTTGCCGCCGGACCAGACTTTCATGCGGGCCATCACATAGGCATTGGATAGCTCGCCGGCCCAGAAAGCGATGATCGAGGCGAGGACGATCCGCGGCGTCAGTCCGAAGACTTGCTCATAGGCCGACTGCCCGCCCCAGCCCGGCGCCGGCGGCATGGCGACGACGACCCATGACATGAACGCCATAAACAGGACCGCGGCAAAACCGGCCCAAACCACCCGGCGCGCCCGGGCGTACCCGTAAACTTCCGTCAGCACATCGCCGAGCACATAGGACAATGGAAAGAACAGGATCCCCGCGCCAAAAATCCCGAAGTCGAGCGGCCCGACGCTGATGGGCTCAAAAAATTGAACGAGTTTTGCAGCGCCAATCAGGTTCGAACAAATCAAGATCGCAACGAACGCGGCCATCGCGAAATCGTAATATTTGAACCGGTGTCCGGAGAGCGTGTCGGCGCGATCAATTTTCTCGACGTCAGCGGCGCGCATCACTCACCCTTCCAACCCGGTCCGCGCACGACACGCCCCGCCTTCGCGCCCGTATGTTCGCCGCCCTCAATCGTATGGACGCCATTGACGAAAACATGGGCGACGCCGGTCGCCAGTTGATGAGGCTCGGCAAAGGTTGCGTGGTCCTGAACGGTCGCCGGATCGAAGATGACGATGTCGGCGTAATAGGTCGGAGCCAGCTTGCCGCGCTCGCGAATTTTGAGATTGCTCGCCGGCAGGAATGTCAGCTTACGGATTGCTTCTTCCAGCGGAATGACGCCATCGTCGCGAACATATTTGGCGAGCACACGGGCGAAATTGCCGTAAGCACGTGGATGCGTGCTTTGTTCCAGGAAATCCCCTTCCGGCGCCATCGCGCCGCCGTCGGAGCCGAAGCTGACCCAGGGCAGTGCTATCTTCTTGCGGACATTGTCTTCAGACATGATGAAATACACGACCTGAACGCGCGAGTTATCTTCTAGGATAAGGTCAATAATCGTGTCTTCCGGCGACGTGTTTCGCTCTGCGGCGACCACCGCCAGCGTTTTGCCAACATATTGGCGCAAATCCGGATTGCGAAAACCGACGAGCAATACGCCAGCGGGCCCGCCGGCATGATGCATGCGGTTTTCAAATTCATCGCTCGGCGCGCGCATTTCCGCAATCACCCGCGCACGGGTATCAGCATCTCTGAGCCGCGCCATCCACGCTTCGTGGCCGCCTTCCTGCACCCATAACGGCATAGACGCATTGAGCCCGGTGGAGCTTGCCGGATAGGTGTACATGTCCGCGGTGATGGCGAGACCTTCGCCGCGCGCGGCTTCCACCTTTTCGATCACTTCATCGAGCTTCGGCCAGTTTTCTTCGCCGCCAGCCTTCAAATGATAAATCTCCGCCGGCGCATCTGACGCGCGCGCGATTTCAATCAGTTCATCAACCGCTTCCACAAGCCGCCCGGATTCGCTGCGCATGTGGGAAATATACATACCGCCATATTCCGACGCGGCCTGCATCAACGCGACCAGCTCTTCGGTATCGGCGAAATTCGCCGGCGCATAGATGAGCGACGAGCCGACGCCCAATGCGCCTTCTTCCATCGCCGCGCGCACCAGCGCTGTCATCGCGCCAAGTTCTTCGGGCGTCGCCGGACGGTTGTCGTAGCCGACTTCGTGAATGCGCAAGGTCGTCGCGCCAACAAAGGAGGCGACATTGGGAGAGACGCCGCGGCCCTCCAGATATTCCAGATATTCACCCAGCGTCGTCCACTCGATATCGTAGAGGACGTCGCTCTGGCGCTCTTTCGCCTCCGCCTTCATTTCATCCGACCACGGACCGTAGGAATGCCCCTCACCGAAAACTTCAAGCGTCACACCCTGTTGCAGATCGCCAAGGCCGCGCCCATCCGCGATCAGATCCTCGACCGCCCAGCTCAGCATGTTGATAAAACCGGGCGCGACCGCCATGCCGTCCGCATCGACAATCGTGTCGGCTTCGGCGTCCTGCAAATCGCCAATCGCCGCGATGCGGTCGCCGACAATGCCGATATCGGCGGCCCAGCCCGGCGCTCCAGTGCCGTCATAGACAGTTCCGTTCGCGATCACGACATCATAATGCGCCGCTGGCGCGTCTGATTTGCTGCACGCCGCAATAAAATTCACGACTGCAATTACAAGAATTGCTCTCAGTATGGTCATTGTTTTTGTCCCTTCTTCGCCAACGCTTTGACGGCGCCGCGCAGCGTTCTGACTTCGCTTTCCGTAAACCCGGCGCGCGTCAACGCAACGCGAATGTTGCGCGCCATAATGTCTCGCATTTCCGGCGGAAAGAAATAACCCGCCGCGTCGAGTTCCTTCTCAATATGATCATTCAACCGCGCAACGTCTTCGCGCGTCGCCGGCGGCTCCGACGCAAGCGGGTCGCCAGCCGGCAAAATTACCGATTCGCCAGCGCGCGCCCATTCGTACGCAACGATCAGCGCGGCTTGCGCCAGATTAATCGACGCAAAGGCAGGATTGACGGGAATTGAAAGAACCGCGTCTGCGCGCGCAACATCTTCGCTCGAAAGTCCGCTTCGTTCGCCACCGAACAATACGGCGCAGCGCTCGCCGACAGTTACGCGCGATTGCATCGCTGCAGCCGCCTCGCCCGGCGAAATAACGGGCAGCGACAGCTCCCGCTGTCGCGCCGTTGTCGCGAGAACATAGGTGCAATCGGCGAGCGCGGCGTCCAGCGTTTCAAAAACCTGCGCCCCGTCGACAACCGCGCTGGCGCCTGACGCCATGGCCGCCGCCTTGGGGTTCGGCCAGCCGTCGCGCGGGTTGACCAGGCGCAGCCCACTGACCCCGAAATTCAGCATGGCCCGCGCGGCCGCGCCAATATTTTCCCCCATCTGCGGTGCAACAAGGACGAAAACCGGCGCAGCGCCGGCCATTTCTCCCGCTCGTGATCGGCTGATACGCATTATTGTCTTTCTTACCCCGAAACCCAGCGCCCGGACTTTGACCGGCGCGCGCCCGATGCTATAGGCGCGGTCGCCTCATTCATCCACTGGCGCCGGTTCCGCGCGCCGTACCGAAATACAGGAAATTTCATGTCGAAAATCAAAGTCGAGAACCCGGTTGTCGAAATGGACGGGGACGAGATGACCCGCATCATCTGGCAGTTGATCAAGGACAAGTTCATCCACCCCTATCTCGATATCGACCTGAAATATTACGACCTCGGCATGGAAAGCCGCGACGCCACCGACGACCAGATCACCATCGACGCCGCCGAAGCCACCAAGAAATACGGCGTAGCGGTCAAATGCGCGACCATCACCCCTGATGAGGCGCGCGTTGAAGAGTTTGGCCTGAAAAAAATGTGGCGTTCGCCCAACGGCACAATCCGCAACATTCTTGGCGGCGTCGTCTTCCGCGAGCCGATCATCATCCGAAATGTCCCGCGGCTCGTGCCGGGTTGGACGCAACCGGTAATCATCGGACGCCACGCCTATGGCGACCAGTATCGCGCGACCGACATGCTCTTTCCCAGCAAAGGCAAACTCAGCCTGAAATGGGAAGGTGAAAATGGCGAAGTCGAAGAACATGAAGTCTTCGATGCGCCTTCCTCCGGAATTTATATGGGGATGTACAATCTCGACCAGTCGATCCGCGATTTTGCCCGCGCCAGTTTCAATTACGCATTGCAACGCAAATACCCGCTTTACCTGTCGACCAAGAACACCATCATGAAGAAATATGATGGCCGTTTCAAAGACCTGTTTCAGGAAATGTATGAAACGGAATTCAAGGAAAAATTCGCCGAACACGGCCTCACCTATGAGCACCGATTGATCGACGACATGGTCGCAGCCTGCCTCAAATGGTCCGGCGGTTATGTTTGGGCGTGCAAAAATTACGATGGCGACGTGCAGTCCGACACTGTTGCCCAAGGCTTCGGTTCGCTCGGCCTGATGACGTCCGTTTTGATGTCGCCCGATGGGCGCACAGTTGAGGCCGAAGCCGCCCACGGCACGGTCACCCGCCACTTCCGCCAGCACGAGAAGGGCGAGGACACGTCAACCAACTCAATCGCGTCGATTTACGCCTGGACCCGCGGCCTCGCTCATCGCGGAAAACTAGACAGCAATCAGGACCTGATTGATTTCGCACTAAAGCTCGAAGAAACCATCATCAAGACGGTCGAAGGCGGTCACATGACCAAAGACCTCGCATTGTTGATCGGGGCCGAACAGAAATGGCTCACGACGACCGGTTTCATCGACAAAGTAGAAGAAAATTTCGCGAAGGCGCTGGCGGCCTGACGCGCGCGTCGTGGAGAACGCTGCGGAGATTTTGTCCGCGCCGGTTCCGTCAGTCCTGAAATCAGTTTTCGGTTTTGACGATTTCCGTCCTGGTCAGGAGGAAATCGTCAACGCCATTCTGGACGACCGCGATGTGCTCGCGATCATGCCGACCGGCGCCGGCAAGAGTCTTTGCTATCAGTTACCAGCGATAGTCGCGGGCGGCCTCACCGTCGTTGTCTCGCCGCTAATCGCCCTGATGGAAAACCAGGTCGCACAATTGCGCAGCGTCGGCGCACCTGTCGGCGTTATTCATTCTGGACGGGAACGCTCGGAAAGTATCGCTGATTGGCGCGCGGCGGAGGCAGGGGAAATTAGTCTCCTCTACATGTCGCCGGAACGGCTTATGACGCCGCGTATGTTGACAGCGCTTGGCGGCCTAAATATCCGGTGTATCGTTGTCGACGAGGCCCATTGCGTCAGCCAATGGGGACATGATTTCCGCCCGGACTATCTGGCGCTCGTTGAATTGCGCAATCATTTTCCAGGCATACAGATCGCCGCTTTTACTGCGACAGCGGATGCGCGAACGCGCGAAGAGATCGTATCGCGCTTGCTGGCGCCCGACGCACAAACGTTCCTGCACGATCTTGATCGGCCGAACATTGATATTGCGATAGAGCAAAAACCTTCCGGAAAGGCGGGCTCCCTGGATCGACTTGCCTTGTTGATGGACGATTATCGCGGCGAACAAGGCATAATTTACGCGCTCTCGCGCAAAAACACCGAGGAAATCGCGGACGATCTCAGCAGGCGCGGCTTTCGCGTTGCGCCGTATCATGCCGGGCTCGACCCGGCGACGCGCAACGAAAGGCTCAACGCCTTTTTGACTGAACCGGATTTGACGATAGTTGCGACTGTTGCGTTTGGCATGGGGATCGACAAACCCGATATCCGGTTTGTCTTTCATCACGACATTCCGGCGTCCATCGAAGGGTATTATCAGGAGATCGGCCGGGCCGGCCGCGATGGCGCGCCTGCGCGCACCGTCATGCTCTATTCCGGCGGCGACGTTGGCCGGCGCGTGCGTTTGATCAGTCGCAATGACGACAGCGGCAATGCCACACGCGCGGAGTTACGGCGCCTTGATGAATTGGTGACCTTGTGTGAGCAGGCAAGCTGCCGCCGTCAGGCCCTCCTCGCGCATTTTGGTCAGGAAGCGCCGCCTTGCGGAAGCTGCGATAATTGCCGCGAGCCGCCGACACTGGTTGATGCTAGCGCCGACGCCAAGCTGGTTCTTGACGCTATCGTTGCGAGCGGATCGATGTTTGGACCCGCCCACATTGTCGACATTTTGCGCGGCGCAGACACCGAAAAAATCCGCGCCCGCAATCATGATGCGCTCAGCGCACATGGCGCCGGCGCCCATCGTCCGGCTACGGAATGGCGACACCTCATTCGCCAGATGAGCGCTGACAAGTTGCTGTTAGCGGATGCGTCTTACGGTGGTCTTCAACCAGGCCCAAATGCGAACGCCTTTCTTTCGGGCGAGACTGAATACGCTATGCGGAAACCACCGGCGCCAAAAACAAAGAGCCGCGATCGCAAAGCCCACGCCTCAAAATCGCCCATTGCGCCAGAAGATCAGAATCTCCTGAACGCGCTCAAACAACAACGGTTAGCGCTCGCACGGGAGCGAAACGTCCCCGCCTTCGTAATCTTTTCGGACCGCACCTTGATCGATATGGCCGCCCGCAAACCGCAGACGCGGGAAGAATTCGGCAGTGTTTTCGGCGTCGGCGCCGCCAAGACCGAAGCTTTTAGCGACATCTTCACAGCCCTGATCCGCGAAAAAACCGGCTAACCGGGAGCCATCAATCTGCCCCAAAATGGCTCAATCCCTCAATTTTCTCTCCATTCACGCCCTTTCCTCCCGGGATTCAGGCGTTTCGCCGCAAGGCCGCTCGCAATCGGTGTAGACCCATGCCAATTAGACAGATGTTGCTGTTCGGAGACCTCTATGTATCGGGCCCTCAAATTTGCCGCCTGCGTCCTTATTGGGGCAGCCGCTGTGTACAGTGCGGCGATTGCACAGGACGAACGCCAGTTCGATCTTGAAGATTTCGACCGGATCGACGTGTCGGCCGGTATTATCTTGGTCGCCGAAGCCGGCGCGCCTCAGACAATTACCGTCAAAACCGACAATGGCGACTTCACGGATTTCGAGATCGGTGTGAAGAACGGCGCGCTTTATGTCTCGCGCGATTACAATCGCTTGCGTTGGCACTCAAAAAAATCCGCCTACAAGGTTTTGGTCACGGCGCCGAGCCTTCGCGGCCTTGAAGCCTCATCCGGCTCGCACGCGAAGCTCACAAATATTTCAGCGCCGCGTTTTGCCATTGATCTTTCGAGCGGCGCTCATGCCAGCATTGAGGGTATTTGCGAGGATTGCGTCATCGATCTGTCCAGCGGCGCCATGCTCGATGGCAAACGGCTGGATTGTGAAACGGCGCGTATAGACGTGTCCTCTGGCGGGCACGGAAAGATTTTTGCGCGCGGCGCAGTCATCGCCGATGCGTCGAGCGGCGGTCATATGACCATATATGGCGACCCGGAACGCGTCAGCGTTGATAAGTCTTCCGGCGGGCGCATTTACGTCGCCTCAAGCAAATAAATCTCAATCGCTCGGTGGCGTTGCGCCGCCGGACATTTTTTCTGCGGGCGGCGCGTCCTTAAACGGATCGGGCGCCTGACGGACGCTTTCAATCAGCTTGGCGTGAAGATGCGGTCGCGTGCGCCCGAGCGTTCGAAAATCTTCCTGATCAAGCACAATCAAGTCGCACATTGTCACCGCCAACGCAGACTCGCCCTGTACGCCGGTCAATAACGATCGCGCGCCCCAATATTGCCCTTCTTCGAGAACGACCGACGAAATCTCGGGACGATCGACATCGCGGATTTCGACCGTGCCGGCGCCAATCATGAAGAGCGCACCAGGCCGCTCACCATCGGTCGCAATCAATGAGCCAGGCGGAGCCGTGCGCGCTTTCAACACGCTGAGGAGCTCAGCGATCTCACCGGGATTAAGGCTGGAAAAAACTGGCGCCCGCGCCGCCATACCCCAAGTGACGATAAAATCCTGACGGCGAAATTCGTCCATAAACGCCGACGCGATGATGCCGATAGGCAACGCGAAAAATCCCAACCCACAAACCATAACAACGCCGGCAAGCATTTTCCCGATGGCCGTGACGGGCGTGACATCTCCATATCCGACTGTCGTCAGCGTCGCGATCGCCCACCACATCGCTTCAGGCACCGTCGAAAACTGGCTGTCCGGCCGGTCGCCTTCGACGAGATAGAGAAGCGACGCGGCGATTATCACCAAGCCGATAAGCACGATCAACACGCCCAGCAGCGCATCGCGCTCACGCGCAAGAACCCGCAACATGGTATTAAACGCCGGCGAGAAGCGCGCGAGCTTGAAAAAGCGAAGCAGTCTGAGGATGCGCAACACGCGCAAATCCATTCCGAAAATAAAGCTGAAGTAGAATGGCGCAATCGCCAGAAAATCGACAACCATTAGTGGGCTGCGCGCAAATTTCAGACGCGCCTGCGTCAACGACAAACCGCGGAATGGCGGATGTTCGGTACACACCCAAAGGCGCGCTGCATATTCGACCGAGAACACAGCAATGGAAAAAAGATCAAAGATGCGAAAAAAGAACGCATGTTTGTCGTGGATCGACGGAACTGTTTCGACAGTAAAAGCGACGACATTGAGAATAATCAGCGTCGCCATCGCACCTTCGAAGACGCGGCTTTGCCAGTCATGGGAATGGCCAGCCTCGAGAACGCGGTAGATCCGCGCCTTCAGGCCTCGATGTTTGTCGCTCGTTGGCGTGTGTGTCGCGATGTCCTGCGAGCCCGGTTGCGTCACTGCGGCGATCTCCTTTCGGCGGGGATTATGCGCCGGGCGCCCCGCGAACGGCAACGGGCCGATTATTCGCCGACCGCCGCCGCAATTTCCTGTTCTATGGCCAAAAGCGCGGCGTCAGCCTTCGATCCGTCCGGGCCGCCAGCTTGCGCCATATCGGGGCGGCCGCCCCCGCCCTTACCGCCGATCGCCGCTGCGCCTGCTTTGACGAGATCAACTGCCGACAGGCGTTCGACGAGATCTTCGGTGACACCGACGGCGAGCGCCGCCTTGCCATCATTGACGCCGACATAGGCGGCGACGCCGGCCCCGATTTTTTTCTTGGCCTCATCGACGAGCCCGCGCAAATCTTTCGGCGCAACGCCATCGACGACCTTGCCGGCAAATTTAATGCCCGCTATCTCACGCACCGGCTCGTCGGATAACCCGCCGCCGCCGCCCATCGCCAACGCCTTTTTTGCATCGGCGAGTTCGCGTTCCATCTTCTTGCGTTCAGCGACGAGCGCTTCAATGCGCCCGGGCAATTCATCCGGCGTAGTCTTGAGAACGTCTGCTGCCCGGCGGGCCGTCGCGGCCTGATTATCGAGAAAACGTCTGGCCGCTTCGCCAGTCATCACTTCAATACGGCGAACGCCAGCCGAAACCGCGCCTTCGCTGACAATCTTGAAAAGAGCAATCTCGCCGAGACGTTTGACGTGCGTGCCGCCGCAAAGTTCAACCGAATATGGCGCGCCCGAGCCGTCAAGCGCCTCGCCCATTGTCAGCACACGAACGTCATCGTCGTATTTTTCGCCGAAAAGCGCGATGGCCCCCGCTTCGACCGCGTCGTCATATGGCATGATGCGCGTTTCAACGACGCCGTTCTGGCGAATGACGGCATTAACCCGTCGTTCAATTTCCGCCGCCTCGTCCACTGACAATGATTTCGGATTGGTGAAATCGAAGCGCATGCGTTCGCTTGCGACCAGCGATCCTTTCTGCTGAACATGATCGCCCAGCACCTCACGCAAGGCTGCATGGGCCAAATGCGTAACAGAATGATTGGCGCGAATTTGATTGCGGCGCTCGACATCAATGTCGAGACGCACAGTATCGCCGACGGCAATTGCGCCTGCCTCAACGACGCCGATATGGCCGTGTAGCGCACCAACGCGTTTTTTGGCGTCGCTGACGGTAATGCGAAGGCCGCCATCGGATGAGATTGTTCCGGCGTCGCCAACCTGGCCGCCACTCTCGGCGTAAAACGGTGTCTGATTGACGATGATTTCAACCGTGTCGCCGGCTTTCGCCGCGTCAACGGATTTGCCATCGCACACGATCGCCTGGACAACCGCCTCCGCTTCATCGTGGATATATCCCAGGAATTCCGTGGCGCCGTGTTCTTCGCGTATATCGAACCAGACAGAATCGTCTGCTGCGTCGCCCGAGCCTACCCAGGCCGCGCGCGCAGCGGCTTTCTGCGCCGCCATCGCTTTATCAAAACCGTCCGTATCAACGCCGCGCCCGGCGCGCCGGAGCGCATCTTGCGTCAGGTCGAGGGGAAATCCGAAAGTATCGTAGAGTTTGAAAGCGGCTTGCCCGGGCAATTCGACGCCGTCGGCAAGCTCAGCAGTTTCTTCATCAAGCAGCTTCAGGCCGCGATCGAGCAGTGTTCTGAATTTTTCCTCTTCCGAACGAAGCGTTTCGATGATCAACGTCTCGGCGCGGGCGAGCTCTGGAAAGGCTGCGCCCATTTCTGCGATCAATGTCGGAGCAAGACGCGCCAGTAGCGGCTCGCGGGCGCCAAGGCCGTGCGCGTAGCGCATGGCGCGGCGCATGATCCGACGCAGAACATATCCGCGCCCCTCATTCAACGGCGCGACCCCGTCGGCGATGAGAAAACTGGTTGCACGCAGATGGTCCGCAATAACGCGGTGGGCCGGCGCCTCCTTGCCCTCCGTCTTTCGGCCGGTCACCTCCTCTGACGCTGCAATCAGTGTACGGAATAAGTCGATGTCATAATTATCATGCACGCCCTGCAAAACGGCAGCGATGCGTTCGAGCCCCATGCCTGTGTCGATCGACGGTTTCGGCAAATCGGCCTGGCGCCCGTCCCCATGCTTTTCAAACTGCATGAAGACGAGGTTCCAGATCTCGACAAAGCGATCGCCATCCTCGTCCGGCGAACCCGGCGGTCCGCCGGGAATGTGGTCGCCGTGGTCGTAAAAAATTTCCGAGCACGGACCGCAAGGCCCCGTGTCGCCCATCGCCCAAAAATTATCATGGGTTGCAATGCGGATAATGCGGCTCTCAGGCAGGCCTGAAATTTTCCGCCAGAGATCGAAGGCCTGATCATCTGTGTGATAGACGGTGACTGTAAGCCGATCCGCATCGAGGCCGAATTCCTTATGAACCAGCGTCCAGGCCGCCTCGATTGCCTCTTCCTTGAAATAGTCGCCAAAGGAGAAATTGCCGAGCATCTCAAAAAACGTGTGATGGCGCGCAGTGTAGCCCACATTATCCAGATCATTATGCTTACCGCCGGCGCGCACACATTTCTGCGAAGAGGTCGCGCGGGAATAATCGCGCCGTTCCGCGCCCGTGAAGAGGTTTTTGAACGGCACCATGCCAGCGTTGACGAACAACAATGTCGGATCGTTTTGCGGTACGAGCGGCGCAGACGGGACGACCTCATGGCCGCGGGCCGCAAAGTAATCGAGAAATGCGCTGCGAATGTCTTTGAGCGACGTCATGGTGGGTTGGGCTCTTGTATTATACTGACGGAAAACTGGAAACGCCGAAGCGGAACCCCGCCCCGGCGCAAAACTGCCAGTTCAACGTCATAGCGGCTCAGCGCCCCGTCCGTCCAGCGCGGCACGCGACTTACGTCATACAAAAGAAATTGAGTTTATTGCCATCGGGATCGCGAAAATAACCGGCATAAAACTTGTCGCCGCGAGGGCCAGCCGGGCCCTCATCTTTCGCGCCCAGATCCATAGCCTTTTTATACAATTTATCGACTGTTTCAGGCTTGTCGCAGGCAATGGCGATCATCGTTCCATTACCGGCGGAGGCGGCCTTGCCATCATTCGGCTTAATAATTGAAATACCGGGGCTCGACGGACCCGTCGACCAGGCAACGAAACTGTCTGTTTCCATGAAGCGTTTGGCGCCCAATTCGCCCAAAAGCTCATCATAAAATTTTGCCGCTTTTTCAATATTATTGGCGCCGAGCGTCACATATCCGATCATTGTGGCATCTCCTTTGAAGATTGGACATCGTAATCTACTGTATCGAACCACACACTGCCGGCGACGCGGATAGCAGTTTTGCGCCACTCAACCGCGCGCGATTAAGGCTGACGCGCTGTTTATGCGCGCTAGCCCCTCTCAATGAGTAATCCGAAGGCGCCGTTTATGACGCCTCAGCCGCCGGAGCGTCATCGCCGTCTTCGGCCTGCTCACCAACAAGCATCTCCTCGGCCACCAGCCCGGCGTTCTCCCGGATCTTGCGTTCAATTTCCGCGGTCATATCGGGATTGTCTTTAAGGAATTTCTTTGCGTTTTCCCGGCCCTGGCCGATGCGTTCTGAATTATATGAAAACCACGAACCCGCTTTTTCGACCACCTCGGCGCGCACGCCGAGGTCGAGAATCTCACCGGTTTTGGACACCCCTTCCCCATACATGATGTCAAATTCAACTTGCTTGAACGGCGGCGCCACTTTGTTTTTGACGACCTTCACCCGTGTCTGGTTACCGACCACTTCGTCGCCATGTTTGATGGCGCCGATGCGGCGAATATCGAGACGCACAGAGGAATAGAACTTCAGCGCATTACCGCCGGTCGTCGTTTCCGGCGAACCGAACATCACCCCAATCTTCATACGGATCTGATTAATGAAAATCACCAGCGCATTCGATTTCGAAATCGAGCCGGTCAGTTTGCGTAACGCCTGGCTCATCAGCCGCGCCTGCAGACCAGGCAACGAGTCGCCCATCTCCCCCTCAAGCTCAGCGCGCGGCGTCAGCGCCGCGACGGAATCGATAATCAGCACATCAACCGCACCGGAGCGCACCAGCGTGTCAGCGATTTCGAGCGCCTGCTCGCCCGTATCGGGCTGCGAAATCAGGAGGTCGTCGAGATTGACCCCGAGTTTTTGCGCATAAATCGGATCAAGCGCATGCTCGGCATCAATAAATGCGGCCGTTCCGCCGATTTTCTGCGTTTCCGCCGCAACATGCAGCGCCAATGTCGTCTTGCCGGAACTTTCCGGTCCGTAAATTTCTGCAACCCTGCCCTTGGGCAACCCACCAATGCCAAGCGCGATATCAAGACCAAGAGAGCCGGTCGAAATCGCTTCGATATCAACAACATCCCGGTCGCCGAGGCGCATCAGCGAGCCCTTGCCGAACGCCTTGTCGATTTGACTGATCGCCGCTTCCAGCGCCTTTGACTTGTCCACGCCCGCTATCTCCACCAGTTTTAGATTGCCTTTAGCCATTACCGCCTCCGTTGCCTGACCAGGGACCGCCCTGTCAACGAACGACATATGTACACGTTTTGTTCCAGTTTTGCAATGCGCATTATCTATCTGTTTTTAATACGTTTAATATATGATGTTCGATTTTTGTTCATGCCGCTGAGTACCGCATATATCCCCTTGACGTATGTTCATGGGAATCCTATATTCAGTTCATGGCTAAAGCGATGAACATTCAAGACTTTTTCAAGCAGTTCCCTGACGACGATGCGTGTCTGGAGCATTTGTTTCATACCCGATATGGCGAATCACCCGCTTGCGAGCGCTGCGGCGTGATCGGCGAGTTCAAGCGGCTTTCGAACATGCCCGCCTACACCTGCAATTGCGGCCATCACATTCACCCCATGGTGGGAACGCCTTTCGAGCGCTCCAGAACGCCGCTCCAGAAGTGGTATTACGCCATGTTCTTGTTCACGACGACGCGGAACGGCGTGAGCGCAAAGGAAATCCAGCGCCAATTGGGCGTGACCTATAAATGCGCTTGGCGCATCGCCCACAAAATCCGCGAATATATGGGCTGGGTGGACGGCGACGGACCCCTTGGCGGGCCGGGTCGCAAACCCGTTGAAGCCGACAAGGCGTTTATCGGCGGTAAAGATAAGCGCGGCGAAGACGATAAGGCAGTTGTTCTCGGCGTTGTTGAGCGCGGCGGCGAAGCCGTTACCCGCGTTATTCCCAATCGGCGTCAGATCACCGTCGAAAACGCTCTTTTCGAAATCGTGAACCCCGGCGCCATGGTTGCCACCGATGAAGCCCGTGCGTTTTCGAACCTGACTGAAATTGGCTTTCACCATGGTGTCGTTAATCACAGCCGAAAGGAATACGTGCGCGGTAACATTCACACGAACAACATCGAAGCGTTCTGGCTATGGTTTAAAAAGACCGTCGAAGGAACGCATGTTTGGGTCTCGAAGAAACACCTTCAAAACTACCTTGGGGAATACGAGTTCCGGTTTAACCTGCGCAAGCAAGGTCACCTGATGTTCCCGATCCTGCTGCAATCGTTCCCGCGCAGATAACGTCAGCCAGTAATTGCAACAATCTCATCTGGCGTTAGAACGCCATGACCATTTACGGCATCAACTATTCTCTGGCGAAGAAAGGGCGCCATTTGCCCATAGTGACGATCCGGCTCCGCCAGCGCGGTAGTGACCTCTTCCAGCAAAAGATACTCCACGGTGGTCGTGTCCACGAAAGAATTGTGCTGGATGCAGTGCAATTCATGGTTAGCAATTTCTACCGCAACCTCCCTAGCTTTACGAAAGCGAGGCGGCTCACTATTGATAAAAAAGAAGCCGTTTTCTTTAGGAATAACACTGATGCAATATTTGTCGTGAGGGCGTGGGATTTGCGTGCAATGCACCCGTATCACATCCCACTGTTCCATTAAATATAAGCGTTCTTCTCAGAAATCTCTTCAAGGACCTCATCCCGAGGTCCTAAATCGTCACCAATCCACAAATCTAAATCCATCTCATTATTTAGGCCGGGATTTTTCCACGCTTCTTTCCAGCCTTCCTCTTTATGCGACAGCTCTTTTAACTGCCCAAAGGACATTCCAATATATTTTTTCAGACTCTTAATGAGATATTCTGTATCCGACTTAGAAAGCGCGCGGGCTACAAAAGGCTCTTTCGCCTTCATGTGCAGACCAGATTTCTCAATTCGCTTTTCGTAATCTTCTATAATCCAATCTTCTAAGAACTCGTTACGCTTAATTATGTCATAGATCGACGATGGAACTGGGCCATTTTCCATTGCGATATATCTGTCGCCAGAAATCGGGCGGCCATAATCCAACAAGTGCTCTTTGTCAGCGAAATAAAATATTTTGGATAAATAATATGGCGTGATTCCTGCTTGCTCACTTGCAAGCAGGTGCATGCCCTCAAGGCACTTTTCCCAGCTCATCTTAAAACGACGCATGTCAGGAATCTAAGCATTTATCGTTTAAGAATCAATGACTTAATATGATCATTGTTTTCAATAGCTTGGCTTTGGCTTACCAGGCCTCTTCTCCTTTTCACCTTTTTCCATCGCCTCTAATAGCCGCTCAAAACGCTCCGCATCCGCCTCATTCGGGTGCTCGCGGGCGAATTGCTTTACAAGCCCCAGTTTTCGGGCTTCTTCAAGGCTCAGGTGTTTACCGCGGGACATCTATTTTTTGCGTGGCTTCTTGCCGTACTTAGGCTTAACATTAATACGCTCAAACGTACTGTTGGATTCGTTTTGGAGATCCACCGCCGTTTCCAACCCCTCAAAAGTGCAATCCCTGTACAAATTATCGCTTCCGTTGCGCGACCTAATACCAATTGGTCCGGGCGGTTGTTTCCGCGCCGCTTTTAGCGTCTCGGCATACTCAAGAAAACGATCCCGCTCGACGCGCACAAAACAATAGCGCGGAAAATCTTCATTCGGCTCGTCTGGCTCGGTATCCCAGCGACCTTGCGCAACATCATTTAGCTTAGATGTGGCCCAATGTTTTGAGTGAATTTCTGTTTCCGGGCGCGACCCCGCATCGCCTTCGGTTAATTTGGTCAAATGGTCATTTACCATTTTCCGCCCAAAAGTTCGAAATCGGATATTATGAGCGCCGTCCCGAAATAGATGGTCCCAATCGGTTCCCGGAAGACTTATCAACAATGCCATTGCCTCGTCGGCACTCATCAGCTCTGGTTTTGGATTTGAAAATGGTTTTGATTGCTGAGGCTGTTTTTTGGCCTGCGTCGCGTCTGGTTCGCCGTATGCGCCTTCAACAACGTCGGCGTTTGTTTGGGATAGCACCGCATCTGTGACTTCTGTCAAAACTGGCTTTGTCGGCCTTAACCTTTCAACAATTCTCTCTGCTGGGCGCCAACGCGCTTCAATCAATGCGAGTATCGCCAGAATAAGGAAAAAGGCGATCCACAACGCCTCGTCCGGTGAGAGTGTTAACCCCGGAATTTTGCCGCCAACAGCAGTGATCCAATCGTCAAGCGGCATGCCAGCCGCCACAAGCAATCGCGGGGTCGCAAAGCTTATCAGCCCACCCACGCCAAATCGTAATACCCAGATAATTGCTTTCATGGCTTATATTCATGGCCCGACTCCCGGATTGGAGTCGATTCGGCCATGGGGATAGCCAATTTGGCGAGCATACGTCAAGGGGATATATCCGCTGAGTACCGACATTCATATTCTAGCCCCATGATATAAAACCGGCGATTCGGCCCTTGTGGCGGATCGCCCAGAGCGCCTTTCACGCGCGTTTTCGCCGTTGTCGGGAATGTGTCGTAGAATCAGGGACTGTTGCCAACTTAAAAGGGCCGCCGGCGCCGGCCCTGCGACATTCACGGTCGAATTCCGCTGCGCGACGGACTATCATTAAGTAGCGCGGCGTGTTGCCGTTTTTGAATTCAATCCAGTTACGGGACCTCACCTCCTTATGAGCCGCATCATCTTTTTTATCCTCGCCTTGCTCGGTGTCACGCTTGCCGTTCTTTTGCTTGCCCCCGGCGTCATTCCGGCGGCGACGTATAAGCCGCGCATTGAAGCGGCCGCGTCGAACGCGCTTGGGCGCGAAGTCACCATCGGTGATGATCTTTCGATCCGGATTTTTCCCAAAACGGCGTTTCGGGTGAACGAACTTACCATCGCCAACGCCGACGGGTTTGAGGGCGATACGCTGGTGCGCGTCAAAGACGCCAGTGTCGGGGTGAAACTGTTCCCGCTTCTTTCCGGCTCGGTCGAGGTCGATCAATTCGTACTGACTGAGCCGGCGATCAATCTCATCCGCAGGAGCGATGGATCGGTAAATTGGAATCTCGCCTCAGGCGCTGACAATCTGGGCGCCGACAATCAGGGAGCGGAGGAAACGGCAGGCGGACGTCAGCCGCGTGATTTGAAACTGGGCGATGTTCGCATCGTCGACGGGCGCGCCGCTTTTAAAGACGAGCTGGCCGGGCGCACATTCGCCGCTGAAGATATCGATGTCGGCATCGTGCTTACATCATTAAACGCGCCGCTGGAGGTTGACGGTGCGATGATTTTTCAGGGCGAGCCTACGAAAGTCGACCTTGTTCTGACTGACCTTTCGACGTTGATGGCCGGCGAACCCGCGAACCTAAAGCTCGACATGACATTTGGCGAGACAAAAGCCGGCGCGGATCTTTCCGTCGTCAATGGTGATACCTTCACCTATTCAGGGCCAATTGATTTTGACGCGCCGGACCTGCCCGCTTTCGCCGCACTCACCGGCACGACGCTTGCCGACGCGCCGGGCTTTGACAGTCTGGCGCTCTCCGGCGACATGGAAGGCGGCGCCAGCGCCATGCGCCTTAACGGCGCGACTATCGGCTTTGACGAGATCGATGCGCAAGGGTCGCTGACGCTCGACTGGTCCGGCGCCAAGCCGCGCGCTGCGGGCATCTTGTCGACCGAGCGGCTTGATCTGCGGCCCTACATGCCGCCGCCGGCGACCGGCGCACAAGGATTTCCCGAATGGTCAGACGCGGAGATGGATTTCACGGGGCTGCGGAACATAGACGCTGATATCGATATTTCAGCGGATGAGATCCTGCTCAACGATTTACAGATCGGCGAGAGCCGGCTGAAACTCACGGTCGATAACGGCCGCATGACAGCCGATATTCCTGAACTCGCGATGTATGGCGGACTTGGTTCGGGCCGGCTCGTGGTCAACGCGCGCGGCGCATCAACGTCATTTGCCGGCAATTTCGATATGGAGGCGGTGAACGCGCAACCCCTGTCCCGCGACCTGATGAAGCACGATAATTTGCTTGGCCTCGGCGCCTTTAAGCTCGATTTCACGGCGACCGGAGACAGTCAGGCGGCCATAATGTCATCGATTGACGGGTCCGGCGGCTTCGACCTTTCGGACGGTGCGTTGAAAGGCGTCAACATCGCGAAAATCGCGCAGGCCGCTAACTCGCTTCGCACTGGCGCGATCAATCCGGCAGCGCTCGCCAGTGCCGTAGCAACGGCGCGCGGGCCGCGTGAGGAAACGGATTTTGCGACATTCCTGTCGAATTTCTCTATCGCCGACGGCCTCGTCAATGCGCCGACGATTTCCATGACCGGCCCCTATGTCACCATGAACGGGACCGGTCAGATCAATCTTGCGGCACAAACCATCGACATTCGACTGGCGCCGCGGGCGACGACTACGGCTGACGGCCTGGAAGGTCGCGCAATAGCCATTCCGGTGCGCGTTAGCGGCACCTTCGCAAAGCCTTCCATTGGCATTGACGGCGAAGCGCTCGCCAAAGCGGCGTTGCAGGAAACCCTTGGCGGATTTCTTGGCGGCGCCTCAGCGCCCGCGTCGCCGGAAGAAGCGCTACGCGAAGGGCTATCGGGACTGCTCGGCGCCGGCAATCAAGGAGCCGCCGAGGCCGACGATAATGCGCCGGCGGATGCTCCGGCCGGCGATGAACCCGCCGCAGCAAATGAAGACGTCAAGACAGACGAGCAACGCATTCTCGAAGGGTTCGGCGCTATATTCGGGAGCCTCAAGAAAGAAGAACCCGAAGAAAAAGAAAGCGAATAATCCGTTATCGGATTATTCGCTCAACATTTAATCCATTTGCGAAATCAATCACGCCGACCGGTGACGCCAACCAGTGACGCCAACCAGTGACGCCTATGAGTGCGCATCCGGGTCCGGGCAGTCGCTGTTGCGTGAGCGCATGAGCAAGACCAGGAGAATGATCGCAATAATCGGCGACCCGATGATGAACAGTGTCAACGCCACAGCGCCGCCGCCTACCGCAACACCGAGCAATGCACCGAGCAGCCCGAGTACGACGCCAACAACGGTGCCAAAGAGGCCAATGATAATGCCTGCAAGTCCACCAAATCCGGCGCCGATCGATTCAACGACGGACAGGTCTTGATCACCGAATATATATAAGGCGGCGGAAAGCGCCGCGCCTAAAAAGATGAGGATCATCAGCGTCATCAGGATCATCCCGCCGCCGCTTTTACGTTCTTCGTAATCTGTTGAAGCCATTTTTTACGCCCCTGCCGAACCGGTCTTGCGCCGGCCCGTCCTTTCCTTTTCTTGGTTCTATTCCGAACTCTTAACTGCGACGATTTTCACTCATAGCGCATGATCCAGCAAGTGAACCCGCCGCAAGAATGCCGCGGTTCATCGCTTGCTTGCCCGCTATCTTGTGCTCTGATAGGCGTCCGGCCTTCTCAGGAGAGATCGTAGAATGGCAATGCGCGCATCAAAAAAATCGACCCCCGTAGCGCCGCGCGCATGGCAGCGCATGTTATCGGGACGCCGGCTTGATATTCTTGATCCTTCGCCGATCGACATTGAAATTGAAGATATTGCCCATGGGCTGGCGCGGGTCGCGCGCTGGAACGGCCAGACGAAAGGCGATTTGCCATTCAATGTGGCGCAGCATTCGCTGATCGTTGAAGAATTCTGCACCGCGATCAAACCGGGCTGGCCTGCAAAATGGAAACTCGCCGCGCTCCTCCATGATGCGCCGGAATTCGTCATCGGCGACATGATTTCACCGTTCAAAGCGCAGCTCGGCGGGCAATACCAAATTATTGAAAAGCGGCTGGCGCAAGCCGTTCACTTGCGGTTCTCACTGCCTGCCGATCTTCCCGAGACTGTCGAAAAGACAATTAAGCGGGCCGACCGCGCCTCGGCCTATTTCGAGGCGATACAACTCGCCGGGTTTGAGCCGGAAGAAGCGCGGCGGATTTTCAGCGCGCCTCGCGGCATTGCGCCGATTACCCTGGTCGCCTTGTCTGCTATTGATGCGCAGGAGCAGTATCTGGCGCGTTTTGAAACACTAAGCCGGGCCGCCGAGCGTTAACGAGGCCTAAACGTCGGTAACAATGGCGCGATCTAAGGATCTCGTGAACCATCACGCCTTATCTTACATAACGCCAGTCGCTATTTCGAAAGAGCGCAAAAAGATCGCGCAGCAAAAAACCAAGAAACAAGGCGCGTATCGTTTGTGTCCAAGATTATAGTCAGTAGCTACGACAAGGCTGAGGCGGCGTTTAAGCAATACCGGCCGGGTTATGTCGTTTCTATCCTTGGAAAGGACGAGGGACCATCACGTTCGTTTGACGGGCTCTCGACAGAACATTTCATCGAGGTGCGCGGCGATTGTTCGAGCACGGATGAGAACGCTGAGCGATGTCAGGTGTTGATCGAATTGGCGCAAAACTGGGACCGAAAGGCCCCGATCCTTATTCATTGCCATCAGGGCGTCGCCCGCTCCATGGCGGCGGCGTATATCCTGATGTGTGCCGCGCAAGAGGGGCGTTGCGAAAAGCAAATTGCCGCTGAGCTTCGCAAAGCCGCGCCCCATGCCGACCCGAACATTCTCCTCATCTCCGGGGCTGACGAGATACTCGGCCGCGAAGACCGCATGGTGGAAGCGATCCTGGATCTGTCGCCATGCGCCGGCGCCGACTGCGGCGGTGTCGTGATCTTGCCAGTCCCCTCATAATCCCTTCATAGAATGCGCTATGACCAAGGCGCCGCAAAACACACCCTTCGCCGCCAACGTCGCGATCACCTTGAACGCGGTGCTCGCTGCGATCGCCGACAACCGGCCGATGGCTTTGTGTGTCAATGCAGAAGGAACACTCGGCCTTCCCTATGGACCGTTCGATCCGGTGCGTCATCGCACCTTCGAAATTGGCTTGCGCGAATGGGTGACGCGACAAACGCACGTATCGCTAGGTTTCGTGGAGCAACTCTATACATTTGGCGACAAAGGCCGCGAGGCGCCCCTTGCCGCCCTTGCCACCGCCGGCGCCCGCGACCGCGTTGTGTCGGTTGGCTATCTCGCGCTGGCGCGCGAAATGGCGCCAGTCAGCGCTGCGGATGCTGGCTGGCGCGATTGGTATGCGTTTTTTCCCTGGGAAGACTGGCGCGGCGGCGAACCGGCTGTGTTCAAAGACCGCATCAACCCGGCGCTGGATGACTGGATTGCCAACGGCGGCCCGGACGAAAACCTGCGTCGCGCCCGCATTGCCGCCGCCTTCGGTCGCGACGGCGCCGATTGGGATGAAGCGCGAACGCTCGATCGCTATGAACTGATGTATGAAGCCGGCCTTGTCGCCGAGGCGTTTCGCGACCGGCGCGAGGCTGGGCTTGAGCCGCCCGACGCCGATGAACCGAAGGCTGCGGAAACAGGCATCGCCATGATTTCTGATCATCGGCGTATCCTCGCCACCGCCGTCGGTCGTCTGCGCGGCAAGCTGCGATATCGCCCGATCATCTTTGAACTGGCGCCGCCGACTTTTACGCTGCTGCAATTACAAAAGATTTCTGAAGCGATTGTCGGGTTTAAATTTCACAAACAGAATTTTCGCCGAAGCATCGAAAAATCAGGATTCGTTGCGCGCACCGACCAGACGACACAGCAGGCCGGCGGACGACCGGCAGCGCTGTTTTCTGTCAGCAGCGAAGGATTGCGCAAACATGCAGCGAGCGGTCTGGCTATTCCGCGATTGCGCCGCGATGCAGACACGCTAAGCTAATATTTCGCAATCGGGGATCTGATCCATGTCAATTCGCGCTGTCGCCATCGCCCTTTCTTTATTGCCGTCTGTCGGTGCAGCTCATGATCATGCAACCGCGCATTATCTCGGCAATGAAGGCGTCATGGTTGAGCACGGCGATACGAAAATTTTGTTTGATGCGTTTTATTCCGATAGCTTCGGCCAATACGCCCTTGTCCCTGAAAATATCAATCAGGCGATGATGACCGGCGCTGCACCCTTTGACGGCGTCGACGCTGTGTTCATCAGCCATGTTCATGGCGATCACTTTTCACCGGAACCAGCCATCGCGTATATGCGCGCGCAAGCAGACGTCGTCATGTTCGCGCCGGAACAAGTGCGCAAGAAACTACTGGAAGCCGGCGTCGACACAGACGATCCGATGATGACGCGGGTTCGCACAATTGCGCTGGAACCTGACGACAATGGCGAAGCAATGTCTTTCGGCGCCATCGAGATAGACGTGGTGTCGGTGCCCCACGCCGGTAATCGCCCGCACATCCAGAACTATGCGTGGCGCGTTACGCTTGGCGATGATGCAACAATTATTCATCTCGGCGACGCTGACCCCGCCGTGTCGAATTTCTCCCGCCATCAAGCGCACTTTAACTCAAAAACTACCAACACGGCGTTTCCGCCCTATTGGTTTGTGGGCGATACGAATGGGGAGTTGATCCTCTCCGATATCATCAAGGCAAAACAGACGATCGGGATTCACGTTCCCAAACGTGCTACTGGAAAAGGCGATCAATGGCGGGCCCGCGCCGGCGGCGATCTATTCACTGATCCCGGTGAAACGCGCGCCATCGCCGACTAATTTATCCCGGCGCAATATCCACCGAGAACACCGTCCCAGCCTTGAATGTAGTAGCCGCGCCATTCGGCGCCATCACCGCGATTTTCCCAGCCGCGGTGAATGAGCGTGAAATTTGTTTTGTCGGCGCCGTCCGCTTCAAAAACCAGTTCAATTTCGGTGGCTTTTTCCGGATCCTCGAGCACCCATGAAAACACGACGCGATTGGGCGCATCGCATTCAATGATCTTGCCCCATTCGCGCTCCTTGCCGGATTTTTCGATCTCATAAATGCGCCCGCCCGCCCGGGCTTCAAAAATGACGGTCTCGATATTTTCTTTCGACAGGGAATGCTCAGCCACCGGCCACCACAGGTGAATATTTTTCGTGAAATGATCGAACGCCTTTTTGCAGGGCGCTTTCAGGGTAAGTGTTTTAACAATCGGCTCAATGTTGGTTTGCGTATCCATTGCGGATCTCCCTGTTATGCGTCGCGCGCTTCGAGCGAGCGCTTGTAGGCATCGAGCGCGTCGTCCCAAAAGCGGTCAAAATAATCGCGCATCTCCGACAAGCCGGTGCGGTCGACCGAATAAATGCGGCGGACACCGTCGCGGCGTTCTAAGATGAGACCGGCGTCTTTCAACACTTTCAGATGTTGGGAAACCGCCGGACGCGACACCGGCATGCCCTCAGCCAACGCGCCGACAGACGACGCCCCGTCCCTTAGTTTTTCGAACACGCTGCGGCGTGTAGGGCTGGCAAGCGCCTCGAATTTCATTTCGTAAGTCATGGCTTACTTATATAAAGCCACATTCCGTAAGTCAATACTTACGCAATAACCTCATTTACGTGAAACTTTCTTGACGGCGGATACCTTTGCGCTCATTTTGCGCCGCGTTGCCCCTTGAGGGGCCCTTTTTTGAACCTATATATGCTCTGTATGAGCATAATGCTTTGAGACCAATCGACCTCGGCCACTGCGTATCAAGACCGGGACTGCAAGGGAGGCGCGAAGATGCCTGCATTTGGAAACGAGTTTGAAACAGAACACCTTCCGTTCACGGATGCTGTGCGCGCGAAAACCGATCACCTTTACCCGAAGGTCGCGAAATTCATTCCCGAAATCGAATGGCGCGTCCACGCGCCTTACATAGCGGCGATCAATGACTTAAAGCGCGAAAAGAACGCTGTCATTCTCGCACACAACTATATGACGCCGGAAATTTTCAACTGCGTCGGCGACTTCGCCGGCGACAGTTTGCAACTTGCGAAAGAAGCGGCGCGCACCGATGCCGAGATCATCGTGCAGGCGGGCGTTCACTTCATGGCGGAAACGTCAAAAATTCTGTGCCCGGAAAAAACTGTGCTGATCCCGGATCTCAAAGCCGGCTGTTCCCTCGCCGCGTCGATCACCGGCGACGATGTACGCTTGCTGAAACAAAAGTATCCCGGCGCGCCGGTTGTCACCTATGTGAATTCTACGGCCGATGTGAAAGCGGAAACCGATATCTGCTGCACATCGTCAAATGCCGTCGAAGTCGTAGAATACGCCGCCCGCGAATGGAACTCCGATACGGTTCTCTTCCTGCCTGACCAGTATCTCGCGCGCAACGTCGCCGCGATGACCGACGTCAAGATCGTCACCTGGGCCGGCGCCTGCGAGGTGCATGAGCGCTTTACGGCCGACGACATTCGCGAATTGCGCGAAGGAACACCGGGCGTCATCGTCCTCGCCCACCCCGAGTGCCCGCCGGATGTTCTGGCAGAGGCGGATTTCGCCGGCTCAACCAGCGGCATGTCGAATTATGTTAAAGACAACCAGCCCAAGAACGTCGTTCTGATCACCGAATGCTCAATGTCAGACAATGTCGCCAGCGAAAACCCCAACGTCAATTTCGTACGGCCGTGCAATCTCTGCCCCCATATGAAGCGGATTACCCTGCCGAAGATTTTGGCGAGCCTGCAGACGATGGAACACAAAGTGGAAATTGACCCGGCGGTAATGGACAAAGCCCGCGCGGCGATAGAGCGCATGATCGCCCTGCCCCTGACGCGCCAGTCCATGTACACCCATGAACGCCCGCCGGAAGTCGCCGCCGTTGAGGCGCGAGTTTGATTTAGTTTGGGCGCGGAGTTACTTCCCCGCTCATCCCGACGAAAGCCGGGGTCCAGAAAGAAAGAATGGATTCCCGCCTTCGCGGGAATGAGCGGAGTTAGTGTTGGAAAACAAAGCCGACATCCTCATCATCGGCGCCGGCGTTGCGGGGCTTTATACAGCGCTGAAGCTCAGCCCCCGGCCGGTTACGGTGATAACAGCTCGCCCGCTCGGCAAGGGCGGCTCAACGCCGTGGGCGCAAGGGGGCATGGCCGCCGCGATTGGGCCTGACGATACGTCGAACCTTCACTTTTCAGACACCATGCAGGCCGGCGCCGGTCTTGTTGACGCCGAAGCTGCAAGCATTCTCGTCGATGGCGGCGAGGCCGCCGTTGAAGACTTGATCCGTTTCGGTGTTCAGTTTGATCAGAACAAAGATGGTAGCCTCGTTCTCGGACGCGAGGCCGCCCATTGCCGCGACCGCATCGTCCATGCGACCGGAGACCAGGCCGGCGCGGCAATCATGAACGCGCTCGTCGCGGCGGCACGCGCCAGCGAACACATCACAATCCTTGAACGCATCGTCGCCGAAGATTTGATGACCGACGACAATGGCGCTGTCGGCGGCGCGCTCATCTATAATGTAGAAGCCGGGGAACGGGCCGCTTTCGACGCCAGTGAGACAATCCTCGCGACCGGCGGGCTTGGCGGGCTTTACGCCGTCACGACCAATCCGACGCCAGCGCAAGGACACGGCCTCGCCTTCGCGGCCCGCGCCGGCGCGCTAATTCGCGACCCGGAATTTGTCCAGTTCCACCCCACCGCGCTCGATATCGGCGTCGATCCTGCGCCGCTCGCCACTGAAGCCCTGCGCGGTGAAGGCGCCCATCTCGTCAACGAAGACGGGCGCACCTTCATGGAAAACTACCACCCGGCAGGAGACCTCGCGCCGCGCGACATCGTCGCCCGCGCCGTCGAGGCTGAGATTAAAGCGGAACGCGGCGCCTTTCTTGATGCGCGCGAGGCGATTGGCGCAGCATTTCCGAAAAAATTCCCGACTGTGTTCGCGGCCTGTCAGAAAGCGGAAATCGATCCGCGAACGGATATTATGCCGGTCGCGCCCGCCGCCCATTACCATATGGGCGGTGTCTATACCGATCTTGATGGCGCAACGACGCTGGACGGTTTATGGGCCGTCGGCGAAGTCGCCTCCACCGGCGTACACGGCGCCAACCGCCTTGCGTCGAATTCCCTTCTAGAAGCGGTCGTTTTCGGTGCGCGCATCGCCGATCATTTGCGTGAAAAGCCGCTCGACCGCCGCGATGAGGCTGGCGCACCCGCCGACCGCATGGACGTTCCGTCAAAGCCGGCTGACCCCAAAGCGATGCAAAAACTGCGCGAGGCGATGTCGAAAGGGTGTGCGCTCATTCGGTCAGAAGAGGCGCTGTACGACACGCTTGAGATGGTCGCCGAGCTTCACGAATATGAGACCATGACCAGCGGTCTTAAAAGCGCGCTCGTCACCGCGGAGTTGATCGCACAAGGGGCGTTGGCCCGCGAAGAATCCCGCGGCGCCCATCACCGTAGTGATTTTCCCGACGCCGAAGAAGACGCCTTTCACACGGAAATCTGCGCTGAAATGGATGACGACGAATGACCCCGTCACTTCCAAAGCCTCTGGTTGAAACGACAGTCGCAGCAGCCCTTGCCGAAGACCTCGGCGCGGCGGGAGACATCACAACCGGCGCCACCATTCCCGCTGACAGCCGCGCGAAATGCGCAATAGTGGCGCGGGCGACCGGCGTCATCGCCGGCGTCGACCTCGCGGTCGCGACGTTTCGACAGGTCGATCCTTCGATTAAAGTCGAGATCGAACGCGGCGACGGTGCGCACGTTGCACCGGGCGACGCCGTTCTCTCAATCGACGGCCCCGCCGCCGGCATTCTCACCGCAGAACGCGTCGCCTTGAATTTTTTAGGTCACTTGTCTGGCGTCGCGACCGCGACCGCAGCTCTGGTTGATGCAGCTAAG
>JAJFFU010000113.1 GCA_021776465.1 Parvularculaceae bacterium
TTGGGTGATGACAACAACCCATACAGAAAAAAGTTTACAACAGAGAATATTATCGGCATGTACCAATATTTGAGGAAGTGGGAACTACCTATGCCAGATGTTGGAAAATATCATGTAAATAATGCTATTTATCGTTGGAAGGTCGGAGAGAAGGAGTACACTCATGACCCATTACATCAAGACAGTGGAAAAGGCTAATAAGCTCATTGGAGCCTATATTAATGGTTTGTATCAATTAAGTGACGATGAGAAGATAAAATTTGCTAATCAGATATTGAAAAGAGCAATAAAGGAGATAGAAAATGAATGATAGAAAAGCATTAAGGGTGTTGGCATTTTTAGCGCAGAATGCAGATGTTGTAATGAAAGTGGCTGATAAATATCAATATCCTCGTGATTGGGGAAGGTCTTTTCAAGTTGGATCTTTGGTGGGGTATCTAATAATTTTTAGCCATGAGTTGAGCGTAGATGTTATTGATGAATCATATAGAATTGCTAAGGGTTTTTCTGACAAATATGGCTCAAAGTTAATGAATGTTTTCATCTCACTATTTGAATGGCATATGAAAAACGACAAGAGCACAGAAGAAGTAGAAGAATCTGTGATGAAGCTGGTCAGAATTATAGAATGGAGTAAGGTCGTTGGTTAGAGAAAAGCGGAAAGGAATAGACGCTTACATCATCGAAGATACCTCTTCTCCGGCGGGCCACAGACTTACGACGTTTGTTCTCAAATACCCGCGCTTTATCCACGCGGAACTCCTAACACACAGGATGTTTAGTAGGAACAGCAGTAGTAGCAGAGCTATTCCTGTAAAGAGGCTCATCAAGAAGGTGATTGATGACCCTGCTATGCCAGAATTTTGGGGGATGAATCAGAGGGGAATGAGCGCTCGCGTAGAGGCGGATAGTAAGACCATTTCTCAGGCGAAGTATAATTGGCTCCTGGCTCGTGACGACGCAGTGAAGCATGCTGAACATTTGATGAACCAAGGGCTCCATAAACAAATTGTAAACAGGGTTATTGAGCCCTGGATGCATATTGAAGTGGTGGTGAGTTCTACAGAATATGAAAATTTCTATAAGCAACGTTGCCACCCAGATGCACAGCCTGAAATCAAAGTGCTGGCTGATATGATGCGCGAGGAGCATAAAAAGTGTGGGCCTGGGTTGGCGCATGCAGGTTGGTGGCACATGCCATTCATTTCTCCATACCTTAGAGGAGAATACAACATAGATGTTGAAAAACTAAAGAAGATTAGCGTTGCTCGTTGTGCTAGAACATCGTATGCTACACACGAAGGCATAATTGATGAAGCTAAAGATGTTGCTTTGTATGAAATGCTGGTATCTCATGATCCGCTTCATGCATCGCCACTGGAGCATGTTGCTGTTTGCACAGGGGATAATCACAGATATGGAAACTTTACCGGATTCAAGCAACTCAGGCAATTTATCGAGGAGGAAAAACGTGAGCAAAGAGGAGCTTAAAACAGAAGAATCGGAGCCAGAGAATAAAGAGCCTGAAATTACTAAAGAGGAGCTTGAACAAAAACTTAGAGAAGAGAATGAAAGAAAACTAAAATGGAAGCGTTTAGAAATTATCCATAGGCATATCAGGCTTGTACAGGACAACTGCTTCAAATTAGCAAAGAACCTGCATGCTATGGGAGAGGAAGAATTTGCTCGTAAGCTAATTGCCAATGCTCTTGTGCATGATAATAGTAAATTCCATGGTATCGAATGGCTCCACCTCCATGATAGTGAAGAAGGCTCTAAACCCACTGATATCGGATATGTTGATCCAGAAAATAAGAGAATGGCTCACTTGCAGCATGTCAGTACGAACGACCACCACCCGGAATTTCACGGCGGTGATACATTACAGATGAGTAGGCTTCAGGTGGCAGAGATGTTGTGTGACTGGAAGGCGCGCTCTGATGAATTTGGTACGAGTTTAGTAGATTGGATGAAAACTGAGGGATATCCAAGATTTGGTATTCCAAAACAAGGAAAAATTGCGAAGCAGATGAATTATTTTCTCTCGCTTCTGTTGGATAAACCGTTTGGGGGGATAAAATGAAACTAAGAACAAAACCTGAAAGACCTAAGGCATATCAGTACCACAAAACCGTAACTATTAATGCAAATTATAGTTCGCTATCGGATTTAATTTCAGAATTAAAGGCTAAAGCTGAGTCTGAACATCTTGATATGACAAATTTTAATCTTGATAATATAGAAGTTAGTACAGAAGAAGAAGGGGGATTTTACGGATATAGCCCACATTATGTTCCTGTTGTAGAATTCTCTTCGACTGTTATTCGGGAGTCATATGAAGCCAAAATGGAAGAGTGGGAACAAAAAATGGCTGAGTGGGAAAAGTGGTATGAAGAGAATAAAGAAGAAATTGAAAAAGAGAAGAGTAAAAGGAGATAATGTGTTTAAACTAAGAACTAAGCCAAAAAACCCTGAACCCTGTAAATCTAGGAAATTCGTAGAATATGATTTAGGAACTGAGTGTAAGTTAGATTGGGCTTTGGAACAATTAAGTGCTCTTGCTATTAATCGTGGATTGGATATGGGTGGTTTTCATAATAGTAACATCACTATTCGAGCAGGTGTTGATTATGGGTATTATGATGATTGTAGTTCTCCAGAGCTTTTTATTGTGTATTCATATCTTGAATCTGATGAAGCTTATAAGAAAAAATTAGAAGAATACAACAAGAAGCTTAAAAATTGGAATAAGTGGGCCAAGGAAAACAAGAAAGAAATAGCGGCAGAAAAGAAGCGTAGAAAGGAAATTGCAGATAAGAAGAAGATTATTGCTGCGCAGGAGAAAATTACGAAACTCGCCGAAGAGCAACTAAGGCTCCAGAAGCAACTAGATAAAGTGAAGGGGAAATGAACGCGCGTGAAAGAATGCAACTTCATCAGGATAAAGTGCTAACACCTGATTGGGGGCGGTATATGGGAAATAACCATCATACTGTTCCTCACCCATATATTTTTGGTGGAGGAGGTGTATCATTCACTAAGTTTATTGGAAAGCCTTTGTCTGATAATTTGTGGGAGATGCTTTTGATTAGGCTTGGAGTGAAGCATATCCAAATTTTTAAGCCTAGAGATGGAAGGTGGTGTATTGGACCATCACCAAGAGGTATTGACATAGATTTAGATGAAGATGGTAATGTGAAAGAGATGTATTTTGTGAATGATAATAGGCCATTGTCTAAAAAGGACAATAATGGAAATGAATTGTCACCATTGTGACGAAGAGATGGATGTTGGGTATTTTGTAGGGAGCATTGACAAAGGCGGGGATATGTGCAAAATATGTCACGGATTGTATTACGATTTATTTAAAGCATTTGTAGATGATCCTTTTGTTCCAGAACTTGCTCAAATAGAGATTGATGAATTAAACGATAAGCTAGACAAGAGGAAGAGAAAAAAGATAAGAAGAAGGCAGCAATAGCAAAGAAGAAGCTCGATTCACTATTGAAACAGAAGGCAATATTGGAAAAGGACAAAGCAAGGGTTTTGAAGAATTGATAAAACGAGTTAATTGGCAGAGTTTACACAATCCATGGCGGGGAGGAAGAAGGAAAATGAAAATATTACAGAGGCTACAGAATAGCAAACTAATCAGCCCGCCGTACTGGCTACCAGAAAACGCTCACTACGTCACAGAAATGGGAAGTGTTGCGTACGGATGCTCAGGAGGTGGGAGCGACCGGGATATCTATGGCTTTGCCATTCCGCCAAAGAATATCGTGTTTCCGCATACTGCGGGTGATATCATGGGGTTTGGTACACGACAGCCTACGTTTGACCAGTGGCAACAGCACCACATCAAAGATCCTGACAAGGATATTGAATGGGACTTCCAGATATACTCGATTGTTAGGTATTTCCAGCTATGCATGGAAAATAACCCTAATATGCTCGACAGCATGTTCACGCCAGATAGGTGTGTTCTAAAGGGCACAGAAGTAGCTAATATGGTGAGGGACAAACGTAAGGAATTCCTCAGCAAATTAATCTGGAAGAAATACAGAGGATACGCAAGGTCGCAGCTTTACAAGATGACAAATAAGAGCCCTGACGGCAAGCGAAAAGCTCTTGTAGAAAAATTTGGTTATGACGTCAAGTTTGCCTACCACATTGTTCGTTTGATGCTGGAAGCTGAGCAGATTCTTATGTACGGTGATGTCGATCTTGAGTGCAACAGCGAAACGTTCAAATCTATTCGTAGAGGAGAATGGTCTGAGCAGGAAATGCGTGAGTGGTTTAGCGCAAAAACCGTCAGTATGGAAACGTTGTATAATAGCAGTAAGCTGCGTGACGAACCAGACGAAAAGATTATCAAGCAATTGCTGATTGATTGCCTTGAACACCATTATGGAAACCTCTCTGGGGTCATTGTGAAGCAGGATGAAGCATTGATTGCACTGAGGCAAATTCAGGAAATTTCTAACAAGTATTTCTTGACAAATGAGTAAAGATAGGGTATAATCTATCAATAGATAAATGTGATTTTGTTGGACCAATTTGGAGACACCAAATGAATAAATTGAAAATTCCGAAGAAATTGAAAGTCGGGTATGTAAATCGTGAGGACACATATACAGGGAAGCTTGCCTATGTCACGTATGTTGATGAAAAAGGAACGCACCGTAAAAAGAGATCGTGGGACGGGTGGCGCGACCACAAGATTTCTGCAGATGACTATGAAAACGAGCCCACGAGCGGATTTGTACTGAATAAGAAGGCAGGCGATCACAGGTATGGTTGGAATGGCCGTATCGCTGCTATTAGGGTTTTTGACCCGCGTGGGTTTGAGTTTGAGATCAAGCTTGATAATCTTCTTTTCATCCTGCAAGAAACTTCCGCCGTAAAGGGAAAGGGCCTTGATGGTGACTTCGTATATGCTTGGGATGGAGCGAACCACGTTCTCCTTCCGACAACGAGCATGGAATATGAAGATTCCATGAAATTCACCTCCCTACAAACCAATAAGATCGGTAAGAAGGATATGGTTGTTGGGGCTACCTATCTCACCAAGAAAAGTGAGGAGGTGATGTACCTTGGTAGAGAAGTATGGTACGAGCCCGGGAAGAACAAAGAAGACAATTGGGTGATGAAGACACAGAAAAAGCATGTGTTTGTTTTTGTAGAGGAACGTGAAACAACATGGGAATCAGAATATTGGCTGCAGACTGGATTTACTCAGTTGGCTGCAGTTATCAACCCAGAACCAGCTTCTAACTTTCCTGATGAGTATGATGAATTCAGGAAGACGGTGAATGGCTCGCCTCCGTCTAAGTTTATTTTCCGCAAGAAGAAGTTCAAGAAGATGCCGCTGAATATTTCCTCCTACAATAGGCAAAAGAGGCTGTTGAAGAAGGGAGATAAATATTACCCATGCGCTATTGGTGTTTCTGGAAAATACAACGAAAAATCATTCTTCTATCTATACACAAGTCCATGGGATATAGAAATTGATGAAAAGAAGTTTACTGTCGACTTTCAGGAATTACATAGTTATAATTTTGGAAGCGGTTATTACGAATGGAACCGAAACGTACCTAAGCCTGGATATGTCAAAATTACTGCTGAAGAAATTAAGGATTTAGACACATACTCGCTACAAATTAAAAATGAAGCTGGTGGAATTCACACGATTACTAAGGATTAAGGAGAAATAAAATGGCTAAGACAAAGAATGATGAAAAGATCAAACTCCTCATCGCAAAGGTGAAGGAGCAGAAAGAAGCGCTTGGAAAGAAGCCTCGTGCTGCATGGCGTACAAACGGAATTTTCAAGTTTGCAGATGGAGAACACTTTAACATCAATACGGTTACTCAGCCTGAAATTCTAATTAGGGCTTTAGGTCATCTTATTATGATGGAAAATAGCAGCGCAGAAGCGGCAAAGCGACTCTCTGTTGTTATTCTCTCAGAAGGTACATGGAACGGATATAAGGTGTCTGAGTATGAGGAAGATTTCAAGCTTCGCATTCAGATGTTTAAATACGACAAGAAGAAGAAAACTCTCGATAAGACAAAGAAGAAACTTGACAGCCTAGTGAGTGAAGAGGCTCGTACAGAGATGGAGCTAGATGACATCGAGGCGTTGCTGGCATGAGCGTACTAGACGATGTTCAGGGGTTGATGAATGCAGGGTTTGATAAAGCAAAAATAATGAATGCCAATTATGATGGCATGGCATCTATGCTAAGGCAAACAGCAGAGGAGGGGTTTGGACGACAGCTTTCTCGTATCAACCTAAAAGTGAAGAGACTGTCTGATACAGCTAAGCTTCCAGAAAATCGCTGGCCAGATGCTGGGTGGGATTTGTTTGCTGATGAAAATAAGAAAATTGAAGCGGGTGTAGGAAAATTGGTCGATACAGGCATCTCAGTATCCATCCCAGAAGGGCATGTTGGCATCATCTTTGACCGCTCCTCATATCCTACTAATAGGGGACTAGAAAGGGCTGCTGGAGTAATAGACAGTGGGTATACGGGTCCTGTAAAAGTGTTTCTTCGTAATTGTGCAGGGCTATGGACCGAGGTTGTGCCAGGTGACAAAATTGCACAGCTAGTGATTCTTCCTACCCCACGTGTAACACTTGTTGAGGTTGATAGTCTTGATGAAACGGAGAGAAGCGATGGCGGATTTGGCAGCACTGGAGAGTAACAATGAAGTGTCACAATTGTGAAAAAGAGGTTGATGTAGAATTTTCAGAAGAGTGGCTCATCACTGCATGTAAAAAATGCTTTTCCGAGTTAGAAAAAGGGTACCAAGAGTTGATGGAGGAAGTGATACATGCGAATCGCAATGATGACAACGTGGAATTGCAAGTGCGGAATAGCGGCTTACTCAGAACGACTAGCAAATACTTTGATGGGGTTGGGTCATGAAGTTTTTATTGTGTCCAATCATTACCTAACTGATGATAATTTTGTCTTTTTTGAAGAAAGTGATGCAGAAGTAGATGTTGCATGGGAGTGGTTTGGAAGGTCTGGGATTGAGAAATTTGATAAAGATAAGATAAGGGCCCTTGCAGATGCTGTAGACGTTATACATATTCAATACGAATCCTTCCTTTGGCATCACAACTACATCACTTATGACAATTTCTATGATATTTTTGGTGATACCCCTGTAGTTTGTACGTTCCACTCATCTGGGATTCATCCGGCATGGCCTGTAGGGAAGTTTGCAGCCACAATTCAACACGATATAAGGCTACAAAGCAGCGGAAATCGTTATATTGTACCTATGGGGGTGCCAGAATGGGAAATAAAGAAAGAAACAGAACCAGTGCTGATGTCATTTGGCCTAGGGAGAAACAATGACGACTTTTGCCGAGAAGCCATCAAAATTGCAAACGAGCAACACGGTACTAGCCTATCTTATGATGCTCAGTATGGGGACAAGAAGTGGGTGTCAGAATCCGCGCTTCAATCCAGACTTCAGCGAGCAAGATATCATGCTCTTATTTACCCTCCTGTTGGTGCTAATGTGTCTTCTAGCGCCGTATGCCAGGCTTTAGCAACAGCTAAGCCCGTATTTACATCTCAAACTAACTGGTTTGAACACGTAAGAGATTATGTGCATATGGTGGAGACACCATGCGAGATGGCAATCCTTCTTTCTACGTATGAGAGCCCTGCAGGAAAATTTTTGAAAGCTGAGCAACGTTCTCATAAAGATCTTATTAATGAGCGGGGAATGACTAGAATAGGCCAAATGCATGAAGAGATATATAAAAAATGCATTTCTGGAGAATCAGATGATAAGCAAGGAACATAAAGAACTCAAGAGAAGGATAAAAACAAGTAGGGATCACGGGGAAGTGTTGAGAGAGGCTATTTGTTTTGAATGTAAACACTGTGTATATAATTCAGGGTGAGGCGGGTATAGCGAATACACTCCGGGGTACGACAGTTATGTTGAGTGTTACAAGTACTTGTGGCCGATAAATGGTCGAGATATAGACACTAAGAAGGACTATTTTGATTGTATTTCAACGGCGAAATACTGCCCTAAATTTGAGGAGGATAAATTTTAATGATTAGACGAGAATTAACGCTTGGTAAGGTGTGCCCGTTTAAATCAGGGTTGGGGGTGATTTACAATAATAAGTGCACAAAAAACTGCGCATTATACATTGAGAGACAAATAAATACATTTGGGCAAGATGATGAGGGGAATGTTGATTTATCTAATGTGAAGCAAGAGTTGCATTGTGGTTGTGTTTTGGTTCATAACGAAAGAGAAAACAATGACTCAGCCAGTTCACTAAATGCATTAGCTCAAGTGTTGTGCAAGGCGTTCGAAACAATGAATGTTGAAGCTACTCCTGGCAGGGTGAAGGAGAGGGAACCAACCCCTCCGCACTTAAGCCAAGCAGTAGAGTAAATGAAAGCACCCAAAAAGAAAAAAAAGAAGCAAGATAGAGAGGTTTTGGATAAAATAGATAACTCAATTCTTGAGTTAAAGACTGATGATCCGGTCAAAAAGGAGCGTGCTGCCCGCACGCTCCTACGCCTATTTAGACCTCTAATTCTCAGTACGAGTAAGTCTATTTCGATGAGAGTACCGCATAGTATGGATGAAATTCTTCCCATCGTGGAGAATAAATTGATCAAGATGGCGTCTAGATACTTGACACCCAGAACTGATACACAGGGAGAGGGTCGCCTGATAGGTGACTGGTCTCCCAATTTCAATGTCTACTTGACATCTCATAGCAACTTCTACAAACAGACGAAGCTAGAAGTTATGGAGGACATTGACGGGCCTGGGAGAAAGGCCAGGAAATATCAGGGGGCGGCAAATCCAAGCACTCAACAATATTCTGTAATTCTTGATCAGGAAATGCACCCAGAATATCAAGAAACGTTCAGTTATGTCAACATGAACGAAGTACTAGACCATGTTGAGGCCTCTCTTGGGTTACAAGCGAGAGAGCTTGTCATGTTAAAATTTATATACAGGCAAAGAAACCCTATTGTGAGGTGGGTGTTGGGTATGAGTGCTATTCATATGAAAATGATGATAGACGCAGTAAGGGATACGTTACGCAATGATTACGGTAGGGCTATTGTATAAATGAATAGGAGTAAGGCTAGAAAAAGGAAAACAGTTTTTTACTGTACAACATGTGAAAGAGGGGTGGGTGTAGTTCAGGGTAGCTACACTAATTATAAAACTGAAAGTGGAAGGGAAGTGGTTAAACGTATATGTACCGGGTGTAATAGCCCCGTCCTGTATATGAGGAATATTAAATGCTAACAGAAAAAGATTTACAGCCAGGGAATAAATTGACAACTGCAGAAGGTATCGTCATAGAAATTACTGATAGAAGTGTCCTTGGTAGTGGAGATATTATCGATTATTCTATTAAAAGACAAACTCAATTACAGTATATGCAGATTTGTGATAGCGGTGGTTTAGTATATGAAAGGTTGCCTTATAGTAGTATTTTTGGACTCTATTCTCCTATAGAAATAAAGGCAGGTAAGTGTGATTCTTTTGTAATATCTTTTTTAAAATGGTCTAATGCAAATTATGATTGGGAGGAGATCGAGTAATGCCAACATATGATTACAGATGTGTGAAATGTGGATATGAGAGCGAACTATATGCATCGTTCGATGATTATGATAAACCTATTAACTTGTATGCCGAGGAAGAAGGTGGGTGTGAGTGCGAGATGCATAGACTAGATAAGGTGTATGCTACAGAATTCTATTTTAATGAAGATAGGAGTAAAATTAAGAATATGCCAACAAAGAAGGGTGGAGAACGAGCCCTTAGAAAACATATGGAAGAAGTAAATCGTATTATGAACGAGCCTATTTCTCCATCTGAAGTGCAGGCAGGGAAAGAAATGATGGCAACCCGTGAAAAGGAGAAAGGATTGCCTCCTGGTGCAATTTCTGGAGATAGACCTACAGAGATGGTTGAAGTGGCCACTGAATCTGGCGCTCGTATCGACAGGCTGGCATTAGCGCAGCAAATTGATGAAAGCACTGGATATAGATATGAAGTGGGGCAAGTGGCTAGGATGGCAGAAGAAAAAATTAGTGAGACGGTGGGAGAAACTGTCAGTGTTGAGCGTACGGTGCGCAGAGGGACTGAAGATTTGAAAAAGAGAGCTAAGAGACAAATTAGAGATAGAGGAGTGAGGGTATGATTTTAGACATTGTAGAGGGTGACGTATTTGAGATGGCAAAAGGGACGATGAATATCCCTGGCACTGATCGCTATTACAGAAAAATCAAGATGGTGGTGGATGATTTTGGGAATGAAGGATTCACTGGTTGGGATTCCAATGGACCAGTGCCATTTGTGCATCAAACGTTTGAATCTATGATTCCGTTGCTTAATGAATATTTTTACTTTATCCTGCCAGAAGAAGAATGGAAGAAAGAATGGTCAGGAAGGATTGCTAAGTCGCTATCGAAAGTAGGAGGACACAAGAGAGAAAATCCTGGGAAAGAAGTTCTTGGCATTACAAATATAAATAAAGAAATTCTTGCTGCTCAATGGGAAGGAAGGAGTAAGCGACTTCCAACAAAGAGATGGGGGGATGAGCCAGTGGTGAAGAATCGTAGGTTAACAAAAAGTGAAAGATCAGAAAAAAGAAGAGTGGCTAGAATAGAAAAGTAATGATACTCGATTTATATATGAAACGGATTGCGTCCACTGTAGAAAGTATAGGCTTATTTCTACAGATGCCGGATGAGATAGCTAAGGAATTCCCTGAAAAAGATAAGGAAGACGCTTCTCCTCCTCATCTAACTGTTTTATATATAGGGGATCAGGATAGCAAAGATCTGGATAATATAATAGAAATATGTAACGATGTAATACATACGCATGATCCAATCCAGATAACGCTAGAAGATTTAGATTTTTTTACGTCCTCAGACACTGAGCTTGAAAACAGGGAAATAGCTCATCTTCCAATAAAATGTGATGGAATGGCGAAACTCCGAAAGGATGTTTGGGATACTCTGGAGGATGCTGGATATGAAATCCAAGATAGCCATAGGGAATACAAACCACACGCCACATTAGCATATTGTAGCGATAGAGAATATGACGGACCTGTTCCGACAGGAAGTTTTTTATGCACGAGTATAGATGTATGGAAGAAGGGCGGTAATTGTATCGAGAAGTGCTTCCTCAAAGGACACTAAATGCTGATTGAATCTAAGATGGACATGTCCTTTACAAGGACAGCAGGTATAGAGGAGGGGGATTACGCTTTTGTGCGTCTTCCTCCTGAGCTTATGCCAGAAGATATGGCACAAGGGGCGGAAGATTTGTCTCAATATGCACCTGCTCAAGACATAAGAGAAAACAGGCGCGACCTAACAGATGCTGAAGCTATCAAGCCTGTGCTGCTAATCTACGTCCAAAGGTTCGAACAGATAGATGGGATAATCAGAGGGATGTATCAGGGGATGTCTTCTCTGACACCAGAGCAGACAGCTAATCTAAACCTTGAGAAAAGGCGTAGGAACGCGATCCTCGACAAAATACAGAAGAGTATGCGTACAGCCTCTATCATCTCTGCAGAGCATAAAGACATCCTTTGGGCGATTGGAGACAGGCTGGATGTTTTGGGCAATCAATTACCCTCAGATACTAGTAGTGAAATTATTATGCAATGGGCGTCACATGCCCCATATGAGCTAACTCTTCAGCAGGCTACAGATGCTTGGAATAAATACCTAGCAGTGCTAAAATCCTCAGACAAACCATTTCTGACAAGAATCGGGCAGCTTACAGACGTTGATAGTGCATTAGTGGAGCTATCTGCAGCCGTAGACATCCTACTAGACAGCTTGATGCAGCTTCATACGATGACAAAGGACGTAGAACTTTCTCTGAACGTCATGCCTAGGGCGGCTATGTTAAAAACAGGCCAAGTGGATCCGTATGACCCATTTGATGACCTACAGCAGCTTCCTATAGATAATGAAGAATTTGTACAGGTGGCATTATCTCCAACGGATACGGGTGATCCAGTTCCACCAGAGATTCCTAAAAGTCCATGGTATAGATTGGCATATGCTGGTCATTATAGACTGGTTGTAGCTATTAACTACACGAAAGTAACACCACCAGAGACAGGAGTAACATCAACATACATGGTGGAGCCATATTCTATGAGGTTGAGGCAGAATCCAGAGGGGCTCTCACAATATTACTTTTTTGGCTATGATACAGAGGATGGACATATAAAAATGTTCATCTACAAGAACATACATAGCGTGGAAATTACTAACGAGACTTATTCTCCGCGATGGTCCGTTGAATTTGAGTATAAGGGTTAGACATGAAAAATGAGAATATGACGCTCTACACAATAATAGATGTGTTGAAAGATGCAGCAGAACGCGAGAAGCTCTGTGAAATCTATTATAGTAAGAGTAAGGGCGGATTGAAAAGATATGAACTACAGCCCTATGAGGTGAGAGAGGGATATCTCTATGCCACAGATGCTGGCCAAACAAAACAATTTAAAATTCATTCTATTAAGCGTGCTGCCGTAGTGGAGAAACGCGATTGGAGTGAAGTCGAATATTCAAGAAAGATCATTGGAGAATCTGATGCCGAAACCACTAGCAGTTAAAGTACCGAGCGTTGCCGATATTTACGTCAAGGCACAAGAGATTGACACAGCCCCTGGGCAATCAGGATCTTTGGATGTCTCTACATTCGGCGGTGAGGAAAATATAGGGTATGCTGGAGGTGAGGGGACACAAGATCCTATTTACCCTCAACAGCAGATCCCTCTATCTAATATTGTTGATCGTCGTTATGAAATTAGAAAGATGATGAAAGGATTTGACAAGACAATTGCGATTGCACAAGAGAAAAAGAAGCTTTTATCTCAACTATTAGCATCGAATGGTAAGAATACGCAATATTTCATTGATGATCCAAGTACATGGGACGAGAAGACGTGGCACGATACAGTGCGTAGAGTGGAAAGATTGAGTAGAGATGCGAATGAGATTCTTATGTCTACAACGATGGTTGATGAAGATCCGGAAAGTAAGGGTGAAACCCTTCCGCGTAGGCCTGATTATTCGTCAATCTACATGAAGGGGAAAGAAAGGGGAGGAATTTAATGTTAATTCACAACGATTTTTATGTCAAGACAGCGAAAAGAATGGGGCGCAGAAATTCTGAGAGAATGTGCCCGTTTTGCACGTCACTGCAAAGCATAAAACACAAGAAGTGCAAATGTGGAGCTAGATGGCTAGCTTCCCTTATCGCGTACAACAAGCAGGGAGCTTGTGGTGTGATGGATAAAGAAACAGAAAGAGAAGTTCTGAAGATTGTACGTAAGTGCAAGAAGGAAGGCATCACTCTAAAGAAATGGCAAGAACAAAAAGACCAAGAGAAAGCAGTGTCGTAAACGACTTTTTTTCTTTTAGGAAAGGTCAGTACGACCTACTTCCAGAAGGTAAGAAGCCTAAATCTGTAAAACCTCCTCGTGGAGAGATGGATATTTCTCCTGAAGACGCTAAAAATATAGGGCCGAATAAGGCTCCCAAGATTAAAAGGCCGTCTAGAGCTAAACCTGCAGAGGAAAAGTACCCACCACAACAAATGTATGACGATGGGGTGGAATTTGGTACAGAGCTTGCTCCTGCAGAAACAGAAGCATTTGAAGACACCACTTGGGGGCAAGAAGGAGAACCTTGGACGCCAGATCCAACTCCTACTCAGGAATCAATTCCTCCTCTAGAAACTCTAGAGCTTGAGCCCGGTAGGGAAACATTTATGCAACCCGTAACCGTGCCAGGAGAACAATCATTTAATCCTCCGAGGGAATGGGCACTTTCTCAATTTGAAGAGGGTGGAAAAATTAGATCGCCTGCGTTAGTGAATGCATATCAGGAAGCTCTGAATTCTATTCAGGAAATGCCAGAGCCGCAGAAGCAAGAAGTCGTCAAAGATAAGGGAAGGTTACGTCAATGGCTAGGTAAATTGTTCAGCAATACTGGCCAACCTGATGAAGTAGATGAAGCTGTTGAAATGGCCCTTATGAATATGGAGAGCTTGCTTAGAAAAACAAGAGGATAATGAATGAGTGACATCGATAAGATTTTTGGGGATAACGAAGAAGAGGTGGAGGAAGAACTACCTCTTGTGAAGCACGTACAATATAAGATCCAGAAGTATAAGCTTGAAGAGGATTTGATCTATTGGTATATGCATGATGACTGTACAATCAAAGAACTAGTGAAACGTTGTAACACTGAGCTTGATGACAGGAAAATCAATAATGGGGACAAATTCCCCTACCAAAATATCACGCATTCCAACGTGAACAACTATCTCAGCAAAATCCGAGATAAAATCACCATGATGCGTCAAGACCAGTTTGAGCAGGCTATCGCTGGTGTGGGTGTGATCGACAAGGTGAGGCATTTACAAGGCCTTGTACATTCAGGATACGAGAGAGGGATGCTCATCAAAGACAGGATGATTGAATCTTTTGAAAAGAGAGATGACCGTTCATTCTTCGCTGCCGTCAATGCCGCAAAGGCAAACGACTCACAGGTGGCAGACGTCCTAAAATCCCTGGCCATGCTTGAAGGTAAGCTATCTACGTACGTCACGGTGGACTATGTCAAGACATTAACTGGTCGTATCGTGGATAAAATTGCTACGGATGACCACCTCGACCCAATGCATAAGCATAATTTGATTCTTAGTGTGCATCAGTGCATCGATCTTGAAGATGCTCAGCAGACAATTGATACAAATTTTGAGGTGAAATGATATGGGTATATTGGATGATTATAGTATGAGGCGTAGTGGTCAGTTAGAGATTTATTACCAATTATCTTTTCCCGGTAACTGTTTCACTAATAATGCGAATATTTATTATGATGTTCTCGACAATGTGTTTTTTAGTGAATGTGGAGAGCCTGGAGAGGCTAATTATTCGAGCCCTGGTGGTGGATTTAGTAGGGTGTTTTTGGGTAGTATAGATTTACGGCAAATATACAATTCTGTTCAGTTGGAGGAAGGCGAATATTATTCATCAATTTTTGATCATATGATTCGGCAAAATGATGAGTTTGAAAGAATTGCTAAGCCAATATGCGATCAATGGGCAGAAAAAAATAAAGAAACAATATTGGTGGTCCAAGACATGTTAATGGAAGGTGTTTATGATGAAAAGTTTCATCAGTACGTAGAAAAACTAAGGATTAACACGTAATGAAGACCCTAAAAGACGCAACTACTGACATTAAGGCGAGCATTCTAGCTCGCCTTGCGCAATTGCGGAAAGAAGAAGATGAACTTAATAATCAACTTATGCTCCCAGATGGGTATGAAAAGAAGATTGTTTGGGATCATAGGCCAGTAAGCCCTATAGAATTCATCAATGGCAGAGAATTCATCAATGACAAGGCCAACAGGATTTGGCCGCATGTACGAGAGGACATGGAAATCGTGTTTTCGGGCTATGGGTCTGATGGAAGATTGGATTATTCTCCTGCTGTAAATAATTTTTTTAATGTTTCGGGCTTGGGATGTCTCGCCGGATATACAGAAATTAAGATGGTTGATGGTGGGACAAAAAAAATAGAGGATATTGTTGAAAATAAGAAGGAATACATAGGAAAACAAATAATTTCTTATGACGAAGAAACAGATGAATTTGTAAGAAATAAAATTGTAGATGCTGTTTATAGTGGCACGAAAAGAATGTACTGTCTTCATTCTGAAAAAGGGGATATAATTCATGCAACGGCTAATCATCCGTTTTTCACAAAAGATTCTGGGTGGAAAAGGCTTGATAAACTAACAATTGAGGACGAAATTAAATTAGTGGATGGGTTTGCTAAGGTGGTTGCCATCATTGATATGGGTTACGATGACGATGTATATGATTTAACGATGGAAGCGCCTTACCATTCATTTATAGCAAATAATTTTGTTGTTCATAATTCTGGGAAGAGCGTCTCATGTTCGCTTTTCGTAGCTTATTTAACATATTGGCTACATTGCATGAGCAATCCTTATGACTATTATGACATGTATAAGACGGGTAACGTTCCTCTTATGATGTGCTTGGCTCCTACAGAACAAAAAGCACGTAAAATTGTGTATCAGAAGGCATATGCGACGATTGCAGCCATTGATTGGTTTAGGGATAACAATTATGCCCCTGACCCACGACATAAAAATCAATTAATTTTCTATAAGAGCGGGTTTGATGTTACAAAAGCTGCCAAAAGAGAACTGACAAACCTCACGCCCTATCTAAACATTAGATTCGGGTCTGGTAAAGCACAAGCTGTTGTTGGGGAAGACCTTTATGCGTGTGTTGTAGACGAAGCGTGTTCTCCAGGCGGGTTTGAATTGCGAAATGGGGTAGATAGATGTGAAGAAATCTATGAAACAGTAGACACTCGTCGCATTTCACGCTTCGGAGAGGCGGGATTGAACATGTTTATCTCGTCAGCGGGTACAGAAGACCGTTGGCTTGAGAAGAAAGTGCAATCTATCGAGGAATGGCGGGTATTAAATGGCATAACTGATAAAAATTCCATCACGGAAGGAATGGAGTCTGGTCATAGGTTTTATCATCGTCGAAGAGCGTCATTTGACTGCAACCCTACATATAAAGACAGTCCCAGGTTTAATTATAGGGTGGAGAAGACGACAAAAAAGGGTGCTAAAATTGTCCACGACTTAAAAATTCCCTTAGAATTCAAATCTGCCATGGAATCTGACCCAGAAAAGTTCCTGAGAGACATTTGTGCGATTCCAACAATGGCAGCACAGCCATATTTCACAGCTTGGCAGCGCGTACTGCAAAATGTTAACTATGATCGCGTAGATCCTCTCCCAGATAATGGGGAAGATAATGTAATGCCGGTATTTACGAAGGAAGATGGTACAATTGGTGCCTGGGACTTGCTTCCACCTGATTTCGTAGGCAAAGAGGGCATGCTCTATTATTGTTTCCCAAAAAACACACCTGTAATTATGAGTAATTTCCAAAGAAAGGATATTCAAGAAATTGTCTGCGGTGACGAGGTAATAACTCATACAGGGAGTAAAAAAAAGGTTCTGGATACGTTTAGTAGACATTATAAGGGCGAATTTGTTAAAATTAAGACGCAAGGGGGGCATGAATTTGCGCCTACTAATGATCATAAAATTTTAGTTCTTAGGAAAAACAAATGTATGTGCGGAAATTCTTTTCATTACCCAGGTTGTAAGCATGAAAAAGTAAAGTGTGAATTTAGGGAAGAAGTTCCAGATTATTCGCCTGAGTGGATAGAGGCTGGAGATATTTCCAAGGGAGATTTTTTGGTAATACCTAAATATAATAGTGATTTCATTAGAAATATAGACGGTTTTGATTTGTGCCCAGAATTGGCTAAGTTGTGTGGGTGGTTTATGGCAGAAGGATCTTATGGGAAAGCAAAAATCAAATCTGGAGTCAAATACTACACTCTAGCCTTTACGCTTCATGAGGATGAAATAGAAGTGGCTTATGATCTTTATCGTTGTGCTAGGTTATTAGAGCCATCTGCCGAAATATGGATGAAGCCTCACCCATCAAAAAAGGCATTGGCTGTGAGAATTAAAAAAGTTCCAAGGCTAATAAGGTTCATGAGAGATCATATTGGCGAATATAGTCATAGAAAATTTATTTCAAAAGACTTAATGTCAGCAAGCAAGGATTTTCACTTTGAATTTTTGAAATCATATTTAAATGGAGATGGGCATTATTCTCATGTGGTTTATGATGGGGGCCAGCATGGGCATCATACGTATGGGTCTACTACATCTATTAAAATGTGTGATGCTATTAGGATGCTTTTGGTAAAATATGGATTTGTTCCCTCGGAAATGAAAAAAACGTCGAAGTATGTCAAGAATGATGGAACAAATAGTGACTCTTATAGAATAGGGATACACGGGCACAAACAACATGCTGACATGTTTGGAGGTAATTATGATCATAACATGAACGAAAGGCTTTATGGATTCAATGTTGGTGATTATTGCTATTTACCCGTGAGGGAAATTGAAAGGTATTATGATGAATGTGAGGTGTATGATATTGAAGTACAGGATGATCATTCATTTATTGTAAGTGGCGGGTTTGTTGTTCATAATTGCCATATCGATCTTGGTACTGGTGGGACTAGAAGTAGTGGAAGAGATGCCTGTGGCGTAAGTTTGTCGCATAGAGGTCCAGATATTATACGAGCAGATATAGCATACCCGACAGTAGTGGTAGATTTAAGTATAAGGTTTAAGGCAAGCAAGAGAAAATTAAAAACTGAGGGTGGAATTAGTCAAAGAACGGTTGATGAAATTGATATTTCTGATGTAAGGGAGTTTATAATTAAACTTGATCGAGAAAGAGGGTTTAATTTTGCAAAAATCACATATGATGGCTTCAATTCTCTAGAAACGCTTCAAACTCTTCAAAAACTTGGATATGAGGCAGAAAGGGCTGCGTGTAACAAAGATACGTGGGATAACTGTCGTTCGTTGTGGTATGATGGGAAAATTGATATTTTTGAGGACGAATGGCTACTGTATGAGATGTCAAAGCTAGAAGATAAGGGTGATTACGTAGATCATGGGGTTGGGGGGCATGATGACGAAGCTCAAGCTATGGCAAGAGCAGTAGAAATGGCAATTGAAGGATTTAAGCCGGATATAAAGCCGGATAGAGGTAGGCCAAGGCTTTCGCCGGCTGTCGTTAGGGTTCCAGGCGGTACACCAAGGAATAGTATGCCTAGGCCAGGTAGAAGACAGACAGGATTACCATTTTATTATCGATAAGGGGAAATATATGATTAAGGTAAGAAGACTGCAGGAAATAGAGAAATCTATAGAAGAAAAGGAAAAGGTGGGTGAAATGCCAACAACTGGCAAGGTTGACGCTAAAACTGGAAGGGATATTTATGGTGCATACGTAACTATCCATGTAACATCAGACGCTCCGATAAGGCTAAATGGGCACTTTGAAGAAGTTTTAGATATGAAATTTACGCTTGAGGAGAAAAACGCGAGAAAGCTTGTCGGGACCAGCGGGTTCTTGAAGCTAAAGTATGAGGATAAAGAATAATGAAACGAATGCTATTAATAGTCCTGATCCTGGTATTTATTCTTCCTGGTTGTCAGTTTGCACAGGAAAATCAGGACATCGTTCAGTCACTTGCTGAGCGAGATAAGGTGAGGGATATGGTGTATGAATATGCACCGTCCAGGTTCGCAGCATATAGGAAACAGCTATATCTGGAAAGGAAACGAGTGATTGATGAGCGCTGGGAAGTGGGACTAAAAATTAACAGCGAGGATGGTAAGATTATTCTCAAGAAGGTGAGAGATTTGAAGAAGCTCTACGAGGAAAAGCTGAAGAAGCTTAGTCTTGCTATTGCTAAACAAGCGCTTGCCGAGAAGAAGCTCGACAGGCTCATCATGATTGATAAGAGGATCACAGAGCTTCACAAGCGGTATATGATGGCTGGAATGTCTGCAGAAGCAAGAGCGGCATTGAGGGACAATATTATCTCTCTTGCCAATGAGGCAGCAGCAGAATACAGTAAAATGAAGAAATTAAAAGAAGAAATGGATAAGCTGAAGGATGATAATTCAGAACTCCAAGGAACAATTGATGAGCTTACGGGCGAAGGAGAAGAAGGATAATGCCAATCGTAGATGACACAGACAAGAAATCGAGGATTGCCGAGCTTACGAAAGAACTATTAAAGCTAAGTAATGAAGTTGTGAAAGAAGAAACAATGGCGGGTCTGGAGTCAGAGGAGACGATTGATCCATTCTCTGATATTCCGGACAGCCTTGATGTCCTAGATGACCACAATGATAAGTATAACAAGCTTTTAGAAGAAGTTATGACGGATGACCAACTCCAAGAAACAGAAGATAGAATCACTATGGCCGAGGAGAATAAGGGCGATTCTAAGGAATGGGTGGAGCTTAGTGTCGGTATTCTTAAAATTGCCAAAACCGTGTTCTTGGGTCCTGGCACTGCTGTAATCGGATAAGATTAATCTAAAACTGATTACACATGCTATTGTAATTTTTGAAAAGGAGACCATATATCCATGGGAAGCGAGAGAGTTTCAACCAAGCGTAGCTTTTATGTGCCAGAATACATTTCTGCATCGCTTGAGGGCAAAAAGGAGCGAGAAGCCAAATCTCGCACTGCTGTAATTGAGGCCAGAATCAAGAAGGAATTTGAAGAAGGTGTCATGAGTAAGCAGGCATTTAAGCAACATGTTGATCATAATTATCATGGTCATGGTGTACGTGAAGCTCTAGCCGATGGATCGGTATGGGAAGAAAGTGGCGGTAAAATTTACAGGAAGCAAGAGTGTCAACGAGAGGTTGAGGCGGTGTTACGAGCGCTCAATAATTTAGATGAAGAAGGTAATTAAGGAATAAATAAAGCAAAATGGCTAAACTAACTACTGGTGAAAACCTAAATGATTTGCTGTACGCTACGAGAATGGATAAGCGTCAAGCTAGAAAGGGTGGCGAACTATCTTTAGCAGAAAAGCGTGAGGCAGAAGCTAAGCAAATCCGCAAGGTAGACGCAATGTCTTCTCCTGAGCGCAGAGATTATACACATATTAACCCAAATCTTGTGCATAGAGCCCCTGATCATTCTAGAGACAACAGACAAGATGTTATCAAGCGAGCAGCTAATACATTCAAGCAGAGAGTCTCACAGGCTCTTGGCAAGGGTGGTATTGCTATCGATTTTGACGGAATTAAGGTAGAGGCAACATCAAAGGATCTTGCAGACGATAGTTTACAAGTAATTGATAAGGCGATTGTCACCTTTGCTGTTAATGTTGACACTCCAACAAAACCAATGAAGTTTTTCGGTTGTGTAGATTATAACGAAGACAATGACCGTCACGATAAGTATGCAGTGCGTAATTTTGTAGTCACTGCAGATAAAAAGAAAATTAAATTTTCCGACGAAGGCTTGAGAAAGTATGCATCAATGGGAAATCTTGACCAGCACGCTTATTCGAAGATAGAGCGTAAACTTGTCGCATATGACATGTCAAATGAAAGTAGCGAACGCCACGCCTATCGTCAGTTAGAAGTCAAGGATGTAGATAGAGCAAGAGCTATTCTAGAAGATAATAGTTTTAGAGTGCATAGTAAGTTTCTTGGCCCAGAAGCCGGATCACTTGGTCATGTGTACGAAGTAGAAATGCTCCCCATGCATTATGATGCCGTGAAGAAGGTGCTGGCTGGAGAGTGGAAAGAATACTCGCGCGATACCAAGAACGATGAGGGCAAGGCTTGGAGCGATGCTACGGAAAGCACAGGCGACTGGTCTGGGCGCAGTAGAGAAAAGAACCCTGCCCCGCACCAGAAGACAAAGGGTAAAGAGCCTCACAACGCCCCACACTCAGACGAAGATAAAGCATTCTCGCAAGAGAGTGAAGAGCAGGGCAAGTGGCCTGGGCGTGCGCATGACAAGGAAGATAGCATGCTTCCTCCAAAGAAAGACGTCAATAGAAACACTAAAAATGACGAATTCGATGGTAACCACATGACGGATGACCGTACAGAGAAGGCAACTGAATTCCCAGGACGTACAATGGAGAAGGGCGTTGCTAAGGAAGCTAACCCAAAAGACATGCTTCGTTGGGAGCAAAAGAAAGCACAGATGGCGCCACCAAGCGGTGGGCTTGATACACTCCCTGGAGAGCCAGGCGACCCAGGAATGGGTGGGCCTCCAATGGAAGGGGCTCCCGGTGATGTGATGGCTGCTCCGGAAGATGGTCAACCGATTGAAGTGCTGGTTTCTGATCCGATGAACCCAGGGCAATACATAAAACTAACATCTGCTCAGCTTCTTGAAAAATCATTACGTTGGGCGAGTGCTAGCAAAAAGAGAGTTGCCGCATTAAAAGTTTATGCATCTGATGATGATGACCTTGATGACGACGATGATGACGATGACGATGATAAGTCGGATGACAAGCCAGATTTTGGTGGAAGTGACGACAGCGATTCGGATGACTCAGACGATGACAGCGACGATGATGACGATAGCTCGCCAGCGCCAAAGCCAAAGAGCGACAGCGGTAGTGACAGTGGTGATGCCGGCCCTGACCTAGATCCAGGCGGGGACGACATGGGAATGATGAGTGTCGAGGTTGGAATGGATCCAATGATGGACGATCCAATGATGAGTGACCCAATGGATTCAATGATGGGTGGAGGTAAGGATGACGCAGTGTGCGACATGCTAGAAGCAGCATCATTGCTGGTTGACGACCCTGAAACAAAAGCTAAGATTGAAGAATTATGTGCCGACCTGAAGGCTCCAGATATGATGGATCCAATGGTTGGTGATGGCGCCGATGCAATGGGCATGGGGTGCGGAATGGATGAAGGAGCAGGAATGCTAAAAGAGACAGGAGATAATAAGATGGGAATGGGCGCCGATTTCGGAATGGGCTCATACGCGTCTAAGTGCGAATTTTATGGTCGCACAGCATCTAAGTGGCTCGAATCTCTCGCCCGAAAAGGTTATAAAGTAAAGACAGCTTGTTATTGCAAGAAGGGAAGTGGCGAGGAACACTACTGCCGTAAGGTAGGTTGTTCAAACAACCCAGCATGTAATATGAGCCGTGGTGTTGTTCTGGCACAAGCAGCGGGAAAAGCCGATATGCTGAAGGCCAAGAGCCATCCGTCGCCTGAGGTAAAAGATGAAAGTCGCACAATGGACGGAATGCATAAGAGAGATCATGATGGGGGTGAGAAGGTAAGACCCGGCGAGGTTTTTCGAAGCACATCTGATGTAAAGAAGAGTGCCAATCATGAAATACCTCACATGGAAGGTGTAGATCCTGCCCAAAGAAAAACTACTATCGACCCATCAATGGTTGAGGAAAGCCAAATGGTTTCTCCGGAAGCTCTGATGCAGTCATTGGTAGATCCAAATATGCAGGGTGGAACAAACCCAGCACTACAGCAGGGAATGGATCCAAGCATCCAAGATTTCAAACATTATGATCAGGGATTTGGTAAGCAGGGTATTACAACATCTGGTACCGATAACGATCCTCCTACTCACATTGATCAGGCCAAGCGTCCTATGGATGGCATGACCCAGAGAAGTGGCGACGAGAGTGCAGAGGTTGTACCTAGTGAAGAAGCAAGTGATTGCAAAGCACCGGGAATCAATATCAACCCGAGCGAAGACATTGTAGGGCATGACTACGACCCTGTTGATGGAATGACAAGGAATAAGAAAATGACAATGCCTACAAATAGTGGCGCTACAAAGGATGAAAACACAGGAACGAGGAAGGCCAGCATCGCTGACGCTCTTCGCGAAGAAATTTCTGGCCCTGAAGTAACACGCAAGCACTTCACAAGAGTGTACGCTAAGAAAAAGAATGATGTTCGTGAAGAGTTTGAACAGAAGCGTTTAGCTCACATCCACCAGTACAACCAGGGGTTCATCGATTTCCGCGAAACCGATAAAAGAATTAAGGCTGAGAAGAAGGACATGGAGCGTAAGCTTGCAGAAATGAAGCAAGTGGCTTCTGATCTTGGTCGTGAGACAGGTAAAGGGGGAAAAGAAACTAGCCAGTTTGAGAAGGGTCGTGAAAAATATCATGAGGATGACACTCTAAAGAATAGGTCTGAATTTGAAGACAAAGAGTGGAACAAGCGTTCTGATGAGAAAGCTGGCTGGAAGGGAAACGACTCGCATAATTACCACAAGGAAATAAGGGGTGACGAGGGCAAGCAAGATTCCGATGAAACAGAGGATGACAGCAAATGGCCTGGTCGTTCGCGCGAGAAAAACCCATCCAGAGATAAGCAGGGCGAAACCCAATACACAAGCAAGGGCATCAAGCCTCGTGAAGACGAGGAAAAAGCCATGAGCGATGAAACTGAAGATCCTAAGAAGTGGCCTGGCCGCTCAAGGGAGAAGGCAAAGAGCGTAAGCAAGGATGCCGGAAGTTTCATGTATAAGGATAGCGAATTCAAAATGCCTCCTAAGAAGGATAAAAAAAAAGACGATGAAGTAGATGAGTCTGGTGATAGCAAAGAAGCTGGTGCCGGAGAATTTATCAATGCAAGTCGTCATGCTTCTTGGGGGCGTCAGGCTGTAGAAGGAGCCGGAGACAATACATCGTATAAGGGTGAGGGAAAGGATGACATCTCTACAAAGATGCCTAGCCTTCAAAGCGATAGTGATGTAAAGGGTGAAGGCCACAGCGATGAGCGTGGCGAACATCCGTTGAAGGTGAGTCAGCCAGATGAACGCTCTGTAGAGATGGATAAACATTTCACATCCGAAGGCGAATATCTAAAAAAAGGCCAAATGAGAAGTGTGTGCCCTGAATGTGGCTCGCAGTGGGACCCAGGTAAAACATATTGTTCTCAGTGTATGTATGATGATTCTGTAGGTCAATCCGAAGGTGAATATCTAAAAAAAAGTAAAAAGGTAGAAGCCATTGATCAGGATCATGCAAGCGGGTCATACCGCAGGCACAGAATTGATCAGCAGGTTGGGCGTGTAAAGCACCTAGGGCATGAGTTCAAGGGAAATGATGTTAATTTCTCAGCTAATCAGATGGCCGTTAAAGACATCTCTGATGGAAGAGTGCCAAATGCTGGTACGGGCTACTCAGTAGATTATATGGTTGATAGAGTGTTGCGTGGAATGTCTACAAGAGATTACAATAACGCTAATGACGCTTTCAAGCAAATCGTGAGCCTTGATGATCACAAATGGATGAGCGAGTTCCAGAAGCGCGATTTAGCGCAGAGAATGGCTGGATACGGGCTACGCGTTGATGAAGATGTTGTAGAGAAATGCCTCACTGAAGGTAATGTTTTTAATCAGCAACAGCGCGGAGAAAAGGACAGCTTGATTACAGCAAAAAAAAAGTAAATAGCTGTGCAGGAAATTGCGGATGTAGTTGTACACCGGAAAAGAAAGACCCGGAATGTACCTGCAAATGCCCCGAATGTAAATAATCCTAAAGGGAGGGCTTTCGTCCCTCCCTTTTTTTGTTGGAGAAGAAATGATAATTGATATTTTTTACAAGAAAGCTCAAATAAAAGACATGTCGTCTTTTTTAATGGATTTTTACAGTAGGGCTCTCTTGGATATCCAAACTGAAAGCGGCGGAGAATATGGGTTATACCAGTCAACATTAAGATTGATGGAGCAAAACCCAAATGTTGTTCAAGTTGTGCAAGATTGGGCTGGTGAGCAAGGTATGGAAACCGAGCATATGGATCAGCGGACTAGGAGAAATCAGTGGACAACAGATAATCCTTTCTATATTGGGGCTAAGCGTTTTTTTGCCGAAAAGGATTCTGGAGATGGGGTTTTTGTAGATGACAACGGTGTTTTAATAGAAAATATAAATAATATAGAAAATAATGTTCCAGTTAGGGAGTTTTCTAGAGAGTACTTCTACGATCATATGTTAGGAGATATTTTTGCATTATTTTACAGAGATAGTGCAATAACAGTTTTTGGTACACCAGAGCCAGTAAAACCAAACGATTACTCTCATGATTTTTTAGGATTTTTTAACTCACAAGATGAAGTTGAATCTAATATGTATGAACATGCTGAGATGGATGGATATAAGGATATTAGAGACGCATGATCATAGATAGATATTTCAAGCGCATAGCGCAGATAGATGTTAATGAGGACGAAGGACTTCAAGATGTGTTAAATTCTGTACAAACTGGGAGCCCAGAAGTGCTAGCTGACTACCTAGAAGATCATTATTCTCAACAGGCTCCGGATGTTTTGGATCTATTGCGTAGACAGCCGGATATTATCTCTCAATTAATCGCTACAATGGTGTTAGATACACAGGATCCGGGGCGGTATATGACATACTTGGCCGAGGCATTAGAGGATATGTTATATCAAGCTATTAAACCTCATTATCATGGGCAGACTTGGTACAAAGCGGATAATATATTTTCACAAAATATCTCGCTAGAACTTGAGCTTTATTCTCCGTATTTGGAGTTTGCAGGTGGGGAATATGTCGGAGAAGGGAAATTTCAATACGAAATACATACAAATGGAATTTACCCAGAAGATCCTTCGCTGATGTTAGAGATAGGGCTGGCTATGGATGATAAAGGAAGAATACAAATAGAAGTATTTGACGTACAGGTATGGTAATGAAAAAAATAGCAGACAGCTTATCCCACGAGAACACTTCTAACACTATTGTATTAGAGGAGAGGGACGATCAAAACGGGGTAGAACGAGAAGACAAGTTCGACCGAATGAATCAAGATAGCCGCGAGCCATCTCGTAGGCAAAAGAAATATATGTTAGAGGATGACGCAGGCCTCCTATCTCCCAATCGCGGCGATGAAAGTTTGTTTTACCCAGAGCATAATAAGAACGAGGATGACAACGAGATAGGAAGCTATCAACAAAGACGAAGACGAGGAATTTATATGTCAGATGTATATAATGTTCAGGCTGTAGCTGATAAATTTGGCCCTAGGTTGGCCCAGAATATGCTAGATAAGGGAATTGAATTTGTAGATGCTGCACTTTTTGATGAGGCATATGAGCAATCAATGGCATCAAGGACAGCGGAAACAAATTTTGAAATGTCCAAAGATTATGCCAAGGACGAAAAAGGGCTCGCTCTTGTAAATTATTATGATAACTGGGATGTAGAATGGGCGCTATACGCAGCTAAAGATTACAATAAAAAGGGTGAAAGGCTTGGCGTATTCATGTCTGCAGATAAAGCACGTCAGGAAGCAAATAGCAAGGGTGATGGAAATTACGTCATCGAAGGTGAGTGTGTAAGGCCAGAGAAGAGCCATTGGGGCTATTACGTTGTTTCTGTGAAGAATGGAATGACAACTCGCTACTCTAAGAAGCCTGTTTATGTGCATGAAACACACGCAGGATACCGCAAAGCATCATCAAATATTATAGAAATTTCTCCGGAGGAATTTATGAGTGAAACTATTACGGCTGGAAGGATTGTCAGAGCTAGATTGAGTAAGAAAAGCGCAGCAGCTATTCGTGGATTCGCCAAGTATGCACAAAAAATGCTTGACAACGTAGGGGTGACATCAAAAAGTTTCCCAGAAGGTAATGACCGTCGTTCTATGAGAGAAGTGTTAGCATCTCTTGATAAGTGTATGGATAGTTTGCAGGGAATGGTTGATAGCCTATCGCCTGGCGACCAGAAGAAGCTAGATGATGTTGTTGAGACGCTTGAGGAAGTGTGTCATACTGATTTGGACCATGATTCTGAGATGGGTGAGCCACAAGGGCATGTGAGTCAAATGGGTGGTGGAGAAAGTCCTGGCGATGCATTCTCTGGTGACAGTATGATGGCTTACGCTGCTCTGTCAAAATTGAATAATAAAGAACAGGCTCGTATTGTTGCGATGCTGAAGGGGTAATTATGAGTGAAAGAATGGCAGATTTGTTTTGGAAGAGACAGCAGGGAAAAGATAATTCTCAACAGAGGCAAGCTCCGGCATCAAATCTTACAGAAGCCATTGCTGCATTCAGTGATGACAAAAGAACTGAACAAATGTCTGATGAGAGGGTGCCTGGAGAATCTCCGTTAGAATGGGAACAAAGAATTAGACAGGCTGACAAAGCGTATAATTATGACAAAAACGATACGCGTAGGGCTATGAAAGATAGAACTGCAGCACTTGATATGCAACAGAGCGTACTTCACGATCTTGTGTCAGATGGGCCAAAAATCCCACAACACAGTTTCAATTTAGAGACAGACAAAGGCGAAGTGGTTACATACAACAGTAATATGTGGTCACGTAAAGGAGAAGAATAATGATGGAATCGACAAAGCAAGTGGTGCTTGAAGTTCTTATGGGAATGAAGACAACAATGCTCAAGATGTTGGACAGCAAGAAAGCTGCTGCTCTTATTACATCTGGTATTCTTATGCTAGTTGTATATGCGTTTGGTCCGATGCCTGATGAACTAAAGATGGACTTGGCTGATAAAATTATGAAAGTAGTAGTTGTCTACCTCGGCGCTCAGGGAGCGGCTGACTTAGGGAAGGAAAAAGCCAAAGCGGAGGCAGAAAAACCTGTTGAATAAATGATAACAGACATGTACCAAAATCGCAAGATTGCTCAACGCAGAGAGGCAATAGTTGAGGATTTCTGGAGAGCTATGAAGGGAGATCCTAAGCTGGACGCACAAGGGCAGCCAATGAGTCACTTGGATTCCTTGTATTCCGAGCACGCCCCGTATGCTGCCGAGGAATGGCATCCGATATACCAGCTAGCAAAGCGTTTTGGGTTCGTGTAAAAACCCACTGAGGCGTTTAACAGAGACAAACGTATGAATGGGCCAGAAATGGCCCATTTGCCATATAGAGGTAATAGAATGGATGAGAAGATCGATGAACTTTTTTTGAAAAAGTGCTTGCAATTTGGGCCCAAAGGGGTTAGATTATCTATACTCCCCCTAAGGGAAAAACAATTCCCTAAAAGAGGAACAAGTGCCCCAGGAATTAACCAAGGAGTAGAAAATAATAAATATAATACAGGGGAAGGGGAACATCAGGGAAATATAGGGGAAGGACATAGTACATCTAATTCCGCTGGCGGAAGAGTAGGCACAGGCGATCAGTATTTCTCAAAAGAAGAATTAAAAGATAGAAGAAAAAATAAAGATGGAAGTACTGACCCACATGATGAAAAGCCTAGTATAAAGAATGTGTAAATAATGCTTGACAAACGCAGTATATTGTGATATAACTATAGTATGGGTATGTATTTATGACCCAAAAAGGAGAAGTGGTTTTGGAGATAGATGAGAAGTTAATCCAGTATGCTAAAACTGAAAAACAGAAAGAAAAAATTAAGGCAGTGATTGAGCATGGAAGCAACTTAGCAGCCGCGAGGGCTCTTGGAATTAATGAAAGCGGCATTAGGCAAGTGCTGAAGAAGGTGAAAAAATACGCGGCGCGAGACGGGTATGCCCCAGAATCAGGTATTGAATATAAAATTCCTGACGGATATGGGATGAAGGGTGGAACGGTTCATAGAAAGAACGGAGAGGTAGTTCAGGATTGGATAAAGTTTGATGAGAGGAAGAGAAAGGATGACCAGGCGCTAATAGATATTGTTGTATCAGCAGTTTCTTCATATAAAGACGTTGTTAGTCAAGTTCCTGCTCCAATTGTAACAAACGATGAATTACTCACCACATATGTAATTGGAGATGCACATCTAGGGATGTATGCGTGGGTTAATGAGACATTAGATGAGAATTGGGATCTAAACATAGCGATGAAATATTTATATGCTGCTATTGATAGAGCGATTTCTTCATCTCCTCAGTCTAAAGAGTGCATAATTTTAAGTTTAGGTGACTTTTTTCATATTGACAATAACGATGGACTTACCCCTAAAAGTAAGAACAGACTGGATTTCGATGGAAGGACTGGAAAAATTTATGCGAAGGGGGTCACTCTGATGATGTATGCTATCAAAAAAGCCCTAGAAAAGCATGAAATCGTACATGTTCAGTGTTTGCAAGGTAATCATGATGTTGTGTTGTCGTCCACGCTGGCTGCGGCTTTACATGCAATATATGAAGATCATGTCAGAGTAAAAGTAGATACGTCTCAGTGTTTATTTCATTTTCACGAATTTGGTAAAGTGCTTATAGGTATGGCTCACGGAGATGTCCCTCGAAAGCTTGAGGCGTTCAAAGACATTATGACAGACAGAGCCGAGATGTGGGGAAGGACAAAGTACAGATATTGGTTATTAGGTCATGTTCATCATATCCAAAAGAAAGAATTTAATGGTGTTGTGATGGAGAGCTTCAGATCTTTGATTCCGAAAGATAAATACCATACAGACCATGGATATAGATCTGGAAGGGATCTTTCTGTCATCGTATATCATAGAGAGTTTGGTGAATACGAGAGACATACAATCCCGGTAGCGCTACTTGCGAAGGACTTGGCTGAAGATGGACAAAAGGAAATGGTTACATAGTGTAATTACTATTTACATTGCAGTTGTATTAATTTTTTCTCCGGGGTGCGCAAACACTCTGTACACAATTGATGCGAATTATAATAACAGTATCACCTATATGGGGGTAGTCATTAGAGACTACCCCTATTCTGATTTATTGGGTAGCACTGTTGTCATATCTGACGATAGTGTTAGGACAACACATAAAAAGAAAATGAAGGTGGTGGAGATTATTTCATTATTTCCATTTACAGAACTAACGGAAGTGAGATTTGTAAGAGATATTAGGATAAAGGACAGACCTGGGTTTACGGCAGTTGGGCTGTATTCCTATAATGATGACATAATGTTTATCGATTATGATGAGGTGTTGTGGTATAGGACACTAGCGCATGAAATGGGGCATGCTGTTTGGGATGTAATGTCAAAAGATATGCAGTTGGAGTGGATTTTACTCTATTTTGACATTCTTGACAAGGCTGAAATGGAACACCCTGGAGGGGATGAATATTCAGATATTCCATGGGAAAAACAACGTAATTTTCCTACACAATATTCTATGCATTCTCTAGATGAATATTTCGCAGAGGTGTTCATGCTCTATTGTATAAATAGGGACAAACTGATGGAAAAATTCAGTGACGAAGCGTTTTTGCTAGATAAACATTTAAAAACTCTTAGGGAATAACATGGCAAGGTATATTCAAGGGCAGAATGAGCCACATGAAGTAATTGAAGAATTTAGGGGATTTGCTTCCCCTAATGTATATGAAAACACCGCTGATGAGGGCGGAGTTCAGGATGCTATGTCTGGATTTATGAGCCCAGAACATTCTGATATAATTAATGCAATTGGCGATGTGTCTCAATTCTACCAAAATGTACAGATTGATGATTTGAACAATTATCTTGGAGTTTTCGAAGGGCAACCAGAAAATTCTGTTGGATGGACGGTTACAGGGTCGCTTGATGATGTTCTTGCACACGCGGCACAAATAGGTGATATGTTTAACCAGAAAGCAGTAGCTGTTTTTAGGCCTGTGGATGAAGGTCAGTCTAACGCTGTGTATCACAAAATAACATTTGATCCATTAGACGCTAGTAAAAGCTTGGACATAAATAAAGTATCTGGAATTTATGGCGGATCCTATATTTTTGACCAAGAAACTAAGAATGTTACTGGAATTGAAGTTATGGTTGAAGGTGATGAAGGTAATGCTAGCGTACAAAAAATTGTTGAGTTGCTAAATAAAATAGGTAAGCTACAAGCTGTAGAATCACATCCAGTTGAAGCACATTTTATTGGATCAGAAACTAGAAAAGGCGCGCATGACGAATATATGCATATAATTACTGAAGGGCTTGATACGTGGCAAGCTCTTCCAATGAGGTAAATATGGCCAGATATATAAGAGGACAGCTAGAAGAAGATCAGATGATGGAGCCTTTTGAAGATCCCATGATGACTATTTACCACTACAGCAATAAGCTTGGTGATGATGACATGGTGACAATAGACCCTGAAGCATTTATCACTGGTGGTAATGCATATTCTCGTGGAGAACGTGAAGTATCATCTGTCCCAAGGTCATTCTTTTATCCAGACCCTACACAGAGGGAGCAGTTCTTTAGAGGCAGTCCTCCTCTATACACTGCCCAGGTGCCTAGAGATCAAATTTATGATTTAGTGGAAGACCCAGAAGGATATATTGCCAAGCACAAACACCCAACATACGGGCTCAGGAAGGGAATGGAGTGGGACAACCTTCTGAATGATCTGAAAGAGAATTATCTAGGGGTAATTTATGGCAGGCCAGACCTCAGAATGGTGAGCCTGCTACACCCTGTTGATGCTGAAAGGCATAAAGGTGAAGATTTCCCGATGGGTAAACAGGGGCAATGGTTTCACGATCAAGAACAAGCTGATAGTAGAAAATACACCCCTCCTAGCGAAAGAATGATGGAGCCTAAACATATGAAACCTGGATACAAGCCCAGGGAAAAAGAGCCTAGAAGAAGATTTAATATTAAGCAGTTGGTAGAGATGGCTCATAGCAAAGAGGATTGGAAAGACTGGTATTCTGCTTCAGATGAAATTCTAGAACAATTATTTGGAAAAGATGCAGACATGCTGAAGAGCTTGTTAGCTGTTACGTCTGCTAGAACTAGTGTGCCAAACAATGTAACAAAGGCTATTAAGGCCTATACAAAAATCCTGCAAGGGATGCCTATCGATAGCTCAGTAGGTATTATGCCGGCCCATGCACAGAATATCAATAGAATTTTACATGGAGAGCCAATTTCCGGAGGTAAAGTGGGTCCGTTCGAACAGAATTTATTTGGAATTTTGGCACCAACTACTATTGACCTTCATATGGCTGAGATCTTGTACGGAAAGTATGACAGAAGTAAGGGTAAATATCGTCCAATTGATCAAACAGATGCTGTAAGATATTATTCTCAGAATTTACTTGAGAAAGTGGCAAAGAGGCTTGATTGGGAACCGGCTGAAGTTCAGGCGGCATTGTGGTCATTCAATATAGAGTTAAGAGGAGAGGATCCTGTCTCGTACGATACGATCCTACAACAGCGGGCACAAAATGCCTGGGAAGAATCAGGAGGAACATATGGATCCGTTGAAGAGCAAGTCGATGCCCTCTGGCACGAAACCGGAGGACCCTTCACAGAACGAGGATCTGGGGAAGTTGATCCAGAGAGCACTTTTGTACAGGGCGAAAAACCTTACGAAGGTGAAGGATTTTTGGGGGGTGATGCAGGACGAGATGAAGAAGAATCCGCCCCCGAAGATGTAATGGAATTATTCATGCAAGACGACTACAGGATGGAGGATGATGAGCTATATTAAAATATTTGCCCAGAGTGATGGCGAAGAAGATTTAGGAGGGTCTGCTGAAGGAGATATTCCTTGGAAAGTAGGACCTAACTCATCAGGGGATAGAAAATTTCCTGGGGGAAATGCTTCGTCTGGAAAGAAGCATAATGATAGGAAACACACAGATCATCCATCTGATGCAGATCATACAAGAGGAACAACAAACAATACGCAACTAGAAGCAAAGAAGACAGCACAACTTGAAGATCATACATTGTCTCAGATGCTTGTGGATTTCCTAAATACAGGAGAACCTCACCAAGGTATGGTACTTGCAGATTTCTTACGAGAAAATTATCATGAAAGCTATGCAGACGTACTCAGTGGGCGGATTAGAGAAATGAAGCCAGACATGGGAGCAGAATATATCAAAGTGGCTTTCCTAGATCCTGTTGAGTCAGGAGTATATAGAGTTCCAAATACAGAATTTATGTTGTTTGAAGAAAAAGGTCGGTGGGGGATTCTACCCCCAGAAAGGACTGTAGAAGCGATGAAGAAACGCTCTCAGGGTAATGAAGAAATGTTGCAGGTGTTTACTGATTATCTGTTAGATTCTGGGCTCCGAATCACGGTTGCCAATTATCCTGATCAATCTAATATCCAAGTTGACCATTTGAATTTAGATGAAATTCAGAATATCCGATCCAGGTTTAATACGTTTATTGAAGAAATAAATTATGTTTTGCTTCATACAGAGTCGGGGCAGAGTTGGATAGTGCCTATTGATTATGAGCATAATGGTAAGAATATTTTAGAAACAGCTAGAGACAGTGATGAAATAGGGATAGCATATGCAGAAATTCTTATCAATATTCCATACGATGTATTGCAGGCAAGAGTTGAAGGAAGAATGATGAATAAAGAAGCATTACATCTCAAGATGGATCCAAATTTAAGAGGAAGTGTAAATTACGTTGTTGAGACACACGGAATTCCGTGGAAAGACATCGAGAGTATTGAATATATGGAGGTTCCGAAAACAGCCGTGAATTTAGAAGAATTCCCAAAGAGCCTGAGAGAAGATGGCATTGTAATCTTTCACGCCAACACCCCTAAGCTAAAGGCTCAGGGATTACAACATGTAGAAGGAAGTGATTTTCCAAATAATGCTTTAATGGTGTTTTATAAGACAGCGAGTAGCCCATTTCATATGAATAATGTAAAATTTCCTATTGATATCATTTGGGCAGACGAAAAAGGAACGGTGCTTGCTGTAAAAGAGATGAAGCCTGGCGGATTAGGGTATTACCCTCCAATTGGTACGGTTCATGCAATTGAGACAAATGTCGGATGGGCTGAAAAGAATGGAGTGGCAGTTGGGGATAGGCTGACAGGCATCATCGAAGGTGAAGACAATAGTCTTGAATTTTTCCAAGATTAAGGGGTTGACAAGCGACTCTATATAGTGTATACTTTATTCAATGGGAGAGGACAAATGGCAAAAAAAGCTATGAGCAAAATATGGAGAGTCATCAGGAGTGCCGAATTTCAGTGGACAACAGCAGTTGTCCTAGTGAGCGGTTTGATGGCACATTCTATTGATTGTCTAATTGGCCTTGCAAATGACCAGCATACGTCGTACAATATAATTGTGGGCTTGCTAGGGTTTGTAGCATCGGGCATGCTCTCTATGGCCCTGTTTTGGAATCTTGTGTTTTATGTTTACATGTTGTGGTATACGATGTGGCAAGGACTAATGAGAAATGTAAAGAAGATAAGATTCTGGGGGTAAAGTTGAGTATAATTGCTAAAGCTGTAGTAAATACCAAAATTATTGTGGATTTTCCATATGATATTTGGGTGTATGAAGATGAGTTAGATGATTGGGAAGGTGAAGTTTCATTTGATAATTCTGAGTTTGTTGAATTTCTGAAGAATAAGGTGTATGAAAATGCTTGTGATGATTCTTCTTATATTATTAGGTGTATGTTTGAGTCAAGTTTTGGTGCAGAAGATTGTGAATGTGAAATTGATCAGAACGTGAAAATAAAGGAGCCATCTCGTGGGTAGACATAAAGGGATCAACACTTCTTCTCCTGCTAAGAGGAATAAGAAGACGTCGCACAAATCTAAGAAGAAGAATAAAGTGGTGTTAGCTATCCAGGCTCATTGGCGGGGAGAGGATATGCAAATCTTCAACAAGCGAAATAATAAGAAAACCATCCCTGGTACACGAGGGAAGAAGTGAGAAAATTCCGTATTTGGCTATCTAGAAAAATTATGCCAGCCGGACAGATGATTCTTACAAGTCCATACAACCATAGTTCTATTCGGCGTGAAGTTAACGAGGAACAATGGAGAGAGTGTTTAAACGGTAATACAAAAACTAAATATATGATTTGTAAAGGGTGTGGGTTATCTCAAGAGGGTCATTTAGCAATATTGGAGGGAGGGAATGTTTAAGGGGACATATTTTTGTGATTTAGACGGGACATTGTTCAAACACGGGACAACAGAATTTCTTCCTGGTGCTAAGGAGTTTTTGGAGCTAGCTAGCAAGAAGCGCTGGCGCATCATCTTCACAACGCGTAGAGGAGATGTGGAATTTGAGGGGCATCCAGTGTATTCTAAACATGCGACAGAAGAGATGCTTTTCCGTCATGGGTTGGATAGACATACTATTGTGTATGATGTCATGAGCCCTAGAATCATTGTGGACGATAGTGAGGTTGGCACTATCCGCAGATACACAAACCAAGGATTTTCTGAAAAAGACCTTGCAGACCTGGAAAAATATGGTACACTTAACAAGGTGCGGCAAGGAGCCGAAACTATGAAACACATACTCAAAGGGCGTTCCGAAAAGGAGAGGTAAATGGAAAAGAAATTCTGGGCAAGCTCATTTTGGATGGGTGATTTGTAAACCATGAGTAAGAAAGACAAGACCTTGTGTGTGACAAAACACAAATTCAGTTTTGGGCCCACATTTAATTTGAAAAAGAAGAGTAAACGCGCCACGAGCAAAAATCGTAGGAGAAATGAAATGGAATACTGGAAAGGAAACTGGGAGGGGCGATTACCAAGCTCTTTAGCATAAGACACTAAAGAGCGCGCGTAGCCCAATTGGCAGGAGGCGACAAACTTAAAATTTGTACAGTACGAGTTCGAATCTCGTCGTGCGCACCATAAATGGCTAAGAAAGTAAGAAAAGGGCAAAAGATTGAATTTACACTCGTTGATAGCAATAAAATCTATAACGGAACTGTAAAATTCATTCAGGGAAATATTGCTTGTACAGTGTTTCCTCATAACATTTACTTGACGCTTCCGAGCGGGAAAAAGGAAAAGGCTGATTTTGATTTCTGGGTGGAGATGGAAAATATAATGTAAACGGAGCTATAGCCCAACGGCGAGGCGGCAATCTCAAGAATTGTTTGATGTTGGTTCGATTCCAACTAGCTCTACCAAAGGAGTAACTCTTTTCGCATCGCTTAATTACTCCTTCATAAACTTTTAAGCAAGAGCCCTAAGCATATGGGAAAAATGCAGAGGCAAAGTTGAGATACCATGATCCTCTTAAATTACTCTTACTATCTCCGCAATATAGCCCAAATGGAAGAGGCACAATAATACATTCTTACTGTTTATTGTTTAGGTTCAGGTTCGAATCCTGGTGTTGCGTCATTAGGAGAGAGAAAAATGAGAAACGAAGATGAAGAATTTGCTTGTATAACATTGTCAATTATTTGTATTGGGGCAATTCTGCTTCTGTTGTTTAGATAATGGTGAGTTTTAATTGCGACTGTGGCGTAATCGGGAGCCGCGCGGGTCTTAGAAATCCGTCCTGAAATATGGGTGTAGGTTCGAGTCCTACCAGTCGTACCATTATACTTGTGCAAGTTCAAATCTTGCCAGGTGCACCATAATAAAGGGGAAAATGTGGATGTATATTGATCACGACTACACTAATACATGTATGCTGACATACAGCGGCGAATTTGTAGATTTAGCTAATCCTAAAGTGAGCGATATTAGACTTAGAGACATTGCTCACGCCCTATCAAATATTTGCAGGTTTCATGGGCAAAGTGAAGATTTCTATAGTGTTGCCCAACATGCTGTGAATTGTAGCCTTGTTGTGGACGAGAGATGGGCCTTAGAAGCCCTTCACCACGATGACTCCGAGGCTTACCTGAACGATATTGGCAGGCCTCTCAAGGGCATGTTAAGCGAATATAGGGCGATTGAAACAGCCTGGGGAAAGAAAATATCTGAGGCATTTTCCCTTGACATGGAAGACGAATCATGTTATAATGAAATTAAGAGAGCAGATAATGTTGTGCTTCTTGCTGAATTTCGTGATCTAATGCATAACAGCGAAGAATATCTGAAGAATCGAGGATTCCAAGAATCACCGATGGTAGCTAAAATTAACCCGTGGAGCCCAAAGCAGGCAGAGGCGAAGTACCTACTGAGGCATTATGAGCTACGAGAAAGGACACAGGTATAAAGCTGAATATGTTGAGCTTACAAAAGAAGAACAAGATGCTATTCAGGGAGAGCTTGATAAACTAGAAACTCTCGAAAAAGTACGGGCTGCTTATGAAATGTGTATGGAAGAAGCATACTATCGTAAGCATAGAGGCGATGATGCACCATGGAACAAGCTTGATATGTGGCGATACCAATACACAAGAATGCAGAAAAGATTATTGAGAGAATATGAAGTTTTTGGTTGCCTTTGTTAAGAATATATGATATACTGGAGATAGACAAATGGAAATTACAAAAGAAATGGTTGTCCCGGGGGCAGAATTTGTTATTCCGATGGACGGCGGAATGAGTAAGTGGGTAATTGCTGAAGATGGGACAGCTATGTATCATCGTTTGTCTTTTGCCCCAATTAAATCTGCTCATCAGGGCGATAGGTTTGTACATTATATGAATAACGCAAATGTTTCTAATTTTGGCGAAAGGCATCGTGGTTGGGATTGGACAGAAAAGGAATAATATGAAAAGAACAAAGATCGATATGGTTATGGGTGGCGCTGGCCCTCTCCGTTATCCTATTTATGTCGGAGCACTTATCGCTGCACGTGATAAAAAGCTTATTCCGGGTAAAGTGGATTACGAAAAGATGGATAGAGCCCCTCGTTTGATTGGAACATCCGCTGGAGCACTAATTGGTGGCTTGTATATGTCTGGTGTGTCGATTGGTAGAATTAAGAAGCTTGTTGAAGACACAGATCAAGAACAATTCGCCTCATTTGGCCTAGCTCGTTTTTTGAAGGCAATAATTTTGTACAAAGCTAATTGGGGCGGCGCATATATGAATTCGGGGAAGAAAGCCGAGAAGTGGCTCCTTGAGCAAACTGGTGGCCGCACTATGAAAGATTGCCCCGGCCTATTCATTGTTGTTGCTGACGTAAGAAACGGAGAAACTGTAATTCTTAATGCAGCGTCCGCTCCAGACATGACGGTTGCACGAGCAATTCGTGCATCAATTAGTATTCCGCTCGTATTCGACGCTGTACCCTGGACAGACAAGTATGGCAGGAAGCGGCTTCTGATGGATGGCGGGATCAGATATAATTTCCCAATCGACTATTTTGTTGACATTGATAAGACGCCTGTTGTGGGATTCACTCCGAAGGAAGGAACTGATCCACTCTCAGACAATTATTCGACACCAGAAATCATCAAAATGATGATCCAGAATATGATTGGAGCAACAGAAATCAAGTCTATAGAAGATGCAGCATGGTCTTCTTGGATTATGCTTGCCGGTAAGAATGACGACGAGAAATCACTACTGTCTTTTGATGCCGACAAAAAAACTAGGAAGAAATGGCTTGAAATCGGAAGGGAATCGACGTATAGTAAGATTGAAGCAGCAGTGGAAGATAGCAAACGCAAGCTCGAAGCGGTGAGCGGAGACTCGCTTGTTAATCTGTACGCTATGCTTAGCCAGGATAGCCCTGGCACGTAGATGTGTGCTGTAGTACGTTAGATATGTTCAAAAGCTTGGAAGTGTATTCCAAGCATCTAACAATTGTGATAGTAGATTTCAATAAAAGGAGAAAATGAAATGGATAAAATGATTGACCTTGAAGTTATCTTCAACAAGCTGAGCCTGATTCTCGCAGAGGGTGGGCAGATGGATGCACAGACGATGAAGACTATCGGTCTTACAATCGGTGCCCTTCTTGTTGGTAAGCTGTTCGCAAAGGTTGCTAAGGCAACTGGTCGCCAGTACAAGCTCAACTTCAGTCCGACCACGTTCACCGGTAAGCCTTACGGTCTCCTGACCAAGGCAACACTGAAGAAGGTAAAGGATATGCCTGCTCTGTCGTTCATGACTCTGTTCACGCTTATCTTCGACATTCTGACGTCTCCTCTGGCTGCTGGCGCAAGCATCTTTGCTCGTCGTCCACTGGCTGAGAAGCAGAGAATGATCGATGATGAGGCTGATGAGAGTAAGACGAAGGCACGTGCCAAGCACAACGCCGAGGCTGTTGCAAGCCTTGACACTCGTGTTTTTGACATCGAGGATCGTCTTCCTGAAATGCTGGATGAGATGGCCAAGAGCCGCAAGGTAAATGACCAGCTTCTGTCCGCATCGGCTGCACTTGGTAAGAAGGTGGAGAGTGGCACCCGCCGCCCCCGCACTTTTATCGGTCATCCGAAGAAGCGATAAGGCATTGCGTCTAAGGGCGCACTAATAGAGTATTGTGTTACGAGAGAGCCAACACTCTCTCGTAACATTTCTTTATGTATGGGAGGACACCGTGATGGATATGAGAGAACTTAACGAGTTAGCTTACGAGATATCAGAATTGCCAGAGCATGCATTAAAAAAATTTATTAAGCATTTAACGATGTACGTAGGGTTTGATGATAATATAAATATTGCTCAGGCTCAGCTTAACGAAATTGCTATTCCGCTTGATTATAGTGGAAGAGCCAAAACTTCTGGATTATATACTGAAACAGAGAGAGAAAATTTAGAGAAAATTAAAAATATGTTTTTTGGTTTTTTGGCGAAATATGATAAACCTGCCAGCGAATTGGCAAAAACCAAAACATAAAAATCAACCGTATTACAAGCACACGTATCGGGCATCCCATAACAAGGATGCCCGATTTTTCATTGCTATTGTATCTTTGAGGGCTCTATTTGCCCGATAAGGAGATAAAATGGTAGAAAGAGATTATTTTGCCAATCCAGGGGATGCGGCGCTGTCTGGCAACTGGACGGAGTTTATATTTGGGTTTACAGCCAGTAGTCAAATAATTGACAATGATGATGCTACCAAAGGTATGGAATTTTCATATACTGGTGGTGCTAAGCATGGCATCCTAACTGCTGGCGAAAGTGTTAACCTTGATGATAGACATAGAAATAAGATTTATCTCAGAGATGGTGACCCTTCTACGGCAGTTACTTCTGGGACGTTATTTCGTATTTTTGCTTGGGGTAAGGGAGGATAATATGTCTTCTTTAAATAAAAACTCGGCAGGAGCACTTATAGGTGTAGCACTCGGTGACGCAATCGTTCAGATTCGTTATAGGCAGGATCAGAACACAGCAGGCGGAACGGCGACGTCCGGGTCCGATCAACTGTATCCGACCAACGAGTTGACCCACAACGGGATCGGGGGCGTCGTCGCACTGGCGACCAGCGTCTTGACTTTACCGGCCGGCACGTATTTTTTAACGGGGTGGGCAACGGTCAAAGGGGTTGGCGTGGGCCGGTGTCAGATCTGGCTCGATGATGGAACCGCTACACCTCTTGTCGTCGGCCACTCAGGAACTTGCGTTCTCGAAGGCAACATGCTTATGCCAATCGCTGGCAAATTCACCCTTGCGGTGCAGACTGACATTACGGTTCAGTATCGTGTGGCCAACACCAAGACCACGTCAGGCCTAGGGGCTGCTGCTAACTGGGGTGAAGAAGTTTACGGGGACTTTACTTTCATGAAAGTCTCTTAATGCATACAATATAAAAAGATGTTATAACAAAAATAAAAAAGAGCTTGAAATACGCCCTCTTGTGCGGTATACTTAGGTATCACGCAAGAGGGCTTTTTATGTGTACACTAAACATGGAGAAATAAATGACCAAAGTAGATTATCTGTGGATCGACGGGACGCTGAGAAAACACGATGGCTTGCCTGGTATGAGGGCAAAAACCAAGGTTCTTACAGAGCGATTCAACCCGCGCAATATTTTATCGTTCCCTAATTGGGGCGCTGATGGAAGCTCAACAAATCAGGGGTCAAGCACAGATTCTGATATTACTCTGAAGCCTGTAGCAGCGTACAATGTCAAGAAGATTGATAGCATTACGTCAGACTATATTGTCTTGTGCGAAGCGCTAAAGCCAGATGGGACTCCGGCAGACGGGAACCACAGAAAAAAGCTTGTTGATATTCTGAAAAAGGAAGGCAATGATTACTGGTTTGGTTTTGAGCAGGAATATGTGATTTACAAGGAATATTGGCATTTAGGGGAAAGAGAAATTGAAAAACCAATTGTTCAAGGCATGTTTTACTGCGGTGTTGGCGGCAGCGTGACATTTGGTAGAGATGTTTCAGAAGCTCACCTTGATGATTGCCTTGCTGCCGGTCTTATGATTTACGGAACAAATGCAGAAGTGATGCCTGGCCAGTGGGAATTTCAAATTGGCGTTAGAAATATTGGCGACACAGAAGCCACTGCCATTCATTTTTGTGATGATTTGACAGTGGCGCGTTATCTTCTTGAGCGCCGCGCTGAAACGATGGGATACTACATCTCGTTTGCTTGCAAGCCTAGGAAGAACCTAAATGGGTCTGGTTGCCACACCAATTTCAGTAGCAAAGCTATGAGAGAAGAGGGTGGGATGGCGGCTATCAAGGCTGCTATTGATGCGCTAGAAGGTAAGGCTTTGGAACATATCGAAGTATACGGAATGCGCGTGAAGGACAGACTCACTGGAGATCTTGAAACAGGAAAGTGGGAGACATTCACTAGCGGTGTTGCTGACAGAACAGTGAGTATTAGAATTCCGAGAAGTGTGGCAGATAAGGGGTATGGATACCTGGAAGATAGACGTCCAGGTGCAAACATTGACCCTTACGTAGTTGCTCATAAGATTATCGAGACGGTGACAGGCGATGAATAAAACAAAAATCAGAAACATAGCAGTCACGGCAGTGCTATCGGCAATGGTGATCATTCTTACACTAGTAGCGATGTCCCCTTTCATCACTGTTGATCAAGAGATGTACGATGACGTTGCGGTAATTTCTGAAAAGGTGGCAAATATCGAACGTAAGATGTTTGATACAAAAATAACTAAAACAATGACAGATGCAGTTGGTGTAGAAAAAACGAAGCCTCATGTAAAAGTTGTGAGATATATTGATGGGGATACAGTGTATATTCATCACATTCCTACTGAACCGATTTTTGAGAAGCTAAGATTTTTGAGAATCGATACACCAGAGCGTGGGCAGAAGTATTACAAGGAAGCATCTGTTGCAATTAAGAAAATGCTCTCAGAGGCAACAATTATCACTCTGGAATTTGAGAGTGACAAGCCTGGAGCGCATCAGAGGGGGAATTACAATCGACTCTTAGTGTATGTCTATGCTGACGGTAAGATGGTGAATCTGGAGATGGTGAGGTTGGGTTGGAGCAAATTCTATACCAAATATGGGGCTGGAAAATACGCGGACAAATTCATGGCGGCAGAAAAGGAAGCTAAAAAAGACAGGAGAGGGATATGGAGGTAGCTCCTGAAATTTGGAAGGTGACAGAAACGTATTTCGAGATATATTGGAAACAAATTCCTAAAACATTGATGGAGCACATTAATGACATTGAAGAAATGGAATATTCTTGTGCAGAACCATACTATCATGATTTAATGCGCCACCTAAAATATGACGCCTCTTCGTGGAAAGAGGGCTTAGATGAAGGTGACTATGGAATGCTCCCGTATATTTATGACTACAACATGTTAATTGTAAAGCTACAACAGGCTGGTTGGAAAGGAGAAAGGGTGGTGGTGTCATAATGAAATTCACAATCGATGGTGACGATGCCAAGAGAATTTTTCATCTTAGCAGACATCCAACAATGGCCTCAATTTTTGCGGAGAGGATTATAAAGGAAATGACAGGGAAAGATTATTGGGTGTCAGTTATTCCTAGCGAAAAACTAAAAACTTATTGCAGTAGTTACGAAGTGGAAATTAGGGAGAAATAAATGAGATATGAAGAAATGACAAAATGCCTGAGGTGCAAAGAGCTATACTTTGGACCGCCTATGTCATACATAATGATTAAATCTCCAATGTGTGAAAAGTGTGGGGCTTTGGCAATTAATCTTGTATCAACAATTGGAAGGGCAAAGTGGGTAGGAAAGTGGTGGAATCCGTTGACATGGAGTTGGGTAAAAGAAGAAAGGGTGAGGGGTTAATAAATGCGCTTAGATCATTTCGCAATTCGGTGTGCTGACAGAGATGAAACATCTAAGTTTTTAATGGATGCGTTTGAATACAAGAAACAAGAAGAATTTGATTTAGAATTCGATGATGGGACAACCTGCAAATGTATTGCCCTAACTCCACCTGAGAAAAAAAGGGCGCCCCATTTACTAATATTCTTCCAAATATTCCAGAGCCATTTAATAGCACAGAATACCACATGGCTCCTGAGATTTTTGTTTCATCCTCAGACGATCCTAATAGCATTGTGGCTAAGTGGGTGGCTGCGCGGGGCGGGATAGGTGGCTTACATCATTTTGCTTATCAAGTAGAGTCTGTAGAAGAAACAATAAAGGAGTGGGAAAAAAAAGGGTGGGCTGATTTCAGTAGTGACCCTATTGTTTGCGACGAAGATGACCTAACACAAGTGTTTTCTGTTCCTCACAAGCTAACGGGGTTTATTTATGAATTTATTGAGAGGAGAGGGAATGTCGGATTTTGTAAATCTTCGGTCAAAAATTTGATGGAGAGCAGTAAGGAGAACAAATGATAACTGTAGGAGAACTAAGAAAATACATTGAAAATATTGGCGATGATGTTGTAATTCTTGTATATAGTGGCGATCATTCATATCGAGAAGCGAGTTATTGGGTGGCCGATGTTGAAACAGATGGACACTACTACCGCGAGTATTATGAAGATCCAGAAGGCTACGTAGATCCAGAAATTGAAATTATTGAAGCATTGGTGATTAATTAATGTGGAGTGAAATACCGGGCACTCGCATTCCTGAAAGAAAGAGCACTCCCTCTTTAATGATTGCTGATTGGGCTTTAGCATCAATGTTAATGGTTAAGATTATATCTCCAGAGAAAGGAGAGGTAGGGATTTCTGTTGATAGAGGGGAATTTATAAAGATGTTGAAGAATGTTGGGATTCCGATAGGTGATGATTAAAGGAAAAAAAAATGATTTTAAGAACATGGAGTCAAGACCCAAGGGTTAAGTTTTGGACAGAAACACAATATTGTCCCGAGCCATACGTAGATAGAAAACGCTTGGTTGGATGGTTTTTACCAGTGTTAGATAACATCGAATTAATGCCAGGTATGTGGAAGAGCTTTACAGAGAGCATGCCTCTGAATTACCCGTTCGCCATTATTGCTTTAGATGGCGGGAGCACAGATGGGACACTGGAGTGGCTTGTGGCGAACATGTTGACGTACAGTAATGAAATTACATCTAAGGACGTCCTTCCAGAGAATATTACAGGGCTAGTAAAGCCCCCTACAGAAAATGTAGGCGTTAGGCTCTTAGCGGGTGATTTTGATGGGAACTTTAGCAAAGAGAAAGATTTCGGGTATATTGGTTACCTGCATAGCGACATGAAATTTCCTAAGCCTGAAGGAAAGTATGAGCGAGGCTGGGAATCAATGCTAGTAGAATTAATGGATGAAAATCCGAAGATCGGTATTATTGGCCCAAGAACTCAGCAATGCGGGTATGGTGATGATAAATGGACGAAGGAAGGGTTTACTACAGCTTCAGTGTCTCCGTTTTTCATTAGAATGAAGTGTTTGAAGGAACATTACGAAAAAGTTGGTGGATTGATTGATCCTGAGCTTTGGTTTCAGATTGGATATTGTGATTGGGACATGCATATGAGAAATATGCGTATGGGGTGGAAGAGCTATATTCCGAGCCACATTGAAGTAGATCACCCGATGTGCGGGACGCGCCCAACACTACACGCTAAAGATCCGCAGCGCGATGTAGCATTCAAAGAGAACCAGGCCTATTATTGCCAGAAGTGGGGTGTTAATCATCTGTATGATCCATGTAAGGTGGCAAGACAAGAAAGGAGAATCCCATGACTATGAAAAAAAATACATGGCTCAAGGATAGAAAATTGAAAGTGCTTATCATTGGAGCTACAGGAATGCTTGGGCATAGAGTGGCTCTTGAATTTTTGAAAGATGGCGAGGAAGAAATTGAATTAATATTATGGGGAGGAAATAGGAATATTCTTGCCATGGATTTCTTCAACGAGCAAGGATATGTAAAATCGGTCCTTCCAACATGCTTGATCGACACAAGCGAAGTAGATCTATTACTAGGTGTTGTCAATCCTGACGTAATAATTAATTGCGCAGGGATCATCAAGCAGAAGCAAGGAAATGACATTAAGACGATGCGCGACATGGTTCGCCTAAACACCGACCTCCCGCTTCAGCTTGCTGAGTTTGTGATGGATAGAGAATGTACACTATACAACTTCAGTAGTGATTGTGTGTTCTCTGGTAGGAAGGCTGGGTTTTACAAAGACGATGAGCCTGATTCTCCTTCGCTCTATGGTAGGACGAAGGCCATTGCAGAAATGGCATCATTGAAGAGAAATAAAATAAAAACTATCAGAACGTCATTCATAGGATACGAGTTGTCTGGTAACGTATCGCTTCTAGAATGGTTGTTGAGCAATAAGGGAGAATCTATCTTTGGGTACAATCAGGCAATTTGGACTGGTGTCACTACGGCATATATTGCTAGATTCCTTATGGAGGAAATTAGAAACAGCGGGAAATACATTAGCCAGTATCACAAAGGTGTATGTAATCTAGCAGCACAGCCAATTAGTAAGTTTGATCTTCTAAATATGGTGGTAGATGCGCTAAACCTAAATATTGAAATCAAACCTTGCTATACGTTCATTGAAGACAAAACCTGCAACAGGGCTCTTTTGCCGCAGCATCTTTTCAAGTGGAACGCCCCAAGCTGGGATGATGGAGATTGTGAGGGCGAGCTACTAAGAGATATCGTAGACGAATACAAAATTTATCAAGAATGGAGAGAGACAGAGTGAGCGAAGAATTGATTGGTGGTAGCGTTTTGATTACTGGAGGAACCGGTTCTGTTGGGCAGGCTTTGATTGACCTTTTATTGGCGAGCGAATACAAAAACACTCATCAAATTTACGTATTCTCGCGCGATGAAATGAAACAACATCAAATGAGAAATGGGAAATATAAGGGTGTTAGTAACATAAATTACATCTTGGGTGATGTGCGTGATTATCATGCCATTAAAGAAGCAATCAGAAGCACAATGCCATCACACATTGTGCACGCTGCTGCTATGAAGCATATTCCTGCTTGCGAGATACATCCAGGCGAGGCTTACAAGACAAACGTAGTGGGGGCTCAAAATCTAATTAGGGCTGTGAAAAAGGGTAGGGTGGCAGATTTTGATTACAACCCACAGGTAGTAGGATGCTCTACAGACAAAGCTGCTAGCCCAACAACCACTATGGGTGCCAGTAAATTTATGATGGAAAGATTATTTCTCAAAGAGAATTACTCCTGTGTTAGGTATGGTAATCTTTTCGGCTCCAGAGGAAGTGTTTTCAACAAATGGGTCGAGAATGCTAAAACAGGAGAAGGTATAGAGCTTACGCACAAGGATATGACGAGGTATGTCAATTCGCTTAGCGATAGCGCAAAGACAATCGTAAAGGCTTTTGGTTCCCAAGGGAGTATCATAATCAAGCCTGGTATTTCTGTCAAGATGCTTTTTGTTGCTGAGAGTATCAACTCATTTTTCGGAAACAAGTCTGAAGTGAAAATTGTTGGGGTGCGCCCTAACGAAAAGATGCACGAGGATTTGCTAACGGAAGTAGAGTATGAAAGGGCTTCTGAAATCGGGGCATACGACAACAAATATTGGCATATATTCCCACCAGGAAATTTTGTAGCAAAAGAGAGACGAATTCCTTGTAAAACGTCTGCGGATGATGTATACTCTTATGAAGAGACAGAGAAGCTGATACACAAGATGTTGGAGAAGAAAAATGACGAAAATTGAAAGGGCAGCAATCTTTGCTATGGAGGCTCACGATGGACAATTCAGAAAGGGGACGGGAAAACCGTACATTGTACATCCTTCTAGAGTGGCAGCTATGGTGCGCGGTTATCTTGATGCTTACGACGAAGCAATTGCTGTGGACGTGGTATGCGCTGCGTGGCTCCACGATACTGTTGAAGACACTGACATTACTCCAAGTGATCTACTGGCACATTTCGGCTCTGCCGTAGAATACTTCGTAGAGAAGCTCACACAAATGCCTCCTACGCCAGGGTACAACAGGGCTCAGCGTAAGGCAATGGATAACGAAAAGCTCAAGGCGGCTCCTGACGTTGTGAAAATCGTCAAGCTCTGCGACAGGCTCGACAACACGTCTGATGAGGGGAGTTGGATGAAGGAAGGATTCAAGAAGAAATATAAGAGAGAAACATTTGATCTATTGCGCGCCCTAGAAGACGCTGATAAGTGGGGGCTAGTGGAACAAATCAAGGAAAACATTAAGGATTGGTAAAAATGAAACCAATGATTCATGCGCGGAACAGCGCTAAAAAGTATGGAGGAGAAGCAGAGGAATATCTCCCTATTCACGATTTTATTGACAGTAGCGCATCAACACTTGCAGATGTAAGGCATAGAGCAATTCTTCATAGTACGTTCGGATGCTTCATTGTCGAGAAAGTTTTTGGGACATATTTTCTGAATAGTGACGATATTGAAGTTCAGGTAAGAGATGTGGCTGAAGATCACATCATTGAAGATTTAGGGCAAATTCCCACTGTTGAGAGATGGCTTCAAGGGATGAAAATAGAGCCATGGATGACGTATGCTACAAAAGAAAAGGATTATGAGGCAAGAATTCATGATTTGACAGACACACCACATCCTACTACGGTGTTACCTGGATTGATGCCTGGGCATATGGTTTTTTCTAACCCAAGATATCCTTCTATGCTTAGTAGCTAAAAAAAAATGCAAGAAATAACTTGAAAGTTGCTAGAGTATGTGTTACAATATATTATGAAGACAAGAGAATTAATTAGGCAATTGCAAGAAATTGATCCCACAGGCGAGATAGAGGTTTGTATCGGTAACGCCGATATTTGGTATCTAGAAACAAAGCCTGCTTATTGGGACGGATGTTTGCAGGTTTTGAAGAGAGATCCCGATAAAGCTCCCTACTATGACATCTGCGGTGGTGAGTTTAGGGGAGGTGGAACGAAGATTGATATTAGATCTCTTTCTATTTATGATGCAGTGTCTAGCAATACTGATTTACCCGTCGAGTTTGATGGTAGCTATGCAATGAAGAAATACGAAAAGCTTATCGAGAAGGAAAGGGAAATTTGCGAAGAATCTAACGAAGATTGTGAGAAGCGTACTTTCATGAGGTATGTTGAGCAAAGGTTTGGAGATAATTCTGATTTAGACACAATGGTAGTGGATGACTATGAGCCAATGGCTAGTGAATTTTACGACAAGCATCTTTCATATAAAAACGAGTTACTGCCAGGACAGAAGGAAGAAAGAAATGGATATGTTGTTTGGGATTCATATGTGGATAGAAGGAAAAGAGAATGGGACGAAAGAGTAGGTATTGACATTATTGATGGAGTGCCTATTTTTGTTCTAAGAGATAAGTAGCGGAGTGGAGAAGTGGTAACATCCCTAACAGGATGTAACTCACCAGGCCCATAACCTGGAGATCGTTTGGTTCGAATCCAACCTCTCGCTACCATCACCCTATCGGTTTGTGGTATGTTTGATCACCTACTGCATTCTATTTGCCATCAGGTGAGTGAACGATAGGCGGCGTCAGCGATGCGCCGATAAGGATTAGTGACCAGTCGCAATATCAGGGACCGGTGGACGGGGCCAGGGCTCATAACCCTGTTGCAAGGTAGTTCAATTCTACCCCCTGGTACCATTTTCGCCTCCATAGTTCAATGGGTAGAATAGTAGATTTGTAATCTTCAGATGTCGGATCGTAGCCGACTGGAGGCTCCATAAGTCTTTATGTGCAAAGGAGTTACGTAAATGTCGTTAATGGTAATGCCACATTCAATTTTTCTACACGTACCCAGAACAGGCGGCACATGGGTAAATCGCGTGGCAGAAGAACATGTTCACGGAGCATACACGCTTGAGGATACAGGGCACACGTCTTTCCCTAAAGCTCATCAATTCAATACTGGAAATAAGCGCACATTTATGCTTTTTGTTCGTCACCCTCTTGCATGGTATAAGAGCTATTACAGGAGAAGAAGGAAGTTGGGCTGGACGCCATGCCCAGAAGACGAAACCTGGAAAAGTGATACTTTTGACGGATATGTAAATAATGTTATTGATGGCAAGGGCCAAAGGGCATATGTGTCTCGTATGTACAGGCGTTTTGTGGATGACTATGAAGATATGGGCGCAGGAGAACTTTTGGTTGGTAGATATGAAACATTAGTGAATGATTTTATTGGATTCTTAGATCTTGTTGGAGAAAAATATAGTCGAGAAGGTATTTCCAATTTCGGCAGGCGCGGTGTGACAACAGAAGAAAAACTTATGTACACAGACGCCCAAATTGCACAATTGATGGAAATAGAGAAGGAAGCCCTTGACAAATACGAATATGTGGGGTATACTCAGTGAGAAAGTTAACTGCGCATGGCGATGAAGAAATTGAATGCGCGGTGAACAATCTGTCTCGGGAAGCTGGTGATGTATATATGCACCCGAAAGTATTTATGAAATTGAGAAAAATGAGTTGTTTCGATCCTTGCAGAAGAAGGGTGTTGCTTATGACAGGATATATGGGCACTTTCAGAAATAAAGGTGAGGAAGCAGAAATTTGGTTGGATAGATCTTTACAGGAAGGGGAGATTGCTATAAAAAATACAGACCTATAGCCAAGACGGTAAGGCGTCACTCTGATGAAGTGAAAATACACTGGTTCGATTCCAGTTGGGTCTACCATATCTCTCCCCGTAGCGACACAACCTGGGCGACGGCCAATTTAAGGGAGGAACTGATAGGGATGTGAGCGGAGAGGTAACACAGGGCATGGCGAAGTTTGGTCTACCGCGACGGCTTTGGAGGCCGTAGACTCAGGTTCAAATCCTGATGCCTTGATTATGTTGATTTCTGAGGAATATTGTGGAGAAACGAAATGAGAAATGTGATCCTTGGTGTGTTTATTGCTGTGCTTTTTTCTGGCTGTATTGCCTTTCCACCGAATGGAGAATTGTCAACAATGGCCCAAGAGGAATGGGAGAGGTCGGGTCCTGCTGACGAAATCAGCAGTCTTAACGTGGAAGGGCACTATTGTATTGGAACCCCAGCATACTATGTTGATTATTCAACTCATACTGTACGAGTGTATGTGCCATATGGGCTCACTCTAATGGCTCGTCCTATTATGAGGTATGAACTTAGCAAGGCAGCGTGGCATATGAATGCTATTATGAAGGCACATCCTTGTGTTGCATTTTTTGCAGGGCTAGATTCTACATTTCACCTACCAACAAGTGAGCTTCATAGCTGGTATAGGGTGCTATTCCCAGGAGAACTAAAAGAGGAAAATGAGTGAAAAACATCTAATCATTCTTGAAGGAGGGCCTCTTGATGGTAAGAGGCTAGAGAGTAATAAGTTCCAGGGTGAAACAATAAAAGTGAAATATTATCCAAATAGGCTAAAAAATAATGAAAAATGGCCAAAGGGTGATAGTTGGCAGTGGGACGCTCAAATGGCAGTAAAGGTGCCAGGGTTGGACATGAAAGAAAGGGAAGCGACGTACAAGAGAAGCGTGAAAGTGGTTCTAGATAATTGGCATGATTCGGCGATCAGATATTACACATTTATCAAGGATTGACGTGCTATTGTATACGTGTACGATGCCCACGGGCGTTGTATATCTATCCCCTTTCTTTCGCTTGTCCTAAATCCCCTGCACATTAGGTGTGCGGGGGATTTTTTGTAGAAAAACTGATAAAAGAACTTGAAACATGAAGCAAAATGGTGTATAATCTAATAATGGAGGAAAAACACATGGATTTGGAAAAACTGATAAATGAGGCGTCAACCTATATTGACACACTTGAGAAGAAGCTCAAGGACGCCCAAAGGATCGCTAAAGAGAATCTTGACCTGAATGATGAACTTGAGAAGGAAAATAAGGAAATCAAGAAGGAGAAGAAGGCTCTAAACAAGGAAAGCCTAGATCTCAAGCGTGAGAATGACGCACTTTCTGAACGCATCGAGCGGATGCTTGGTACAGTAGAGCATAACGACTCAGAGTATAAGGGTTTGCTCAAGAAGTACAGGGCGGAAAAGATCGATAAGGAAAAGGCTGAACACGCTCTAAAGAAGGCTGATCTAGCTCGTAAGATCGATCATGATGAGATCGATGCCAAGGCAGAAAAAATTATCAGCCTATTGAGTAATCTGCGTGACAGGGATTCTGTGATCAAGATTTTGAAGACTGATAGAGATTTCTTCAAGTATCTTTGGAACCAGGCACAAGACGATTTTCATGCTCTAAAAAAGAAGCCAGAGGAAGCTGAAAAGCAACTTGCGGCATGGAAGGCTAGAGCAGAGAAGCTAGCTGACGACATCAAAAAGATGGCAGCAGAAAACAGTGGGATGAAGAAGGAAATAGAGGGGTATGAAGCTGCTGCCAAGCTTATTGTTGAAGAAGTGAGCAAGCCCTTTCCTGCTGCCAAGCTTATTGTTGAAGAAGTGAGCAAGCCCTTTATTGATCTTGCTGAGTCTGAGCTAAAGAGCATGGATGCGAGCTTTGATAGTTTGAGCAAGATGTTGGACGAGGAACTGAAGAATATTGACGAATTTCTGAAACGTCAGATGGGTTTGAAGTAAATATTTCTATTCATTAGGAAGTTGTACAGTAGGAGATATGCTTATGTTAAAGCGTATTATAGAAAGTAAAGATGTGGGAGAGAGATTTTCTAAGCGGCGCGTCACTAACCAGGAGGTTTTCAATTATGTAGCGCCGGCTATGTTGAAGCAGGGACGTTGTTATGCCCCGGGGTTTGGCATTAGGTATGAATTGCCTAGGGGTAAGTATTGGACGGGAAGAAGGTATCGCACTTCACAGATTGTTCTACTCTATGAGCGTAGAGATACGGCAGACGGAGTAAAAGAATTCAAGAAGCGCGTGCAGAAGTTTGCAGGAGATAAGGAATTTATGATTGCTCATGAATCCAGATACTCTCCAGTTAGGATGCTTTTCCCTCCAGTTACGGAGCAGTCATATGAATCGTGGGAATCGTCTTACGAAGGATATGCGTGCAATTATGGTGGTATTGGTTGGGCATTGGGGAAGATGGGGTATGATTTGGAATTTCTTCGTGCCATTCAGGATTTGCATGATGATATTAGTGTCAGACCTGTCGATTGGGCGTACAGTTTGAATAAACTTGCTAGGCGGTTTGAAATCCGTGGAGTAAGGTCTGACTGGAGAGAACTCGTCCATGAACAGGAATGGGATTATCATTCACCTGATACGAGAGAGGGGTTGGATTGGTTGCGCCTAGCAGCTTATAATCCAGAAGTTGTAAGGAAGAGGAGGATGGAAGAAGATGATTAAAATTGTAGTGAAAAATGGTGATGGTGTGGATTTCTCCTGTTTTGGATGGGTTGAATACCTCACTCTAGTTGATGAAAGAGATGTTATGAGTAATCAGGACGTAATTCAGTTCCTTGAATACCTCGATACTTTTGAGTCATGGGAATTTCTTCCGAGAGGAGCCACTATCAGAAAGACTAATGGTGATCTTGTCATCGACACCGCGAATGCAGATTTTCCGAATAAGGTGACGGTTGTAAAGCTGTATCCTGAAATCGAGCGAGAAATTGGTATCAAGCGTGCGGCTGATTATGGAGGAATGTCTTTCTACGTTCGTGGAGAGTATTCGAAAAAGGAAGGGAGAATGATTGCTGCTCGGCGTGCTGCTGAGCACATTTGTGGCGAGTCGCTTACGTTCATCAACAATGACGTTGAAGAATCTGGCACTCTTGTTTACTATTTCGTTGCAGACAAAGTTCTGTAATATATTTTGTGGAAAACTTTTAGGAGGATGGAAATATGTATCGCATTGTGATTATGTTGTTTATCGCTTTAACTGTAATGGGTTGTACGACAACTCATGAGGAACTCGCTACGATTGGTGGTAAGACTTTTCACGCCATGTACGCTCGTCCCGCTGGTGCTCCTGCTGCGACTATGCTTGTAGAGGAGAGTTTCACTACGGAAGTGCTGGCCGATGGTACTGAATCTCGAAAGAGCGGTGCTGTTGAGCTAAAGGCTTCATGGAGTCAGAAGGACATGGCAACGACGGCTGTTGAGGGTGTATTCTCGACTGCTTCCAGTGCTGTGTATGGGCTCTCTTGGGAGGCTATTCGTGGACCGGATAAGCACGAGGAACATATTAGTGTAGATGGTGGTGGTGACGGCGATACCACTGTAACTGGTGGTGGAGCAAGTGCTGAATCGTCTTCTACTTCTAATAGTAAGAGCAAGAGTAAGAGTACGGCCACTCAGAGCCAAAAGCAGAGCCAGAGCCAGAAGCATGCTAAGGTGAAGCACAAGGCTCCTAAAAAGAAGCATAAGAAGAAGCCTGCGCCTATGTGTAAGCCGAAGAAGCACAAGAAGAAGGGCAAGGGGCATCACAAGGGTAAGCACGGCAGTAAGGACGACTAGAGGATTTGTACAATATGGGGAGGCGGGTCATCCGCCTCCCTGTTTTTATTTGGAGGGGGAAGGAAGATTACTAGAAAAATTGCACTAATCACGGGAATCACGGGGCAAGATGGAAGTTACATGGCAGACCTGTTGTTAGAAAAGGGATATGAAGTATATGGGCTAGTAAGAAGAAGCGCTACTCCTAATCACTGGAGAATAGCCCACATAAAAGACAGGATAACACTTATAGAAGGTGATCTGTCAGATGATGAATCATTACACCGAGCTATTGCGCAGTTACCAGGACAAATGGGTGAAAACCTAAGTAAGTCTGGAATCCACATAGATGCGTACAAAACTGAACTAGAAGTTTATAATTTCGCTGCCAATAGTTTTGTAGGTAATAGTTGGGATAATCCTATTAACCACATGGATGTGAACGCCCTAGGTGTGATACGCCTCTTAAATGCAGTGCGCCGCCTACGACCAGATGCCAAAGTATATCTAGCTGGGTCATCAGAACAATTTGGTAAGGTGCAGGAAACCCCGCAAAAAGAGTCTACGCCATTTTATCCTAGGTCTCCGTATGGTGTAGCGAAAGTAGCGCAATATTGGACAGGGGTAAATTATAGAGAATCTTATAACATGTTCATTTGTTGTGGATTATTGTTTAATCATGAATCTGCGCGCAGAACCGATTGTTTTGTTACACAGAAGATTGTGAAAGGTATGAGGGCGAGAGTCCCTTTTCAACTTGGCAACATAGATAGTAAGAGAGACTGGGGACACGCGAAAGATTATGTGAGAGGTGCATATTTGATGCTCCAACAGGATGAACCTGATGATTTTGTTCTTGCTACAGGAGAAACACATAGCGTTAGAGATTTCGTAGAAACAACGATGAAATTCCATTACCCTCCTGCGAAATGGGAATGGAAAGGTGAAGGGTTGGATGAAGTTGGTGGATATATTACTAAAAATGGATTTCAACCAAAAATTACTATCTCTGAAGAATTTTACAGACCAGCCGAAGTTGACCTCCTGCTTGGCGATGCAACGAAAGCAAAAAAAATATTAGGATGGGAACCAGAATATACATTTGAGGCTCTGGTGGAGGAGATGATGAATGCTGTTTGAGATGGGGCAGGATATTGAGTCGTTCCAGGCTAAGGTGTTTGAATTATTCATTTTGTACACAAGAAATTGGAATGATAAGTTCAAAGAGTTTGGATCAGTGGGAACAATGATCGCAATGAGTAGTAAGATTGACCAACTAAGAAAAATCACGAAGGGAGGAATCAGAATCCCCACTGACTCACATGTTCAGTCTCTCCTACAGAATATTGCTATTCTTGCCATTGTTACGCTCATGGAAATAGAACAGCATGAAGAAAAAGAATTAATGCATATACCAGAGATTGATCAAAAAATGATTCTCAGACTTATCAATGACCAATATGCGAGTGGTGATGACATAGTGATATTCGGTTCTGATGACGAGGAGGAGGAGGACGATGACGAATTTGAGTCAGGAGATCGAGCAGTACTTTAATCCTAAATTGGCCGAGGTTGTAAATGTAGTGCCGGTAGACGAGGTGTTTGATTTGCAACATCTAATTCAGGGAAACAAAAATAGGATAAAAGAGCTTGAAAACCGGATAAAGCATGGTAAACTTACAGAGAAGCAAAACGATAAGGCTCTTTCTGAATACATGTTAGAATTGGTTATGCAGAAGCGACTAGCCCATCAAAACCCTCAACAGAGCGACAGTCATGATGAGCAGCTTGAAGAAGACGATGATCAATACCTCAAAGAAGCTCCAGTACAGGATGATCAAAGACCTGTAGACGAGAATATGAGGCTCAGAGACGACAAAATGCTGCACGATGATATTGATGGCAAGCCATACCCGAGCAAGATAAACGAGGTGCATAACCCAAGGAGGGTATGATGCGTCCCAGCAATGATAAACAAAGCTGGTATTACAAAGGTGAAAGGGTTGGGCCTATGCTCAACAAAGAAGGTAGGGTGGTTTTTTCAATTCCCTGTATTAACACCAAAACTCATTCTGTACACGAGAAGCATATAGAGTGGGAATCGATTGGTGAGATGGCATACGCTTCTATGGATAAAATAATTTCTTGTAATAAATGTAAATTAAAGGTGCAACTAACCAATAATAATATGAGAGATGTCTGATAATGTTGTTCAGTGTTACGTCTGAGTTTCAGGCAAAAAAAGTGAACGGATGGGAGCTTACTGGGAGCGATGCAAAATCCTTAATAAATGAGGCTATGACAAGGTTAGAAGGTGATGGCAAAATTGCCCAGTGTATTACTATGGGTGAAGAGTTTTTCTTGACACACGTTGAAAAATTAGAAGCATTCATGCCTGACTATTACCCAGATTTACTTTCAAATAGATATTACAGGAAGTTTCCGCATTTTTTCGAGAATAATGATACGAAGGGAACGTTGTATAACGCAGTTGTTGTGGCATCTTGCTATGGCGAAGACGATGAATGCAGAGTGTATAGCGTAAATGGCAAAAATGAGTATGATGTGTACATTATCAAAATTATAAAGGAGAAAGGACATGGAAGAAATGAAGAAGAGCGGCAGCCACTACAAGCAGATGATTCAGAGGACGGATCTCCTGGCGGACAAGTTGCACAAGCTGACAGCCGCAGTGAGAAGCCTAGAGGAGAAGGTTGACGTTGAACAGATGCTTGTTATGAAGCGTGAGATTGCTGATCTCAGGGCCGAGCTTGCTTCTGTGAAGGAGCTTGCGAAGAAGAAGGTTGCTGGACGTCCAAAGAAGAAAGTAGAGGCGTAATATATGATAAGGGGAAATGAACTCAATGAGCTTAGTACGTCTGAGTGGATCCATTTCACAAAGACGATTTGGGAGACGAATTATCCCCTTGATCTAACCTGGCCAGACAGAAAAATTTGCAGATGGACAAAGCAGCCACAGGTGATGAGGGATGTGATTTGTTTCTTTACACAAGGCGGGGATACAGTGCTGGATCCATTTGCAAATGTAGGATCTACTCTTATTGGTGCAGCTATGTGTGGGCGTCCGTCTATGGGCATTGAAAAAGAGAAGGAATATATTCAAACTTTCAATGAGATGAGAAAGAAATACAGTGTGTATCATGGGCAGGTTGTGAAGGACGATGAAGGGGAGGTGGGGTTTAACCTCCTAAAGAATGCTAAGCTGTTTCACGAGGACGCAAAGAGGTATTTAGAGGCATTGAAATATGGGAGTGCAGATTTTGTTTTAACTTCTCCTCCATTTGGGCCGAATAATTTGGAACACCTTGAAGATTATGTGAGAGATTTCAAAAGAGTGGGCAGGCAAGTGTACCGTATCCTTGAAACCGGAAAATATTTCTGTTTCTTTATGGGTGACAGGTTTCACAACGGGAAATATATCCCTCTAGCACACAGGTTGGCTGTTGAAATGGAAGATGTGGGATTCAAATTGAAGGGTATGAGAGTTTGGGTAAACAAGGCAAAGCCGGTGAGTACGAAATCGTACGGGGTTGGTCAGGCTTTTGTTCCAAACATTGAACATGAGAATCTAATAATCTGCTGTAAGGAGAAATAAAATGATAACAAGAGAGGATCTTGAAGTAGGCACTGAATTTAAATTTATTGGATGGAAATATCCAGCAAATTACAAAGGAAAAGTAATATATTTTGATAGGATGAGAATCACAGGATTTGACACCTATCTTGGCGAGGAACAAATGCACGTTGAACTTCATAGTGAAAAAGATTCGTTTGCTTATTACAAATTTGGTTACTACGTAGATAAAGTGGTCGAACAACTAAACGAGTTCTGGGACTGGAGCTAAAATAATGTTTAGGCTTGTGGCTGAAGTAAATCACGGTGGGTGGGGGGTTTATGATGAACCCATTGCTACTTTTGATACACGTAAGCTAGCAGAGGATTATTTGGATGCATCTACTACGAAAGAATATCCTTACAGTGGTAAAAGCCTTATTCCACGCGGTACGATAAACGTAAGAATAGAAGAATATAAATTTCCTCACAATCCACCGATTGATTTCTAATGGAAGATAGAATACAAGTATTTAGAGAAGAATCATTACTCATTGATGTATTTATTAGAGTGTGTGATTTTTTCGGATGGGATGACAAAAGAAAGGGGTTTCTTGCTTGGAGGTACGAGCAATTAATCGAATATTTTTATTGTTCATGGGTGTGTAATGAACGGTGTTATCCTGGCGGGTGGAAAAAGGAACATGAGTATCAGTGGCATTGTGCTAAGCATTTCCCATGTACGTGGAGAATTGATTTTTGGTGGAAAAATAATATTGGATAAAGGGGATAGATATGAAGATTTACAAAGATAATTTCATTCTCAATACGGATAGCTACAAGATTTCGCATTACAAGCAATATCCTGAGGGAACAGAATATGTTTTCTCATACATTGAGGCGCGAGGTGGGAAGTACCCCGCAACATTGTTCTTTGGGCTACAGGCATTTATTAAAGAATATCTAGAGGGTGTAAGAATTACTCTGTTGGATATCAATGAAGCAGAGGCTGTGTTCAAGAAGCATGGGTTTGCGGATTTTAATAGAGAGATGTGGGAGCATATTCTCTACCACTATGACGGTGCACTTCCGATCCGAATCAGAGCAGTCCCAGAAGGCACGGTAGTTCCTGTATCCAATGTTCTCGTGACATTAGAGAATACAGATCCTAAGTGTGCCGCGCTCACTTCGTACATCGAGACAGCCCTGCTAAGGGCTATCTGGTACCCGACAACTGTGGCTACTCTGTCGCACGGGATTAAAGAAACAATTAAGACGTACATGGATTGTACATCTGAAAGCCTTGACGGGTTGCCGTTTAAGCTCCATGATTTTGGCGCTCGTGGCGTATCCTCAAGGGAAAGCGCTGGGCTTGGTGGCCTAGCTCACCTTGTGAATTTCATGGGCACAGACACCATTGAAGCACTGGTGTACGCCAACCACTACTACCAGGCAGACATCCTGGGCGACGAGATGCCTGGGTTCTCCATTCCTGCTGCTGAGCATAGCACGATCACTGCTTGGGGTAAGGAGAACGAGGCTGAGGCGTACAGAAATATGCTCAAAGCATATGGGCGAGAGGGAAGCCTTCTCGCTGTTGTGTCTGACTCGTATGATATCTACAATGCGTGTGAGAAGATTTGGGGCGAACAACTAAGGGCAGAGGTGATTGCTTCTGGGGCGACGGTTGTAATCCGTCCTGATAGCGGACATCCTCCGGATGTTGTACTGAAGTGTCTGAAGCTCCTTGAGGAGAAGTTTGGCAGCACAACGAACAGTAAAAATTACAGGCTCCTAAATAATGTTAGAGTTATCCAGGGTGATGGCATCGATGCTGAGATGCTCAAGACAATCCTTGTAACGATTGAGGAAGCGGGCTATGATGCAGATAACCTGGCATTCGGTTGTGGTGGCGGATTGCTACAGAAGATGGATAGGGACACGTGCCAGTTCGCCATGAAGTGTAGCTCCATCACTGTTAATGGTGAGGAGAGGGATGTATTCAAGGATCCCGTAACATCTAAGGCTAAGCACAGCAAGAAGGGTCGCCTGATGCTCTACACAAATAATGACGGGACATTCTTCACTGATCGTGAGGGAGTAAATCCTGAGGACAACGAAGCTCTCCGTACAGTGTTCGAGAATGGGAAGCTTCTGATCAACGAACACCTGAGCGACATTAGAGCGAGGCAATAATGGGTATTGCAGAGAGAGGGAGGTATATCCTCAACCTTGACCAGTATAAATGCAATAATGGCCCTGAACATATAGGGAGAATTGATCTTGCGTGCCCATACAACGATCAGTACGTTCTTAGGCTGCTCGTCAAGGAAGCATTTTCTGGCTATAATATTCCTTACGGACTTGAGTGGGCTGCTCCCCTCATCATGTCTGCCGAGAAATATCAGGCAGAAACTCTTGGAATAAGGCACTCATTTGTCTACGTAACTATTAGGCATGGAATTGTCAGGTCAGTAACGGATGACGAATGGCACGTAGATGGATTCTCAATGAATATCTCTCACCTTCCTGAGCAGAACTATTTGTGGAGTAATGTATATCCTACAGAATATACTCGATGCGGCATTGTTTTTCCTAAAGACTTCAATCCTAAGAAATAAGTTTTTCCAGCACTGTGATTCGGAATTTCCATTTGTTGTGGATACTATGCTTGCGAGTAACCAGTATGTGTGTGATCCGTATATAATTCATAAGAGGCCAACAGTTCCAGAGGGGAAAGTGCGGACGTTTGTCAGGGTGAGCCATGTGCCGATTGAGATTCCTGATGTGAACAATACACAGAATCCATTGATGCCTAAGAATTACGACAGAGATGGGGTAAAAGAATTCAGAGATAGTTTGGTAGATTATTGGGAGGAGGAATTAGATGACGGAAACAGACGAACTTATTGTGGGTGACCGGTTTGAATATCACTGGAATAATCAGGACATAGCATTTACTGTGACCAAAATCACAGACACCCACGTGCACTTTGAGTACGATGACCACTATAGATCATCAATCAATGTTCATTACAAATATAGAGGTAAAGAAAAGCGTGTGGGTAAAAAATTCTTGAGAGAATGGTTAAAGAAATATAGAAATTGGGGAGTAATAGAGGGTGAGGATAGATAAAAATAAGATTCAGAGAAGTGGCGAATTTGAGACGACAATTGACCTATTGTATCTATTGCACAATCAAATCGAACAGGAAAAAAGAGGGAAGAGCGCTAATGGGTTCTCTCCCTCATTTATTTCTAGGTCAACATGTGAGAGAGCTTGGTTCTGGCATTATATACGCAAGGAACGCGAAGAATTTGTTTGGCCCAAGTTAGCTAGAGTGTTTAGCCTTGGACATGCTATTCATGATAGAATTCAAAAACTTCTAATCCTCTCTGGCGTTTCTTCGGATGATAAAATTGAGGTGAGGCTCGAATCCGAAGAGTGGGGGATCCGAGGCTATGTTGATGGAATTATCATTGACAGAGATAACTCTCTTGTTCTGGAAATCAAGAGCATCAATGACAAGGGATTTATAAAGGTAGAGAAAGATGGGCCGAAGCGTGATCACGTCATTCAGGCCAACCTCTACATGTGGCTATTAGATCTTGACAAAGCCGTAATTTATTACGAGAATAAGAATGATAGCAGGCACATAGCCTACACATGCCAACGAGATGATGGTATTATTGTGTGGTTAAAATCCATGATAAAGAAAGTGCGGACATACCATGCACTAAACCTCGTTCCAAGCATTGCATACAATCAATATGATTTCGAGTGCAAGTATTGCCCTTGGCAAGCCTCCTGTCAGAATATAGGCGGAGACAAGAAGAAGGGCGCAGATCAAAACAAAATGACAAAAGTAAAACAGAGTGGTAGAATAAGTATAACTTCTCCTTGAGGTGACATGTATCAGTACGAAGACGTAAAAAAGAAGACATTAGAATATTTTGATAATGATGAATTGGCAACAGATGTTTGGATAGACAAATATGCATTGAGAGATAATGATGGGAGCCTTATGGAGGATGATCCCTCCATGATGCACAGAAGGCTTTCTAAGGAATTTGCACGTATAGAGAGCAAATATCCCAATCCGATGAGCGAAGAGGAAATATACGGTCTTTTAGAGGGGTTTAAATATATCGTACCGCAGGGATCTCCCATGAGCGCTATAGGCAATGATTATCAGTATCAAAGCCTCTCTAACTGTTTTGTGAAAGGAACACAAATCTATACAGAGCATGGCGGTGTGATCAATATCGAAGACGCCAAGATTGGTGATCGAATTATTACACACAGAGGAAGATATAAGGAAATTTCTCAAATTCACGAGAATGACCTAGGGGGGAGAACTGTATATGACTTCAAGTGCTATAAGACCCCAAATACGCAAGTTACTGAAAATCATGAGTTTTGGTCTATTACTAAAGAACAAATTGAATGGGGTGAGTCTCCGCAATGGAATAGTGTAGGCAAATTACGTAAAGGTGATTATGTAGCTATACCTAATTACTCCTATCCTGAAAGTATCGATTGCGCCATTAGGGCATTAGATATATCTGTCTTAGAATATCCAGATAAGTACTCCTTAGATGTTGGAGAGTATAAAGTAACCATGGTTACTAACTATTCAAATCACCTAGGGACAAAGTGCAAACAAAGGCACAAGAAGTCTGTAAATAAGATCTGGAGAATCAATAATGATTTTGCTTTTTTCTTAGGGCTATGGTATGGCGATGGTTGTATTTTTTCAGATCATGATGTATTGAGAGGCATAACATTTACTTTTGGATCTCATGAAAGAGTTAGCTTGGTCGATTTTGTTGTTCGACATGGCGAAAAAATGTTTGGACTAAAAGCCGATGTAAATGATAATAGTCATATTGATGGAACCATTCAGGTAGTGTTTCATTCGCATCTTGTTGCTCAAGTATTTAATCAGTTATTCGGTCGCGGGTGTGGTGGCAAGAAGATGGTAGAGCGCGTTAATGGTTGGAATGATGAAATGGTCATGAATTTGTTTGGCGGATTGATTTCGTCTGATGGAACAGTGACAAAAGTAGGGGATGTCAGAGTTGTACTACATAATGAGGGCCTTATTAAATCTTTCTATCATCTAGGAAGGTCAAGAGGGATGCTTTTAGGCATTTCTAATTCTGGTAAAACTTGGAGGATAGATTGGCCAAAAAATCACGGAATTATTGATTATGTAACCAAAGAATATACTGATAATCGAGTAAAAATTGCCAGGGATGCTAAATCTAGCAGGCTCTATTTTATAGAGATTGATGGTGTTAAATTTGTTCAGGTCACTGGAAAATCTAAGGCTCAAATTGACGATGAAAAAGTATATACTATTGGTGTTAATGGAGATCATTCTTATTCAGTAGAGGGGTTGATTTGTAAAAATTGTTTTGTAGTGGCTCCACCAAAGGACAGCTACGGCGGCATCTGTTACACAGACCAACAGATGATTCAGCTTATGAAACGCAGGGGTGGAGTCGGGTTCGACATTTCCAATATTCGCCCTAAGGATATGGGCGTTCTCAACGCTGCCAAGACGACAGATGGTATTTCCTGTTTCATGGAGCGATACAGCAACAGCACGCGCGAAGTGGCTCAAAAGGGCAGGCGCGGAGCACTTATGCTCACTATCGATGTCAGGCATCCAGAGATTGAGACATTTATCAATATCAAGCGTGACTTAAAAAAGGTCACAGGTGCCAACATCAGCATTAAGGTGACAGATGATTTCATGTCTGCAGCAGTAGCAGATAAACCTTATGTGTTACGTTGGCCTGTAAATGCCCAGGAAGATAGCGAGGCTAAAATAATGAAGACTGTCATGGCTCGCAGCATTTGGGATAAAATTATTGACAGCGCTCACTCCATGGCAGAGCCTGGAATACTGTTCTGGGACAATGTGAGGAATCAATCTCCAGCAGACGTATATGAAGGCTATGAAAGCACTTCAACAAACCCGTGTTTTGGGCCTAATGAGTTTTTGCTAACAGACCAAGGATATAAGACATTTGAGGAATTAGAAGGTTTAGGCGAAATAACAATAATCAATAAAGATGGCGATACTGCAAAGTCTAGGGTATGGAAATCGGGGAAAAAGGAAGTTATCACACTTAAAAATAGCTTAGGTGAAGAGACAGTGTGCACACCCAATCATGTTTGGATGACTAATGATGGCAAGGAAGTAAAAGCCCAGCATTTAAAAGGGAAAAGGCTCATGCCTTTTGTTTCACCTACCCCGCTTTATGATCAGAGTAAACATATTGTTAAACTAGGTTTTATTCAGGGTGATGGAAACCTATCTCGCCTGGACGATAATTTACATCCTGGGCATCGTGGATTTGAAATAAATATCGGTGAAAAGGATGATGATATTCTTGACCTATTTGGCTTTAGAAGAGAGGATGGTGACGATGGGAGATCTTTCTATACTTCTGAATTTTATGAGAATTGTAAGGGCTGTGGTTTTAGTGAGAAAACTTTGCCATACCGCACTTTGCCTAAACAATATTGTAATTTTTCTAAATCTGGCAAATCAGCATTTCTAAGAGGCTTGTACAGCGCCAATGGTTGTATAATTAAAGGACATAGGATAGCATTTAAGTCTACATGTCTCACATTAATTCTACAACTTCAAGAGACTCTTGAAAAAGATTTTGGTATTTCTGCGTATTACACAACAAATAAATCGAAGAAGATTAAATTCTATAATGGAGAGTACGAATGTAGAGAGAGTTACGATCTCAACATATCTAGATTTAATGGTTGTGTGAATTTCAACAACGAAATTGGATTTGTTCATAAACACAAACAGATCGATCTTAAAGATTTGATAATTAAAAAATCCCCTGTAATTACGAAAATGATTTGGACGACGCGGGATGTCGTTGATGTGTACGATTTTACAGAGCCAAAAACGCATTGGGGAGTAGTTAATGGATACATAGCTCACAACTGCGGAGAGGTTCCTCTGTCGAATTATGATAGTTGTAGGCTTCTCCTGCTAAATCTCATGGGATATGTTGTCAATCCATACACTAAGAACGCCATGTTTGATTTTGGCCTTTTCCATAAGCATGTGATTAAGGCTCAAAGATTGATGGATGATATGGTTGATCTTGAGCTTGAAAAAATTGACAAGATCAGAAAGAAGTTGATGAAGGATCCTGAACATTCAGATATCAAGAAGATAGAGTTTGACCTCTGGTTGAAAATAAGAAATTCATGCGAGATGGGAAGGCGCACAGGATTAGGAGTAACTGCTGTTGGTGATGTTGTAGCGGCTATGGGATTAAGGTATGGAAGCCAAGCTGGGAATACGTTTGTAGAGAATGTTTATCGCGCGCTTGGTTGTTCTTCTTATGCGTCTTCTATTATCATGGCAAAAGAGAGAGGTGCATTCCCTTCTTACGATGAAAAAATTGATCGAAGTAAGTTTGTAGACAGGATTTTATCTCAATATTTCAATAACGACATGTATGCAGGTATTGAGGAGATGTATAGGGAGTATGGTAGGAGAAATATTGCTAATCTCACTACTGCCCCCTGCGGGTCTGTGAGCATGCTTACTCAGACTTCTTCTGGAATCGAGCCCGTATTCAAAACCACATACAAGCGCAGGAAGAGAATTCAACCTAGCTCGATGAATGGGAAAGTTGATTGTGTAGATGATATGGGTGATGCCTGGGAAGAATACGTTGTTCACCATAGAGGGTATGCTGACTGGTTAGCATATTCGGGTGAAGGCGACACAAACCCTTATAATGGCGCTACAGCAGGAGAAATTCACTGGAAAGAAAGGGTAGATCTACAAAGAAGGGCTCAGAAGTGGATAGATCACGCAATCAGTAGTACATGCAATTTGCCAGAGGATGCTACGAAAGAAACAGTAAATAATATTTACATGGAAGCTTGGACATCTGGGTGTAAGGGGTTTACAGTATATCGTGATAAGTGTCGTTCTGGCGTTCTAGTTGATGTAGATGATGGACTGCCAGAAATAGAAAGAAATGAAGTTCTCCCGTGCAATATTCATAGCGCTAGAGTGGATAAGGAAGATTGGACGATTCTTGTTGGGATGAAGGATAAAGCCCCTTTCGAAATTTTTGCCGGGCATTCAGAATTTATCGAAATCTCCAAGAAACACGAAAATGGGGAGATTTACAAAGTAAATAGAAAAACTAAAGCCAATAGATATGACTTGCATGTAGGGAATGGAGATGGATTCAAGATCAAGGACATAGTATCAGTATTTAACAATCCAACACATGGATCCTTCTGCCGCATGATTAGTGCTCTCCTAAGGTATGGAGCCCCGATACAATATATTGTTGAGCAATTAAGGAAGGACAAAGACACACCAATGAACAGTTTCAATAAGGTGATTGCTAGAGTGTTAGAAAAATATGTAGATGATGGAGAAGAAAGTGAAGAACTTTGCTCTTCATGTGGGATGAAGAGTTTAGTGTATCAGGAAGGGTGTAAAAAGTGTCTTTCTTGTGGAGTAGCGGCATGCGGATAACTATAGTACAAATATGAGCATCATAGAATTATATACACGGCGTGTGTTTGGTACGTCTAACCCAGCCAACTTGTTTTATGACATTGTTGGAGGAGAATTGCACGGAGATGAATTGGTTCAAGCATTATCTGTGTACAAGGATTACCTCGATGAGAATAGTGAACCTCTGGGCGAATATTTAAATTTTATTCATCGTGTTAGTGCAGAAGAACACTATTTACCCCTTTTCTTTAATGGATTGAGGCACACAGGATATATGTTGCCAGCAATTAATGAAGAACTTGATGCGTATGATGAATTTAGAGATATGATTGGGCGGTATGTATATTTTGCCCCAATCCCGTTTACAGAAGAACATATAGCATTTGATGCCAATAGCATAAATAAAGTTTTTGGTACGGGCCCTCTAGAAGAATTAATGGAAGAAGTAGGGGTTGATGGAAGAACAGAAGAACAAATATGGCTTGATGAGTGGATATCTCCAAATGAGCTTGTAACATGGAACGATACAATGTTTGGAGTGTGGTCAGAGCCAGACGGTGATACTTCTTGGTTTAACGATTATTTTGAAGCACTACCATATGCTGATTATAATGATGAGGAAGTGAATGAAGCAACAGGAATATTTGCTACTATCGAAGGTCCAACAGCTAGAAACATCAAAATTTATGGGGTTTTTGACACTCCAGAAGAAGCGTTAAGGGCAATATTTGAAGCTTGGAATTAAAGAATAACTATATATCCTCTAAAAGGACGACCAAATGGTCGTCCTTTTTTTATGCCCTGAGCTATTGTATGTGTAGGGTTATAAGCATAATGGATAAGAACGATTTCGAAAAGGAAAAGGCTAAGCTAATTCTTGGCCAAATGGGTCAAATGCCCCCAGTGGGACAGGTGCCAATGGCGTCTCCTCCTATTGGCATGCAAATGAAAATGGCTCCTCCTGGTGGAGGAGGTGCGCCCCCAATGGGCGGTCCTGCAAAACCACCTATGGGAGGGCCACCTGGTGCTCCTCCTGGGCCTCCTGGTCCAGAATGGGCCAATCCTACTGGAGGGGCTCCCAAACCCCCTCCTTCTGCATTAACTGATGCTCAACCACCAAAACCTGCTGGGGCTCCGGAAACGAAGCGAGAGCAGGAGGTAAGAAGGTCGATTGAGAATCTCCGTGGCGTTATTATGGAAATTATGCATACAGTGTATCAGATGCCTATGACAGAGGAGCAAGTGAGGGATCTTGCATTTAAGATTTTGCAAACTATTTCAGAGAGAGCAAACGAAGTTACGGTTGGGCGTGTTGTAGAAATCACGCACGATCTTATCGGCGGTATGGAGAGTTCTAGAACAACAAAAGGTAAGAGGTAAATAGGAGATAATATAAGATGACAGTACGCGCAAATACAAGTATTAAGAAGCAGCTTACCGATGCCACGCTAATCAATCAAGATGATAAAATTTTCCTTGATACTGCTGATAGCGAGAGTGTGACACGTAATAAGACAGTGAGATCTCTCCGTCATGCAGTGCGTAGATTGATCGCTGATGCTGACGACAAGGATCTATACGTACGCACCCTTGGAGGCGCCCAAGTAGATGCTATGAAGGATGTAGCGGCAGGTACGCCTACGGCTACTCAGCAGTATGTTAATGCTACATCGGGCGTTGTATCGGCAGCCACGTCGAGCTTTACAGATTTTGCTCCTACGAGCGGAATTCCTAATGCAAGTTTCAACCAAATGATTAACGATGTGACGGTTCTTTACGCTGACGGGAAATTCTATATTGATGACGTTGGAACGACAGGGTTATTCCGTCCAAAGAATGCGCCATCTATTAAGCAGTCAATTCGCAGAGTTGTTTCAGAGACAGCCACTACTGGCGTGTATAAACTTAATACAATTTCAGGATTGCTCATGAGTCAGATTGCTGACTTGACACCGACTGTTGGAATGAACATTTCCGGAGTGACGGCTATTTTTACAGCGTTTGATGCTGCTACAACTACATCGGCTACAACACAGGTAGCGCTATCTGCTCCATCTGCATCTACAATGCAACTTATGGGGTCGGTGCTAAGACAAACTACATCTGGTGAGAATAGGAATGTTATCGTTGACGATGTTGGTGATGAAGTTACAGCTACTACAAAGGGTAGAATTTCTAAGATGAAGCTCATGCGTGACCTTGCTGTCACTGATGGCTCTGCCGTTCGTACATTCTCTGGACGTGCAACGTCAGGAATTTCTGGCCTCGTACTACCGTCTGTTGAAGAACTTGTTACGAGAGTGCAGGCAGCAGTAGTAATTTAATATGAAGTTATACAAAAAGACAGCCGGGGCTACGCCCCGGCTTTCTGAACAGGATAGGCACGCTATAGCTACGCAATTGTTTTATTTAGATCAGCAGGGTCAAGTAATAATGGATGCTATGCAAAATCTTGACCTTGCTACAAGGCAATTTGCAGGAACTGTGGAATACCTTGCGTCATATGAAAATGTTGATCAGGACATTCTGCAAGAATATAGGAAAGTGCTGTATCAGAACGGTATGCAAGCAAATGACATGAACAGCAGGCTCCTAATGGATCTTGTTAGGTTGAGAAAAGAGTTAGGTGACACAATTTCGGAGCGATAAGAAAGATGAAACTGACACGAAAAGAACAAAACGAGGGACAACTTGTAAAGCAAGTTGTCTCTTACTATTCGCACCCTGAGGTTATCACAGATAATTTAAATGCAGAATTTTCAGCAGCAAAAAATGGGGATGAATATAAAGCAAAAACAAGGCAGGGGTATAAACCCACCACTCTACCTCCTCAGTTAGAACAACACATGAAGAGACGAGCTTCTGGTGCTAACACTTCATCTGTTATGCAGGGGTTTCACTCTCCATTCAGAACTAGGCAAGCTGTAGAACAGCCTACAAAGAGAAAGGACAGAAATGAGTGGTATAGGTATTACTTCAAGTTTGACCCTATTGTTCACACAGCAATCCAGACACACTCCACGTTCCCTCTATCCAGGTTCCGTGTTGAGCATGATGATCCTGAATTTGCTGAATTCTTAAATGAGATGGCGAATGATATTAACTTGCACGACTTAATGATACGAATGGCTGTAGAATATTTTGTTGTAGGGGAGTGCTTTTGTTTTGGATTTTTTGATGATGCTGAAAACCCAACGCGCTGGCAACAATTTATTCTTATTGACCCAGACAAGGTGTTTCTCAACACTCATTCCTTTGCTCATGCTGGAGGACATCCATATGTTATTGAGATGGAGCCAGATAAAGATTTGAAGAAAATTGTAGAGAACGGGCCTAATGATGGAAAGACTGGCCCTCTATATAAGAATCTCCCTCCAGATATCATTAAATATGTGAAAGATAAGGAAAACATTCCTGTTCCAGAGATTCAAATTAGCCATTTCAAAAGGGAAGTGAACCCGTTCCAGGCTAGAGGTGAAAGTATCCTCTCCTGCGTGCTGGCAGACCTCATGTACCTAGATAAGCTTAGGGAGGGGCAGTGGTGCCATCGTGCTGATACAGAGGTGCTAACAAACAATAGGGGGTTTGTTTCTATAGCAGAAATTACGCTACAGGACGATGTTGCGACATTTAATAAAGAAACGGAAGAGATTGAATATTTGAACCCAACCAAGTTGATAGAAAAAGACTATTCCGGCAAGATGATGAGATTCAAAAACAGAAACATCAATGTTGATGTAACGCCAAATCATAGAATGTTAATTAGGGGAACTTCAACTAATAAAGATTGGAAAGTCGTAAGGGCTGATGAAGTTAAGCATACATATAGGATGCGTACAAATGGAAAATGGGGTGGTGGAAATGATGTTGACAGTGTATTTATAGAAGATATTGAATGGGAAATTATGAACTTCCTCAAGTTTTCTGGGTACTATATTTCTGAGGGTTGCACTAGTCACTGTAATACAACATACATGACTGCTATAACTCAATCTAGAGAAAGCGAATGGTTCGACGACATTGTTAATGTATGTGACGAAGCACCTATGGAGTTTTCTACATATATTCAAAAACATAAGGATGGGGCGCGATACGGTTCTAGCACTTCTATGTCGTGGGTAATGAAGTCTGCTGATAGAAATAGTCAAATTTCTTACCGAAAAAAATACTACGAGTATTTTAAAGACAATTTTGGCGCCACATCTTATGATAAAAAAATTCCGCAATGGATCAAAAATCTGAAACCTAAATATTTGGAGAATATAATTTCTACACTAGTGAATGGAGATGGCACAGAAGTAGAAAGAAAAAATGGTTCATCTTATTATAGGTACGCTACTGTTTCTAAGCGCCTTGCTGATGATGTTATGGAAATTGTATTCAAGGCTGGGTACAATCCAAATTTAAACAAGCCAGAATTATTAGATAGTGGTAAATACATTTATAAAGTTTGTTGGAACAGTGATAAAAGTGCGAATTTAGAGCACTCCTTTATGTCTGCCAAGAAACAACCTGATGGTACATGGAAATCGGATAAGGATAATTTTGTAGAGAATTATGATTATGATGGAAAGGTTTATTGTTTAGAGGTACCAAATGGTTTCTTTGTCACAAGGTTACAAGGGAAGTTGTCAATTCATGGTAATTGTATCGTTGATCGCCACATAACGCCGAAAGAAATGTGGTATCTTGGCGAACCTGACAAGCCTGCCGATCAGCAAGAAATCAACGACTTCCAGAATCTGCTCCTGATGCAATACCACATGCCAAACCAGGCATACGTATTCCACCACGCTGTTAGATTCCAGATGGAAGGGGCAGGCGGGCGTGTTCTTCCTCTACAACCAGAATTTGATTTTGTCACTAAAAGATTGTATGCAGGGCTGGGAATTAATGAGGCGATGATTACATCGTCTGGCCCATCGTTTGCTTCGTCTTCTGTGGCTATGGATATTATGGTGGGGCGTTATGAAGAGTTTAGACAACGGATGGAACAATGGCTCATACATAAGGTGTTCAAACCCTTATGTAAGATTCATGGAATATACAAAAAACATAGTGAGAGAAATTCAAGATTTAGGAAGTTCCAGAGTCAGAAGGTTCCAGACCTTCCACGTATTGTTTGGGAGAAGGTGCAGCTAAGAGATGAAATGCAGAAGATTCAGACAGTAGAACGTCTTGTACAGCAGGGTGTTGTTCCACGTGAAGAGCTTTACAAGCTACTCAACTACTCGCCAGAACAGATGTATCAGGAATTCCTTGAGCAGAATAAGATTGATATTCAATACATGAATAAACTGCAAAAAATAAGGAAAGAAATGGGCGTACCAGAATCTCCTGCCCCTGGCGGGCTGCCTGCTATGGGGGGTGCCGGAGGTCCATTAGGTGGTGGAATGCCTCCAGGTGGAATGGGTGCTGGAATGCCAGGTGGTGGTATGGGTGGCCCCCCTCCAGGGGGTATGCCAGGAATGCCCGGTGGATTACCACCAGGCGGGGGCGGGGCTTCTACCCCATCTCCATTAGGTGGAGGCTCAGCGCAGAGACCACCAGACAGTAATCGCGCAACACAGATGGGATAAGGAGATTTGATGAAGAAATTATTTACAGTGTTCTTGGTATTCGTGATTGTTTTTTCTAGCTGTGCAGCCCCACAGGCTGTAGAGAATGATGGTATTCGATATGTGCGTGTGTGTGCCATCACGGAAGGTTATACACCTGGCCCAAGAGGAGGATTTATAATTCCTCTTGCTGTTATAAACTCTTGCGCCAAATCATTTAAGGGAAAGACAGTGAATACAGACCACGAATCCGGGATGAATAGGGTGATTGGATTTGTGAATAACGTACATGTTAATTATAACCATGTGTTGAAGAAACACTTCATAGAGGCTGTATTATATATTGATGATGAAGAAGCGGCAAGCCTACTTGACAAGAAACTGTGGAGATTTCTTTCGATAGGGATTAGAGAAGTAACCCCTATGAGAATACCTGGTAGCGATGCCCCTATTCTGATGAATTTTGTGGGGTACGAGATTTCATTTGTGTCGCACCCAAGAAATTTTGATGCGAAGGTTTTGGAAGTAAGCAAGGATAGATTGTCCTTGTGGCCAGTAATGAAGCCAAAAAAAGAAAAGAAGTAAAGGAATAATATGCTCACAGGAAAATTCAAAAAGACACTAGACATCATGAACTCCATGGTTGTTGCATCAGGGAACGGATGGGCGTTTGACCCAGGAAATTCTCTGTCGGGTGACCGTGGAAATTTCAAGAGGCTGATAGACATATTCAATAATGTCGTAGAAGTGGTTGATGATGGTGGCGAAGATGCCTCCGTGATGAACTTAGGAGACCTAACGTCCTTCGTTGGTAATGCTGCGATTACTGGTAACCCAGATGTTGTTTTACATCCGAGTATTGATGATGGAAACGTGGGGTCTGTTATTATTAGAAGCCCTGCTGCTACAGATGCTTCTGATAACCTTGATTTAGAAATCGAGATAGTTGGACAACAGGTAAATATCAAGTCACCAACAAATAACTCTTCTTCACAAATCTCATTCCAAGATTGGTTTGGTAGAGATAGGCTGAGTATCAAAGACAGCGCTGTGGTGATTAGTGGTGTCGATATAGTCTTTAGACCACCAGGGCCTGGCCAAGTAAAAGGTGAATCTGGAGTCATTTATAATACATCTGGTATTCCAGTTGAATTTATAGGTGGTTTTGGTGGAACGATTAGTGGTCAAGATGGTCAAGATGGTGGATATTCTAGGGTTCAAGGTGGAAGTGGTGGTACTGCTACTGGAGGGGGAAACACAGGTGGTTTAGGAGGTGACGTACTTCTAACTCCTGGCAATGGTGGATTTAGTCTTGGAGGAGCTACTGATGGAGATCAAGGGCAAGTATTAATTACAAGGCCAGAGGGAACTTTACGAGGCGATCCACCAACTTCAGCACCTGCTGACCAAGTGGGACTTAGGTCAGTAGATTTGTCTGCGGGTGTGACGATGTTAGGAATTAACACAGAGGGAGATCCTACTGGCGCTGGATTACCAGTACAAGATACAACTATAGCTGTTGATATTAATGGAACAACATATTATTTGTTAGCTAGTACAACAGCTTCATAAGGAGAATTAAGCCATGGCAATGATTAAAAGATGCGTCGGAACAGTGAAGAAAGCCTCTATTGTAAGAGATGAGGAGAAAGAGAAATCTTTCCCAGGAGTAGAAGAGGAGAAAGACGCCGATGATGTTCAAGACAGCAAAAGGTAGTATTGTAACAAAATTTAATGGTGGAGAATTTTCAAATATTCGCACTGCTCAAAATATTGCCCCATCTCACCAAGCTGGTAGGGAGCCGGTGTGCTTTATTAAAGAAGGATATCTCTATACAGAAGTAGCTGGGTTACATGGTGACCAAATGGAAACCAGGGAAAACCATCCTGGGTATGGGCAAAAGCGTGGAAACCAAAATTCTGATTTTTTCCTTTGGGAAGAAACTCTACTAAAATATGTCCCTAAGTATGGAATGTATGCGTTTGAGACATGGAGGGGGAAGGATAATTTAGAAAACCATGACGAAACAAAGGTGCTAGGGGACATTCCTGATGTTTGGCCAGAGATAAATAACAAAAGAATTTCAATGCTTGTGCGCACTGATAAAAATAGAGCGTGGAGTATATGCGAGAGTGTTCGTAAAGGCTCTGTAACTGATGTATCAATGGGCGTACTAGTAAATCATTCTTACTGCACTGTTTGCGGAAATAAAGCTGAAATAGAAGAATCGTGGTGTCCACATTTGAGGACAGCCAAAGGTCAATTCCTTCACCCAGATAGATTAGATACGCCATCCCTGAGGGATAAATGGCCTAAGGGCGTGTGGGCGTGCGAAGATAACAGAGGGGTATTTGGTATTGAAGTGAGTTGGATCACTGTAGGCGAGGGGGCAGACCCAGACGCTAAAGTGCTAAACATCCTAGCTGGAGATAATGGCCCAGAAGGGAAACAATTTAATAATGGGCGCAGAGAGGCATCTATTGCTGATCTTTACTGGGACAGAGCGGGTAGATAATCAATACATAGGGGATATTGATGAAGAAAATTAGAAGACTTGGATCTGCTAGTGGCATGGGCGGAAATGGTGGTGGAAGCATCACACAGGTTAACAAAGATATAATTGCCAGGCAGTGGCGAGGTGAAAAAGTTACCCTTCCTATTAAAAGGTGGGATGATAATGATGGGGTGGCGAAGCAACATTCTGCCGTAAAGATCGCCCACCCAGGGATTTTGTATAGAGAATATACATTAGGAAATATAAAGCATACGCAGCTTCCGTCTAGAATGCACAAGATGGGAATCATTAAAAATCTTCGCATGGATGGAATGAGAGCAGCCCAAATTCTAGAAAGATATATTTCCGATAACAATATTGATATTCCTAAAGAGGCTCCCCCAGAAACGCCTGTCCAAAGCAATTTAGACAATTCATTTGGATTTGGAACGGCTGGCAAGAAGAGGAGAGTGCGCCTCACAAAGAAGCACGGCCAAAACATGTACACGAATGATAATTACACAAGTAACTTTCGTGAGCAGCCAGGGCAGGACAAAGGTAATACATTAGAAGACCCTGAGCTTGAAGGAAGGAAGAATGAAAGATATATGGCTGATGGAGACTTGCAAGATAAACGCGAGCAGACAACACAAGAGAAGCCATCATCTGTTAGAGATCAGCGTGACCAGTACGAGGGAGAAAAAGCCGCAAGTAGAGTTAGAAATCTAAGCAAAGAGCGCCTACAGGCACTCAGAGAAAAGATCAAAGGACGATTTAGTTAAAATGGACATTATAATGGACACTGACATCTGGGCAGAAGCTGTTTCTCAGGTGCGTACAGCACATCTTGATACAGACATCAATGAATCAAAAGTAATTAGCGGCATCTATGAAAAACTAGGTGGAAGGTTTGGTGGTCCGATGCCTATGTATGATTTAGGCGATGATGAGGCTAATGCAACGTTACACGGGCAACCTGATGAAGCACAAAGGCTTTTACAAGAACTTCAGCAAAGCGGACATACATGGGCTAAGGATTCTGCCGGTAATGATATTATTGTTCCCCCAGGTTATGCTACACCACAGCAGCAGAGTGAACATCAGGGGATTAATTATGGTGGAGATGACCCTATGCAAGAAAATTATGTGTATGCTCAGAAAATTACAGATAGAAAAAATGACGAAGAACTTCTATCAGCAGACGGAGACAAAGTGAAGTTTGACGATAAGCATGAGGATATGAAGAAGAGCCCTGAAGAGCAGCAGGAGATGACAGAGGAAGGGTGGACAAAATACCAGAATGACGACACAGGGGCTTCTCGTGACTACAGAGACGGAGCCCCCATCTACAAAGCATCTCTCTCTCCTAACAAATGGGTTATTTCAGATGGGGATACACCTATCTTTGCAATCAAGGATATGGGACATACAGAAGCCCACCGCGTAGCAGAACTTCTTGAGGAGTATGGAGCCTATTCATTTGTTAAGGCAAATTATGACGAAGAAATTTTCGAAGTGTATCACCCTATTTTACAAGTGGCAGCATTAGGATTTGATGATGATGAACTTCCTGCAATTGCTGATTCAATTTTTTCAGAAGACGGAATTCGTAGAGCCTCTGCTAACTTAGTTCCTGTCTATCTCCTGGCTGAGCTTAGAGATATGAGACAAAAAGGAAGAAGTGTATTCCTCGGCCCAGGGGAAGTGGGGGAAGCAAAAACAGCCCAATCTCTTCAAACTGACCCAACAGCAGCAGAGCCAAATATTGAATCTGATTTGTCTAGAGACCCCGGAGGCGGAAATCCTGCTATTGTAGGAGATGAAGAGGTTGGTAACGGCCTGGCTCCCGATGATGTAAGCAGCGAGCTTATGGGAGACAAGCTGGATAATGCTGATGTTTCTGGCGCTATCTGCAATTTCTTGGCTACATTGATTAGCTATTCTGATGGACTCACCATCGAGGATGCGCTTTCAGAACTCAAAGATACGTTCATGAATGACGAATCGTACAACGAGATGAAGGGGAAGCTCGAAAGTAAAGTATCAGAAACTAAAGAAGATAAGCCTGTAGAAGAGCAGACAGCAAACGAAATTCTCCAAGGGGCACCAGAAGGGCCGATGAGTGGGCCGATGGGTGTCGCAGCAATGTTAATTGGCGCACCGCGTTACGCATCCGATATGAGGAAGAAAGCGTCAATGCTCTTCAAAGAAGTAAAAGGATTAAGAAGTAAATTAGCTCAAGCGGAAAGCGGGCTAGCAGAACTTGCTCAACTCCGAGATAAGAATAAAAAGCTTATTGCCGAGAGATCAGTTCGAATGAGATGGCCAAGGTCGGAAAGACTTGCAACAAGGATGTATCAGATTGGTGAGCTTGGTGAAGGAAATGCAGAAAATCTTGTAAAAAAGAAAGCAAGTGAACTTGTCATGCTCAACGATGAAATCTTTGGTGGAATTGAAGATAGGGTGAATCTCGTTCATGAAAAGCTGGGAGTAGGGATTGAAAATGGAATAACAGAGACGCCGTTAACTTTTATTAGTAACAGTGTGACGGCTCATTCAAGAGGTTTAGGTTTTGGAAAAGTTAAGGAAAATGTTGTGGAAAATAATAACAAGTTTGGGTGGACCCAAGGGCCACGTAGATAAGTTATTATTCTAGTCATAACGGTTATGGCTAGACAGTGATCGCATAATTAAGTGAACGATTTGGAGGTTTCACAAATATGGCGACTACATTTGATCGCGGAGCAAGTTTCGGAGGAGATGACGGATTTGAAATCCTTATGGGTGGACAAATTCGATACACTTTCCCTGTAGACACTGACTCAAACACTGATGTATGGGAGCGTGGGTTCGTCCTGCGTGTTGACTCTAGTGGAAACCTAGAGCTTGACGATGCTTCTGGTTCGACCAACATGCGTGGTCTTGCTATTGAGCGTCGTAGCCCAGTTGGTGGACGTCCTGAAGAGGACGAGGTTCAGGGCTCAGGAAAGGCATCGATCCTCATGGATCCTGCTATTATTAGAACCGTACAGTTTGTTTCTGGTATTGCTATTGCAATCAACGACAAGCTTTACCCGGATGGCTCAACAGGCAAGCTGACTAACGTCGATGCCGGTTCGCAGCCAGTGATGGGTAAGGCGTTGACTGCTAGCACAGGAGCGGTGGACGGTGATACAACGAGTATTGTAGTATATTACGACGGCACAGCGCCGGTAGCGGAGTAAAATCATGGCAACAGTTGATGAAAGACAGTTCCTTCTCGCTTCTGCTTTGAATACTCCTGAGGGTAGGCACGAAGTTGCGCAAACCCTTCTTGAGCCTTTTAAGGAAGGTTTTCGGCTTTCCTTATAAAAATAAACTTGACTAAATTGCTGGGACGTTGAAAATGTATTTTGTGCCGAAGAGCTAAAACATAATACATCAATAATCAGCAGGGAAAATAAGAAAATTCTTATTCCTTCAGAGACTTACACGTCAAGCGTATTTTCCTCCATTTGTTATAAGAAATACGTAAGAAGATATAGTCCGAAAAAATCGTAGCGAGACTACGTAGCAATTGGGCGTAAGCTCATGTTCGTGGATCATCTTCCACAAGGTGCCCCGATGTGGTATGACCGTGACCCGCAGTTCTCTGCAGTCACGCTTTCACAGCAGGGCGCAGTACCAGTGGAAGAGATTTATGGCGAACGTGTGCAGCTTGCACCATTTGCCGTTGTACAGTTGATTCGCATTCCAGTTCTTGAGGTTGCCGTAAGGCGCTTTAACATTCTGGACCGTGAGCAGGTGCGTGCGCGTGCCGAGATGATAAAGGTCGTCTCGTAATTGAACTAAAATGCTGGAAAATTCTAAAAAATTATTGACACCGAAGCGTTAAATGATATAATAATAGAACAATCAGCAGGAAAATATTTGAAATAAATATTCTTCAGAGACTTATATGTTCAAATCACTACTAAGTGATAAGATATAGTCCGATTTTCATAAAATTAATATGAAAAAACTTGGGCCGAGCAAGAAGATGTTGAGATTCTTTCAACACTCGACTTCGCTTCCACTCGCACGAGTAGCGCTAACGCCGAAATTACAGGTTATCCTGACGTTTCTCGTGAAGCTTTGGCCGATGCTTTTGCAGAGGTTGAAGACAACGATGCGCCTGTTGCTAACGTTGTAATGAACGCAAAGGATTATCGGGATAAATTGTCCCGCGCTAAATTGTAAAATTTAGTGAAAAATTAACTTGATTGTTGCTGGAAGATCCTATATAATGTATAGACACCGAAGAGTGAAATTTTTTATACTAAGGGAAATCAGCATGATGGAAGAATACAAATTAAATAAACACACGAGCTACCTTATAGGAGTTTATATGAGTGACGGGTCAATTATTGACAAACGCACTACTTTAAAACTTCAGTTGCAAGTTACAGATATGGATTATTTAGAAGCTTTTGTAGAGCATATTAGGGAAATTTTCCCTGATAAAAATCCAAAAATAGGGCTGGATAGGGCGGCTAAAAAGAACTGCAAAGCAGTATATCGCGCAGGTCTTCATAGTATAGATTTTTGTACTTGGGTTCGTAATATTACCGACTACAAAAATAAAATACCAGATTGTGTTTTACATAGTTCAGTAGAAAATAAAACATGGTTTTTATCTGGATTATATGATGGCGATGGTAGTGCTTATGTAAGTAAGAATGGCCACGTATTTTCTAGTTTTGAAATTACCAGTGAATGGATAAATGAAGTTCGCAAATTATTTCAAGATATAGGAATAAAAGTTGGAAAATTGTCTAACACCAAAATTACCTCTGGCGGGAAACAAGCTAGAAGATTTTATATGAGAGTTCAGACGATGTATGATTTTCCAATACATATTGCTAGAAAACGTGAGGCTATTGAGTACCATAAAAATAATAAAAAAAAGTATTCTTTGTCGTAAGAGACTTGAACGTCAAGCAGATATAATATCTGAAGATACAGTCCGATCCATATGGAGACATATGGAAGCACTCAATGATGAGTGCGATAACATAAATGATTCGTACCTGGGAAGGTACTGACTTCGATCCGGTTACGATAATGTGACCCTCATTAAATGTATAATGAGAAAATCTAGCTATATGCTGGGACATCCTTATAAGACATTAGCCTAAGAGCTAAATAATGTCTTTTGGGCAATCAGCAGGGAAAGAGATAAACTCTCTCCCCCAGAGACTTTATGTTAGAGAGGCAGCTTGCGCTGCTTCATGATATAGTCCATTCTTGACAGGAATGTTAAGCTAATATGAAAGACACGTCGCGAACTATTGAAGACAGGTTACATCGCATATATCCAAAATATGCAATGCATGTGACCCCTACCCCAATGTGCTATTTTGAATTCATAAAAAGCCGCAGAGCAATTAAAATATAAAAAAGGAACACAAAAATGTTTACTCTTAATGAATATCGGTTATTTGGTTATTGGCTTGGAAAAGGAGTTGTTTCGTCTTTGAAATTTTCTACTATCGATGAAGATATTGTTTCATGGGCGTCATCGTTTTCTGGTTTTCGATTGGGTGATGTTATTCTCCCTAAGAAAAAGAGCCAAAAGAAGGTGCATAATTTTTCTATAGAAGATAAAGGGTTGTATGAAAAATTCTCGAAGTTGTCTGATAACAAGAGAATACTTCCTCCGGCTATTCATTTCATCTCTAAAGAAGAAAAGATAGAATTTCTCGGCGGAGTGTTGGATGCAGAGGGATTTGTTGCCCGCGATGATAAAAGCGGGATGCCTCAACCAAGATATATGGTAGGATTTTGTATTGTAGATAATTGGGCAAAAGATGTAGAGAAAATGCTCATCTCTATTGGTACAAAAATGTGGGTGCATACAGATGTGGTAAAATCTGGAATGGCCGCTCACAGATATTCTACTATCATTCCGAATTTTCTCCTTTCTGGGGTGGAATTTAAAACATCCAGAAAACAAAATAGGATAGAGCAATTTATCCAAGAGAAAAAATTCAATGTGCTTCCAGCATCTCTCGAATACAAAAATGTAGTTGTTGATGAGGGTGGGAAACACAGATGCCCCTTGTGTCAATGTCACATCTTAGATTTCTTGACACATGCTAAGCGTTCGCACAACCTATCTAGAAAAGAATACAATATTCTTTTTCCAAATGTTGCTGTAGATGCTAAAAAATGGAAGGGGAAAGGAAACCGACAAGACCTCAACAATATATATTATCACTCACCTATTGAAGCCAACCTATCCAGAATATTTAATTATTTGGGAATAGAGCATAGATATAGAGAGGATGTATTGAACGTTAGAAAGCTTGGGAGGTATTACATTCCATTTGCCCTTGTCATCTCAGAACTTAATGTTTTCTTAAATTTTTCATCTGTTAATGAGAAGAAAAAGAACAGAAGGTTTCAACAGGCAAATAACAGGGCTGTGAGAGTGAATAGAAAATTATATGCTGATATACATAGGAAATACAAAGATAGTGTTTCTCTTGAATATTATGATGCGCATGACCTTTCTGATGTGTTTTATGAAAATGTGACAGATAATGAATCTGCGCTAGATGAATTCAAAATGCTACTAGGAGTGTAGGAAAACCTAGTTAAATGCTGGAATATCCAAAATGTAATGTTGTATCCGCAGAGATAAATATGACATTATAATGGACAATCAGCAGGGAAAATAATGGAAATTATTCCCTCAGAGACTTTATGCTTGGAGGACAAAATATTTTGTCCTATGATATAGTCCGTTCTCTGTAGAAATGCAGAGCATAACATATAGACATGGGTAAGTAAAGTTGCCCCTTTTAACTCATATGCTGGAAAATCTTCAAATGAGGCTATCCGAAGAGATAAATAGCTTTCATATAAGACAATCAGCAAGGAAGGAAGCGAGAGTTTCCCCTTCAACGACTTAAATGTTGAAATTTGTAATTCATTACAAATAAGATAAAGTCTGATCTGCACAGAGATGTGTAGAACTATCCTATGGATAGAATAACAAAAATGGACATTTGGAGTGCGGCTATCCGCATTACCAAGATTCAAACACAGGGAGAAATCCTCGTGCTTGCCGATCCAGAATTCTTGGGAGTAATCCCAGTTCGGATCGACTTGGATCAGATGGAAGCCCCCAACCCTGATATTCTTCAGTATGGCTGGGTGTTTTACGAGTACATTAGTGTTGGTGTTCTCACCGACGTTGGTGTGTGTAAGATTACATTAAGCTAAGGCTTAATTCTCAGCTAAACGGCTGGTAAAAAAAAAACGCATAGAGTGTCAAATAAAACGATTATAATCGACAGCATATGCAAAAAAAATTAAATGGACTCTATCCTTCACGGGTAGGGTCCATTTTTCATATAGTAGGTGTAGGGAGAAAGTATAAATAATGTCATTTACAGCAGCAGAAACAGAACTCATTGATAGTTTAAAGGGATTACTTCATTTCTTTACACAGGTGCCGGTGTATGATGAGGTTGGGCTGCCATGCGAGGTATCTGGCAGCAGAACGAAAGTAAAATTTACATACGAAAACTGGCGCACTGACCTCCCTATAAAAATTCATTTAAATGATGCTCAGGGAGAAATTACATCAGGGACAGATTATGTCATCCCCAACACTCTGGACGGAGACGGAGACGCCACCACAGATGGAGATGGAACAATTACTCTCCTTACTAGCTCTGGTTCAACATTTGAAACATCTGGCGAGCTTGAAGTGGGGCATGAAATAGAGGCGAGTTATAGCTTCCGGTACTTCACAGATACTGAGCTACTGTGCTTCTTAGAATTAGCCCTGAAGCTCACGAACAACTGGCCTCCTCTCACAACATACGGTAATGTTAACGACATGCCTAGAGAGTTTGATGGCGCTGTAATAATTGGAGCATATTTCTTTGCTCTACAGCGTGTCCTTATGGATGCCAACTTCTGGAACCAGGGGATCATTTGGATGGACAAGGCGTGGCTGCAGGGAACATTGCAGACACAATACGCAGAGAGCAGCAAGCGTTTTGACCAAATGAGTAAGAATGCTAAACCAAGAAGCTTCGCTAAACCAAGAGGAGTTACATCTGGGCGCTTCAGTACGCAGAGCAGGGTTACGGGAAGTAACTTTACTTCGTTTATTGTTGCTTAATCTTGCTATTGTATTCTTTGACACAAATGTCTAAAGGAGAATATTATGGCAAGAGAGGTATGGTTAGGCGATGATGGGGTTGGGCGCAAGTTAACAAACACAGGATATGTTTTAGTTAATGTTTTGGGTGGGTGGATACCAGAACATAGGTATGTTGTTTCTAAGAACATTGGGAGAACATTAAAACCTACAGAACATGTGCATCATAAAAATCAAATTAGGGATGATAATCGATTAGAAAATTTGGAACTTCTTACTGATTCTGAACACATGTCAATAACTAGAGCAGCTATGGATAGAAATCCTGAAGTTAAAGAGAGGATGAGAAAATCATTGTCTGTTGCCCAGAAGAAATATTGGAAAAAATTAAGGGCGGACCCGGAGAAGTACAAAGAGTTGATAGACAAAAGAAAAGAGGTATTTGGAACTGATGAATATCGTGAAAAGCAAAGACGGGCAGCGCTAAAAAGAAACAGAAATTCTGATGGAACACTAACAGAAGCCGGAAAGGCTCAAGCTGACAGAATGAGAAAGCATACTCACACTCCAGAGGCTCAAGCTAAAGTTTCTGCAGCTAGGCGTGGAACGAAAATGTCTGCTGATGCTAAAAAAAATATGAGTGTAGCACAGAAGAAAGTTCAAGCCGCTATACCAGATGAATGTAAAAAAACCAGGGCTAGAGCTATGGTACTTGCTAGAGGTAAAAGAAAACCGATAAATAAGCGCAAGGCAATGAAAGACTATATTTGCGGAGAATGTAATGAGAATAAAATCAATAAGGGCGAGATGTATTGGCAGGTTTGTCTCAGTAAAAGACTATGCGAGCACTGCCGACACAATGATGAATGGTATGCTGTTCTTTCAGATGCAGAATAAGCAATTTATTGTTGCGTAAAAAAAATGTCACCAGCTTTTGACGAACTTAATGACGATCAAGTGCATCAAATATCTAATGGGTGCGGCCCTCAAATAGATGGAGCAGTATTGCCTATAGATAGAGTTTTTGAACCCGCTTGAGACGAGCATGACTATGACTATTTCCTTGGCGGGACTGAGGATGACAGGATAAAACACGATGTCAAATTCTTTTTGAAGATGGTTGACATAGCGAATGAAAAGCCTTGGTGGATTGCTTGGCTATATAGATTACGAGCACAAACATATTTTATAGCGGTAAGTGAAGGAGGCGGTAATTTCTTCAACTATAGAGAGCAAGGGGAACCAGAGCCGGAGATTTAAAGTATGCCACTAATAAGAGAAGACGGAACAGTTGAACATACGTTCTCCGAGGAAACGCTGTCTGGTATTATGGTCGATTTTGGATTTGGAGAAACTACGTCTGGAGTAGGTGGGTCCACTACATTTATTGATCTAACAGATACGCCTGGATCATATGCGGGGAATGCTGGAAGGGTTGTTCAGGTAACCCCAGGTGAAACTGCTATAGAGTTTGGCCCAAATGTTTCTAATGAATTATCTGGAATCTCCTCTATTGTATCCAGTAATCAAAATATGATTACTGATGTAGGAGACATAGTTAGTGGAATTAACATACATGGTTATGCTTCAAATGCTAATATGAAATATGAAAGTATTTCAGGTGTATCGATTGGTGATGACATCCCGGGAGTGTTTTCTGTAATGAGAGACACTACAAACAGTAATACAATTGTTTGGCAAGGTAAAGTATTTGTTGATTTTTTAGTTTCTGGTGCAGGAGGGTTGGATGTTGGAGTGTACACTGCGGGCTCATGGTATGCAATATTTGTTATAGGTGATTCGACTGGTGCTTTAAGTCCTATGGGGCTTGCAAGTTTAAGTCAAACCTCCCCTACTCTTCCTGCTGGGTATAATGTTTTTCGTAGGGTAGGTTGGGTGCGTGCAGACCCTACGACTATTAGAAAATTTATTCAAGAGGGAAGAGATAGATGCAAAAGGTATTATTGGGATGCAGATGCAGCAGCTAATCTTGTTCTTGCGTTTGGGACTGCTACTGTTTTCACGGCAGTTAGTGCTGCGACAGCAATGCCCCCAACTTCTTTACACGCTAAAGCTAATACTTTATATACAAATACTGTTGCCGGCAATAAATTTTGGGGATATAGGCCAACAGGAAGCACTGTAGCTACTCCTTCAATTTTCGCGCCAGGAAACCCAACAGCAGTTGGAGAGTTCTATATTATAGAGACGGATATATTTACAAATAAGGATCAATCTTTTGATTATGCTAATTTTGGCGCTGGCGCTGGTGTCAGCACAGTAACCACTTATATCACATCGTTTTTTGACACACTGGAATAAATATGAGAATAGGTGTAATAGAAAAAGACAGCGGGGATTTAATTAGATTTGGTTTTGCTGATTTATCAGCTACATACAATCAAACCACAGAATCTCTTGTTGGAGACGTGCCAGATCCGCCAAAGGTTAAAGGGCTTTTTGATAGTGAATATCATAGATATACTAGTGGTGTTGGTTGGAGTATTGGTCCAGACAATGAGGAGCCAGAACAACAGGAATACTCAATTTATATAGATGGAGAAGTGTCTACTGTTGGTGTTAAGTTGGTAACTACCTTAGATGTGAAGAATATTTCTAGTGGTACGTATGTACTTAGTTGGTCATATTCTTGGAGTAGGAGTAAGAAGAGTGGATATTTCCTTGGTAAAATACTAGAAGGAAATGACATACATTATTATCATAAAGAGAGGCCAAACAGGTTGTACTCAAATGAAAGTTATCCAGCTTCGGGGGAGAAGGAAATTTTATTGACCAAAGGGACTAAGAAATTTAAATTTTTCATGGAATCAGATAGACATAATAGGGTATCTTACATAAATAATTTGGTTATGAAGCTAAGGAGGAAAAATTAATGCCTACCCCAACTACATATCAATATAATACACAAAATGACACTCTCAGCGGAATAGCTTTAGCTCCAAGATTAGCTCAAGAGATTCATGTTGACGGGAACATAATAACTGACTTTACAGATTTATATGTGTCAGGTTTAGGTATTTTCGTAGACATGAAAGGTGCTCTGTCTTCTGATGAAGAGAACAGTTTACGGCACAGGATTGCTCAACACTATGGAATTGATGATATAGAGGAAGATATTATTTCAGTTGATATTGGTGTGGCAAAAACTGAAGCTGGTGCTCTTTATTCAACGCCACAGATTGCTACAACTGGAAATCAGATGTGCGATAGAGATATCAAGCTAGTAACTTCTACTTTGGATGATAGTTTTGAAGATTTGAAACCAGTGCTTTCTCAAATTATGGGGCCACATTCGTATAAAAGAGTTGAGTGGGAAGAAGTATCTTTAAGCGCTGTGTATGCTAAAGATGGTGGGGATAATTATGTGGCATGCGCAAATCAATTAGATGCTAGTACTTCTGGTGTCCTTTCTGTTTGGGATTTTCAATGTCATGATCAAACTCCCAGCAAAAACTTAATTGCTTGGGATATTGCTGGGGGTGGTATAAAAATTGATGGCAACCTTTCGGGCAATCCGTGGGATCATCAATTGTATGTAATAGGGGCGCCCAATATTCCTGCTTCTATGGGAGGACAAGTGCGGTTTTTCGATGGTTATTTGGCGTGTGATACTGGCAGTGAAATTAGCACAGAAAATCCTGAGGCTAAAAAATTAGATCCTGCTCTTTCACCAGAGGCATCAAAGTTTAGAATTATGCTGTATTACCCTGCGGGGGCAAAACAAACACATGTCTTGAGACTAAGAACATATAGACCGCCTGGGACGTTTTAGGAGAATAAAATGCATGAATATATACTGGCAACAGCATTAACAATCAACCTTACATCATTTATAATGCAGATGTATTGTAGTTTTCAGGCTGCACAAACATGGGCTAAGGGGCATAATGGAATAACTTGGGGCCCTATGATAATCGCTATGTTTCTCATGGCAATAAGGAGGGTGACAGCTTCCATGAAAATGGTGAATATGGGCTGCACAACACCATTGATGTTTATTGATGCTTCATTATTGCCTTTTGTTATTACTGTATGTATAACAGTGTCAATGCATAAAGTTATGCACAGAATGGATGAAGTGGATCTGGGGAGAAAAGATTTACTTAGGAAATATAAGGAGAAAGCAGACACTGCTCTCCTAACGCTGCAGTGTAAACATGAGACCGCTTGAACAACAAATTATAAACCAAGGAAGTGATGGTATGAGTGCCCTGACCAATGCAGATTTAGGATTCGTAGGTCTTATAATTACAACGCTTGCTACAACTATGGCTGGTGTAGTGAAATATATGTGGGGGGAAATAAAAGACTTACGTAGCAAGATAGATGAGTTATATGAGGGGCAGATTGAAGATTATAAAAAATTAATAGAAAAAAATAATAATTTAACATCTGCTGTCCAATCGATGTATGACAAACTCGAAGAAATGATGGAAAAACAAGAGAAGGTGATGGAGAAAGTCCTACGCCTGCTTAATTAAGGAATAATATGACACAGGTAAGCGCAATAACAAGCCTACAGGCATTCGGAGACACATTTTACAGCGGCACAGTAGATAATGTACGTCGCGTAGTGGACATGCTCTCGATTGGAGAAGGAAGAAAGAGTAGCTTCTCTGAACAAACATGCAAAATTTATCAGGAAGAGGCTGACCGCATTATTGATGGTAGAATTAGACCTTATTGTGCTGTTCCTTTAGTAAAAGTTAGTGATAGTAAATACCCGGCTCCCATTCCTTTCATTGCTGCTAGAATTACAGCATCCAATATTGTTCTGACAGAATTCTCAGAGATTGATGCTAATGAGAGTGATGCAGCAAATGCTATGCGCGATGCAGCACTTGACCAATTAGATAGATTAACTGCTGGCCTTATCGGAGGAACTCAAAGATTAATTGGCCAGAGAATAAGGACAAGAATAAGATTTGTATCTCCTGGCGCTGCCCCTCAATATGAGAGTAAAGATATGGGATAAAAAAATTTCCATAAAAATACGATTTCCCCTTGAAATTTGCCTGGTGTGGTGTACACTTAATCGTTGCACTAACCCAGGCATTTTTTTATTAGGAGAACATATGGGAACATTTAATCCGATCCTCATGATGTTTGAAGCGCTCGCACCTTGGCTTTTTAGCGGTAATTACAAAAAGGCCTGGGCAGCGAATTGCGTTATTTTTTTGATTATTGTGTTGACACAGTGCGGTTTGCTTGGTATACTTGCACTAATGGCTGGAGTGTGGGTGAATAATCCCGAATGGGGAAATGTGATGCCCATCCTGGCCCTTTTGTTGAGTCTGACATATGTTGGCATGTTCGTTCATGCTGTTGAAGAAGTCGGAATTACTTAATGTGAAGAGAAGGAAAAAAAGAAAGTAAGGAGAAATTTACAAATGGCAAGGTATAGAGTAGAATTGCAAGACACCCACCGCAAGGTGCGTGATGACGAAAGAAAAGAAAAGAAGGAGCGGTATGGCATTCGTAGCAAGTACCGTGTTGGTGTAGTAAAACGTAAGCGTGGGAAGAATAAGTCAACGTTCTACATGCTTGTTGACCCGCGAGACGTTCCTGCGGAAAGTGCAACTATTAAGACGTTCACGAGCCCAGAGGCATACGAGTTTACAAAGGAGGCTATCATGAACATGAAGGAAACTACAGCGTTGCGTGTTCTGACGTCTCCGTTCAATCGCCTCAATTTTGCGTTTGTGAAGCGTGACGAGGTGCGTGGTATTCGTCGTCTTGCTAAGCGTGCGGGAAGCGGTGTCACTGTTCTGACGGCGTAAAGAAAAGTAGGGAAAAAGAAAGAATCTCCTGGTATTCCTTCGTATCGTGCCATATAATTGTGGTGACGGCGAAGGAATCGCCATATAAAAAACGAAGCATAGGAGATAACAAGATGACCCAAGAATACAACGGGCTGGAAACTCTGGGGCAGCATGGCGTTTGTGTGAGCGTCAAGAGTAGTATTTGGGAAGGGCGCAAGAAGCTGCAGCCTCAGGACATCGGTCTCACCACTACTGAGTGGAAGAGTATGGAAGGTAAGATGAAGCTAGGAGTCAAGTACATCATCGACCCAGCACTCATCAGGCCATTCACCACTATCAGGCAGCGAGCAAGAGGAATCGTCCTCGAAAATAGTATTCCTCTTGGTGAACTCACAGGGGCATTTTTCGTTCCTAACACCACCTTTGTTGAGATGAACGAAGGTGTACAGGAAAACATTAATGAATTTTATGCGAAGCGAGAAGAATTCCTGGCTGAGTATGACCACAATTCTAATGAGTGGGTGAAGGAATGTCGAGAAACTGCTCTGGAATTTTACGATTTTATCTCAAGCAAGGAGCCTAAGGATAAGTTTGTTACTAGATTCATCAACAACATGGTGAGAGCGCAACCTACCAAGGAAGCTCTGAAGGAAAAGTTTGCCCTCCGGATGAGTGTGTTCGAACTGGCAGAACCATCAAATGTATATGTTGAAGGTGCAGAACATGCGGCTCGTGCTGCTATCCTTGATGAGTACCGTAAGAACGCTACGGCTCAGTACAAAGGCATTCTTGATACAGCTTTCTCAGAGCTTCGCAGTGGATTGGTTGAGCTAGTGAATCAGGTGGGTAGTACACTTGAAGACGGCAAGAAGTTCAGCGACCGCACGCTGAATAGTGTCAAGAAGAAGGCAGAGAAGCTGCGTAAGCTAAATTTCATTCATGATGCGAAATTGGAAGAAAATATTTCATCTCTTGAGAAGCTCTGTAACATGGGGGCTAAGTCTTACACTAGCAATGATGAAATGATGACGGGGCTGAAGAATGGATTGTCTAAGATCAAGAAGTCCATTATGGATGACGAGGACAAGGGTGATGTCATCGCTACGTTTGGTAACAAGCAGGGTCGTCGTAAGGTGAGGGTGTGATCATGGCTAAGGGAAAGAGAGGTCGTCCGTCACGAGAGGAAATGACTCTGGGGAAGGTAGTACTCCCTGGCGGTGAATATTTCCTACATATCGAGAAGGACCAGTACACCATTGGCCATTATTACCAGCCCCCGAAGGGCGAGCCTATCTGGATGTCTGATGGGTACTTCACCACTATCGAACATTCTATCCTCTTCGCTCTGAGATTGAAATTTTATGAGTGTGGGAAGGATAGAGAAACCATGAAAGAATTTATGCAATGTATCAGTGACAGTATTGAAGATGTGAAACAGTTTGCTCGTCTGATGAGAGACGAACTTGTGTCTGTCAAGGATAAGAAAATTGCAGAACTTGAGGAAGAAGTGAAGGAGCTAAAGAAAAATGGAGCTAAAAGAAGCGATTAAGGTGTTGCTTGATGTGGCAGAGTGGGGATATGGGTCAACAAGCTGCACTGCTAAAGAAATTCGAGAAGCAATTGCTGTTGCCGAGAAATATATTTCTGAAGAATGGCCAGAAAGTCCTAGCAATAGGTAGGGATAAGGGGTATACTATCTATAGTGGAAGGAAATAAAGGATAAGAGAGGAGACTGATGAGCAATAACAGCGGATTCATGAAGTATCTTAGCGAGCATCACAGAGCCGGGTTTGGCGGGATGTATGTCGTTACTCATGAAGAAGGGCGCGCAGAGGATGACATTCTGAATTACGTGACCAAAGAATGCCCTGATTGTGTAATTGTTTCGTGGTCGGCAGCTACGCACCTTGTGAAGGGGTGGCCTGTTCCCAAAACGAACGGAGAGAGTCTGATTGTTGAGCAGCAGGAACCGCCCGATCTCATGCATCAATTGTTTGCATCTCTCACAAGTCAGAAGGATGTATCTCACTACGCTGATATTCAGGAGAATTGCTTGGTGATTGTGAAGGATTACCATCACTACCTTGCTGAGAAGGATCCGCTCCATCCTGTGACGTTGCGTATGGTGAGAGAGCTTGCACAACAGTATAAGCTCAGAGGATCTATGCTCATCTTCATCTCTCCAGTTCTTGTCCTTCCTCCGGACATTGAAAAAGAATTTGTTGTGTATGAATATGATCTTCCGAATGAAGAAGAAATTGAAAGCCTGGCTATGACACTCATTGAAGAAACATTTGATGAGGATGGAGGCAAGGGACTGAAGAAAAAGTTTGAAAAGGATCGCAGGGCTTTGATTGATGCTGCTAAGGGGCTCACTGCTCAGGAAGTGGAGAACGTCTTTGCGCGCTCCTTCGTTTCTACTGGCGGTGAAACATTTGACCACAAGTGTATGCTGGAACACAAGGCGCAGCTTATTCAGAAGAGCGGTATTGCTGAGTGGGTATCGAGTGATTTGAATTCAGATGATGTTGGCGGGCTGCAAGTGCTGAAGGAATGGGTTGAGAAGCGAAAGAATTCATTCACTCCTGAGGCTCGTGCGTTTGGCCTACCCTCACCGCGAGGAGTTATCCTTGTTGGAAGTCCTGGCACAGGGAAGAGTACTTGCGCCAAGGTGATTGCAAATATTTATAAGCAACCTCTAATCCGTGTGGACATGGGGCAGATTTTTGGCTCCCTGGTAGGAGAGTCTGAGCAAAACCTACGCGAACTCACGAAGCTGGCAGAGAGTGTAGCGCCCTGTATTCTGATGATTGACGAACTCGAAAAGGCCTTTGCTGGCACGAAGGGAAGTGGTGGTGGAGATGGTGGCACTACGAAGCGAGTGTTTGGCCAATTCCTGACGTGGATGCAGGAACGCAAGGAGCCTGTGTTTGTTGTGGCTACAAGCAATGATATCACGCAGCTTCCGCCTGAGCTTTTGAGGCGAGGGGGTAGGTTTGATGAGGTGTTCCTCGTGGATTACCCCAACCACCAGGAGCGGCAGGATATCTGGAACATCAAGCTCAAGATGATTGTGCAAGGTGACGATGATTACGATGTGGTAGAGCTTGCAGACATGACAAAGGATTTTACAGGAGCAGAGATCCAAACTGCTGTTGAGTCTGCTATGTATGATGCGTTTGACGAAGGAAAGAGCGTGGGTATGAGGCACCTTGTAGATTCAATTAATAATAGTGTTGTTCTGTACACCACTATGAAGGAAGAGATCGAGGGAATGCGTACATTCTTGTCAGAACGCGCTCGACATGCGTCTATCCCTGAGAAAAAACAGGAAAAGCCTGTTGTCAAGAAGGTGCGGAAGGTTCGTGTAAAGAAAGGAGGAAAATAATGCTACTCAACATCCTTGAAGATGGAACGATGGAAGGGCTGTATTCAGATGACCTCGACTACGAGGAATTTGGAGAGGCTACAGTAGAACGTGCCTCCAATGTAGAACCTGTTGATGGAGGCTGGGGTGTGCATATCATTGAGACGGGCGAAGATTATGGCCCATTCAAGAAGCGCAAGGAAGCGCTAAAGTTTGAAGTGGAGCTTCTAGAGGGTAGGATGATTGAAACACCGGGAAGGGTGAAGGAGCTATTGTCATGATTACTTACCCTTCTATTGCTAGACAACCTAACAGGGAAGTAAACATTATTGCTTTCGACAAACTGGACGGTAGCAATATTCGTGTTGAGTGGACACCTAAAAATGGGTTTAGTAAGTTTGGTACTAGAAAGAGACTGCTCAGCCCTGGTGAACTTCCTTTAGGAGGTGCAATTCTTATTTTCAAAAGAGAATGGGAGACTAAACTTACCAAAATCTGTAAGAAACAAAAGTGGATAGGAAAAGATATGAGGGTTACATTCTTCTTTGAGTTTTATGGCCCTAGAAGTTTTGCAGGGCACCACGAAGATGAAATAGAGGATATGAAACTAACCCTTATTGATGCTCACGTGTACAAAAAGGGCCTCATCCCTCCTAGGGAATTTATCAAAATCTTCAAGAATGTTGATACTCCAAAAGTGTTGTATGAAGGAAAAGGGAATAACGACTTGCAAAAGGCCGTTGCGGATGGTACACTTGAGGGTATGACATTCGAGGGAGTGGTTTGCAAAGGATTGCTTCCAGGGAAAAAGAAAAAACAAGGGAAGATTGTTATGTTCAAATTCAAAAGTAATGCTTGGATAGACCAACTGAAATACTTTTGTGGGGACAACAACGCAATGTTCAAGGAACTAGAATAATGATTGATTGGGATCTAGTGGATAAGATGGTGGCGGAAGGATATATCAAGGTGAACACTCACCCTCTCCACCCCTTGTCTATCTACACATATACGCGCAAGACTCAGTTTGAGTGGAAGTGGAACAACGCCACAAAACAGTGTCGCGGGCTAGTGGTAGATGAAGATCGTAACGTAGTGGCTCGTCCATTCAAGAAGTTCTTTGAGCTACGACAGCTAGAGGTGCTGCCTACTGGCCCATGTGACATTTACGAGAAGATGGATGGAAGCCTCTTTATTGCATTTAATTGGGAAGGGCACCTGATCACTTGTACCAAGGGTAGTTTCACGTCAGAAATGGCTGAGAAGGGTAGGGAACTCCTTACCCCTCACTTGAACGATCATGGATTGATGCCCTGTGGTTGGCTTACCTACCTGTTCGAAGTTATTTACTCAGGCAACCGCGTTGTTGTAGATTATGGAGGAAAGGAAAGGCTTGTATATCTGGGGTGTATTGAAACTCAGACGGCCAAGGATGTGTGGGAGCCCCCGTCTGGTGTAGAAGAGGTGCAGTGTCACTTCTCCTCTTGGAGAGGAAACCCTGTTGAATTGCATGAGCTTGAAGAGAGCAACAAGGAAGGGTTTGTTCTGCATTACCATTCAGGGGAACGAGTGAAGGTGAAGTTTGACGAATACATTCGTTCGCACAAGCTAGTGGCAGGGCTCACTGAGCTAAGAATTTGGGAACATTTGAAGGAAGGTGGCACGGTGTCATCTATGATTGACAAGCTCAAGATGCCTGATGAACATTTTAATTGGGCGAGAGATATTGCGTTTGAGATGTATGAGAAGAAGCATGAGATGATGTCTACAGTACGCAGAGAATATAAGAGTGGGTTTGAAACACGTAAGGATATGGCTTTGTATTTTACGCAGAAGTGTACATACCCGAAGCTGATGTTCCCGTACCATGATGGGAATGATATGGAGAATATTTTTTGGAAGCTATTGCGTCCATCTAACACAAGGATTTTTGAAAAGGAGAGAAGGAATGTATAAAAAAAAGAGTGGCTGTATTGATCAGTGCCTTGTAGGGTTTGTGATTGTGTGTTTGCTTGGCATGTTTGTAGTATGGCCGATTGGTAGTTTTGTTTATAGCACTACCACATACGACACTGTTGTGATTACGGTAGAAAATAAGGATGTCTCAGTGTCCCAGGGAACAAGTACATATTTGATTTTCTCGGATAGCGGAGAAGTGTTTCAGACAAGGGACAGTTTTTGGAACTGGAAGTTTAATAGCTCAGATACATATGGGGCTATGAAGAAGGGTAAAACTTACGAGGCCAAAGTGTTTGGTAGGCGTATCCCATTCTTTTCCATGTACAGAAGCGTTCTAACTGCTACGGAGGTGAAGTAAGATGCTATATCCAGAAGATGTAAAAGAAGGTGATGAATTTATTTTCACGACTGGGCAAGGTCTTTTAATCAGCGGGATGTGTGGCTTTCTAGGTAATATTTGGTCAGAGCGGATTAGGGTTTTGTCAAATGTAGACGGTATGATTACCTTTAGATGTTTGTCGAGCACTGATGATTTCGCTTGCGAACAAGAAAAGTTTCTATCTTGGATGAATGGACATTGGGATTGGGAGGAAGAAGATGCGTAAGTTAGTAAGTATACAGACAATTCATGATATCGAACCTATCGAGGGGGCTGATAAGATTGAGAAGGCTCGTGTAATGGGTTGGACAGTGGTGGTTGGTAAGGGAGAATTTCAAGAGAATGATTTTTGCGTATTCCACGAAGTTGATAGTCTCCTTCCAGATGACAATCCTGATTATGAATTTATGCGAAGAAATAAATTTCGTGTAAAGACAATGAAAATGCGCGGAGTGTTGTCTCAAGGACTAGCTCTCTCTCCAGATATTCTAGGAAATCACATTGAAACTCTTGATGAGCTTACAGTGGGGCAGGACGTAACTGAGTGGCTAGGTGTAAAGAAGTACGAGCCACCGCCTCCTCGAAATTCTGGAGGGGTGAATTCTGGAAGGAGTATTGGTAATTTCCCCAGCTATGTCCCTAAGACAGACGAGATCCGTATACAGAGTGCTTTGGAAAAGCTCGATTACCTCCGAGGGAAGCCCTACTATATCACTGTTAAGTATGATGGCTCTAGCTTCACGGCTGGTAGGCACGAAGATGAATTTTTTGTATGTAGTAGGAATTTCAAGAAGGATTATCACAACACTGTAATCTCTACTCGCAAGAGTGATTTTATTGATGTGGCAAGGAAACTTGAACTAGAGAAGAAAATTCCAGAAGGAATCGCGCTCCAGGGCGAACTATGTGGCCCAGGTGTTCAGGGGAATAAGATGGGGTTTCCCGACAAAGACGTGTGGTTTTACAATATGTTCAACATCAAGGAAGGGACATATTACACTTATGATGAGATGAAAGAATTTTGTGAGAATCTTGGCCTGTTCGTTGTACCTCTTGAAGAGACAGGAGGATCATTTGATTATACGCTGGAAGAGCTACTGGAAAAGGCTAAGGGTAAGTACCATCGAACTGATAGACACAGAGAAGGGATTGTAATTCGTTCAATGGATAAGCGTATTAGTTTTAAGGCGATAAATAATGATTTCCTATTGAGGGAGAAATAAAAAATGAAACTAATAGATAGGTTGCAGAGTGATAAGACAGAAGCCATGAAAGCTAGGCTAAGGACAGATTCAAACCTTCTTGGAGTGCTTATCTCTGATGCAAAGAAAACAGACAAAAGCCCAGAAGATGGTGCCGTTCTAAAAGCTATGCGCTCTACAAAGAAGCAGCTTACGGAAGCTCTTTCTCATGCCAAGGATGCTGACAAGCAAAGAGAAATTGCATATGAGCTAGAACTCATCGAAGGGTATCTCCCACAGCTAGTGGGTGCGGGAGAACTAAAGGCATTCATTGACACTCTTCCTGCCGATGATCATATGGGCAAGAAGATGGGAAGCATCAAAAAGAAGTTCGGTGAAAGAGCCGATATGAAACTTGCTAAGGAAATTCTTGACAAGGGATAAGTTTGTCCATTGCCATCCGCACGGTGCTGTCCACAAGCTAGACAAGGACGGCACGTGTTGGTGTGGGTGTGTACCTGACTCTCCTAAAGAGTATAAGGGAGTAGGGTATACATCCTCTCTTATGGCAAGGGACATGGAAAGTGCCTATGTTGAATGCAAAAACAGAAATTTATGGCTTTATGGCTTGAAAGACTAGCAGGAATGTCGTATACTTTAGATAACGAAGGAACAAGGAGAAACACATGTCGCATTATACGTCCGTCAAAACAACCTACAAGAGCCTGTCGGATTTGGTAGCTGCTCTTTGTTTGTGTGGTTTTACAGAAGAGCAGATTGAACTATCTGAAGAGAATGACATGACGCTCATCGGGTATGACAATGCACATCGAATCATTGATGGTCAGGTGGTTAAGGCAGCACTCCGTATCCACAGGCGACATGTTGGAAGAGCTTCTAATGATATCGGATACGTCAAACAGGCTGATGGAACATATTCAGCCATTATTTCCAATTACGATAAGAGGAAATATGGTAAGTCATGGCAAGACAGTGTTAAGCGAGAATACAATGCGCGTATTGCCACTCGACAGCTACAGAGGAAAGGATACAAGGTGAATGTTATCCGAAATGGGAAGACGATTCGTGTTGAAGGAAAGCAGTAGGTGGTTAGTAAAAAAGCACAAAAATTGGTAGATATTGTTTTTGGTAAGGAAGAAGCTGCTCCTCCAAGGAAAAAAAATATGAACGCATCGGATGAGAAGAGGCTCTGGATCAGAACTGATATGCACTACCATAAGTTGGTTGGCGCTATTACAGATTCTATCCCGCCTGGGTTCTACGAGCATGATTATACAAATGACGGGGAGTGTTTGAAGCGCAAAGAACTTAGTACGGCAAAGATCATCGACAAGGATCCTACAATTGATAAGGTGTTGAGTAGTGTCCATGATTTTTTCAAGGTGAGGGAAATTTTCATCAAGTATGGGATTCCGCAAAAGAGGGGAATTCTACTGCACGGCCCTCCTGGTACGGGGAAGAGTACAATCATGCGACTCATTATCCAACATGTCATTGATGATTTGAAGGGTGTAGCGCTGGAGGCCAGTGCCCTGAATTTCCCTGAATTCATCGAGATTTATGATATTTTCAGAGATGTTCACCCAGATCGTCCAATTGTATGCGTTATCGAGGACATTGAGAAATTTGCTGATAGCTCACACAGCGAGACAGAGTTTGTCAATTTTGTGGATGGAGTGACGTCTGTTGATGGGGTTCTCTTTGTTGCCACTACAAACTTCGTGAACAATGTCCCAGACAGGATTCTCAACAGGCCGGGGCGATTTGATGTGAGGTATAAGATTGGGTATCCTGGCGAAGAAGTGAGGAGAGGGTTTGTTGAAGACTTGATTCATGACCTCGATGATGATTTTGTTGATAAGATTGTCGAGGATACGGACGGGCTTCCTGTTTCTCACGTGAGGGAGCTTGTAATTGCTACGCATATTCTAAAGAGGGATTATGAAGAGACGCTGAAGGCTTTGAGGGCTAATGTACCGGATGATAAACTGTATCCTGCGGATAGGTGCGACAATGATGCTCCGAGGGCGGGGTTTGCTCCTGCTAAAAAGAAAGAGTATGATGATCATGGGTGTGAAGTAGAGCCGTATTGTCCCGATTGTTCGTAAATCGAAGTGCCTCTGTAACTCAGTCTGGTCAGAGTAGCGGCCTTACAAGTCTCCGCGCGGAGCCATAAATTAAGCCGTTCGTCGTAGGTTCGAATCCTACCAGGGGTACCATTAATAAGTGGTTGTTATTAGGAGTGCGGGGGGCAAGGTAGTCCCGCCAGTCTTATATGCTGGTGAGAGCCAGGTTCAATTCCTGGGCACTCTACCAAAATAGGAGAATAAAAATGATTTATGTAGTGTGTGAAGATGATTATGACTGCAGAGATATACTTGCCGTACTATCTGGCCCACCTGGAAAGCACGATGAACTAAGAGAGGCCGTGAGGAAATATGTTTCTTTGAGAAGTGCGTCGGTAAGAGAGTATAATGAAAAGATAGAAGAAAGGGTGGAAGCAGAGACGGGGGAAATGAGATGCTCGGAATATGGTTCTCCAGAAAATCAGCTATTCTATAAATATTTCAGGCAATTCAAGAAAGAGACGCCGTGGACATTTAAAAAATTTCCGCAGTGGGTGTGTGAAGAATATGAGGGATATACATCAAAAGAGTTTGAAGAAGTACATTATTGTAGTTAAGGAGGAATAAAATGCTAGAAATTGAAGTGTATGCAACATACGAAGTAAGAGTAAAACATACAGTAAAGATTGACCCATACGATCTTGATGAATGGATGGATGAAGAGGGAAATTCCACCCTAACTCAAAAAGATATCGATGACGATGATAAGTTTGTTTCTCCGTATATTGATCACATTTATATGGATCTAGAGGACAATGCTGCAACGCTTATTGCTAGTAGTTTGGGTGAATTTGAGATCGAGGACATTGGAAAAATCACTCTAAAGGATAACTAATGGCAAAGAAAGCTTATAATGCCACTGTGACATTTGCTCATGGGGATTACATTGATTTTAAATTGAGTGAAGAGCCGCGCCTGGCAGAAGGAAACAGATATCCGTGGGAGGAATTCAAATACCATCCCGACGAAGTGGAGAGATTGCTTGTCATTGATCCAAAGAGCGTAGCATACATTAGTTACACAATTACGGAGGACGAATAACATGTGCGTATATTCTATGATCGCAGACCATTACAGAGATAGGTGGAGAGAACGGAAGGAGTACCAATATCCTCCCGCTACCACTGAACAATTCCCTTATCAGCCAAAGGTGATTCCATTCACTATCCAGCCAACAATCACGCCAGAAGAGATTGAAGAATTTCGCAAGCTCCTAGAGAGAGCCAGGGAATACGACAAAAGAAATAATGAACCTGATTGTGAGAACCAAGAGAAGCTAGATGAGATTATTCGCCTGGCGGAAGAGGCTGGTGTAGGTGATGAAGTGAGAGAAGCAATTGAAAGCACACTTGACTAAGGATGAATAATGGATAGATTAATAATGACGCGGTTTGCTGATGATAATTTTAGAGAAGGGGACGTTCTTTCAATGAAGGGTGTTGTTAGTGGGAACACAATAGAAATAAAGCTTGAAGATGTTGAGATTTCTAAGCCAATGGTTAGGCGTGGAGATAAGGTGAAATGGTGGAGAAAAGTTTGGAACTTTGGAGAAGTGGTGGCTGTCTATGATGATGGGGCTTGGGTCAAGCCTGAAAATAGTTGTGTGATGAAAACACTGAATATTTCTGACATAAAAAGGGTTGACAAATAGACATTCCTATTGTATAATAAAGGGAACAAGGAACGAATTGGAGAAATAAAATGGCTAAGACGATCACTGTAGATATTGACGCAGAAGGTGAAGTGAATATCGAAGCTTCAGGATTTAAGGGTGGGTCGTGTACAAAAGCTACGGCTGACCTCGTAACAGCCCTTGGTGGCGATCCTGCTGATTTTGTTGCCAAGCCTGAATATCAGGAATGTGTTCGACGTGGCGTAGCAGCCAAGCGTCAAGTTAAGGCATAATGTGTGATACAATTAGGGTGAGCCTAACAGAAGCTCAGCGCCTCCTCCTTGAAGAGATGGCATTTACAGATTTTAGATCAATGTATCTAGATGTTATCAAGCTTATTAGAAGCCCGATGGATTTAGATAATAAGATTATATACAACCTATATCATAGCGCAACTAGTGTATATAATCTTTTCGTTGAGGGGGGTTTTGGTAGTGTTGCCTTCGCGCAATCATTGGAAGAGTTTACAGAGTATTTTGATGAAGCAGTATTGAATGATTTGATCGAAGATGAGAAAATGACTTGTACTATGATGTGTTTGACGGTGAAGAAGTATTTATGAGTGAAAATATTGGACGTTATATTCCACCGGTAGTTTAAACGGAAAAACAATTCTGTTGTCTAGGCTAGTAGATATTATAAATCCGACGAACGCTGACAAGAGATGAATTGCGGGTTCGAATCCCGTCCGGTAATTGTGCGGTCCACGGCAGACAAATTAGCCGTGGGCCGCTTTTTTTGTTCCTATAGTATGTCTGAGAGAGACTTTATACATATCTATGGGAGCTTTATATGGAAATTTTTGACCTATACCTAAACAATTTAAGAAGTGCTTCGACTGGCCAGGAAGTGTTGCAGCAGATGAGACAGGAGTTAACTGGCGGGGAAGTTGAGCCAGATATTCAGGGTGAGATAAACACTGTTGTACAGAAGGCTATTCAAGAAGGTGTAGAAGGATTGGACGCGTATGAGAAAGCTGTTATACAGCAGATGAGGCCAGACCTACTACAGGGGTATTCAGCAGACGCTACCCCTATGGGAGATGGGTATCAAATTCAAACAGATATTCCCACTATCCCCGGGTTGTCTCAAGCAGCACAATATGGAGGAGACACAGAAAGGGTAAGAGAAACCACTGTGTACGATTATGATCCAGACAAAACACATCCAAACCTTCCTAGTGAAACTGTAGAACTAACGCCAGGCGATCTTATGCAGGAAGAACTAGAGGAATCATTTGGAAAGCATGTTGGGCCAAAAGGAACACATGTAGAAGATGAGCACGGATTACTAAGATTGAAGGAAGATCCTTTTGATGCTCATCAGCCAACCGTAGAAGATTTTGTCCCAACACAAATCCCAGAGATCCCAGGGCTAAGGCAGATGGGTATGTTCTCAACATTCGCTGATAATGTTGGTGTGTTTGAGGGGGCCCCAGAGCTTCCATATGAAGGGAAGAGTCCAAAGCCATCTCTAAGATATAAAACAATTACGAAGGATAGGGAAGAAGAAGATATTAAAGATGGGCCGGCTCATGGTGCGCCAGGTCTCACACCCCCTAGATTCAAGGTGAGGGATAGGGAGCGTATGGAAGAACGGATGGCACAATCCATTCCTGATGATTTCATCCAAACCATGTCCAGTATTGGGGGGGAATATTTACACACTCTATCTGGTGGGGCAATGGGGTTCAAATTTACTCCAACTAAAGGAACACAATTAAGGAAGATGTACATCGAGAAGACAGGGGCTTTTGTGCAACATGTAGGAGAGGATGGATATGTTGTTGTTTCTCCTCCAAGAAATCTGAATGAAGATAAATTAATTCAGGCCGGAGTAGGGGGTTCAGGATATGGAGATAATAGAGAAGGTGCTGGTGTGGATGCTGGAGTTGGTGATAGTGGTGCTGTTTCTAAGCTATCTGCTCCTCAAATTCATACAGTGGATGATAGAGATAAGGATGACGTAATGATTTTACCACATCACATAGGAGAAGACCAGAAAAGGGAGATGAAAGCTCTCAGGTTGTGGGTGCAGGCTACACGCCACATTGATGACATTGTAACGATGGAGCGTAATTCTCAGGCGGGGAACAAGAGACATACAGAGATTGAGAAGTTTCTCGATCTTCCAAATGGCTTAGAAAATTACATAAAAACACTTAGACCAAATGAAGCACAGGAAGCAGAGCAACATATTTCTGATAAGCTCAGCCCTGCGCATGCTAAATATTTCAGACAGAACGCTCCACATTTCTACCCTCAAGAGAGTGGCCGTACAGATATTCCTAGGTCAACAAATTACCAGGAAGGGTTGGGAGATATTGCTAAGCAGTGGGGTAGAGATTTGGCAGATTCTACCAAGGATGTTTTCAGAACTGGCCCATCAGAGCTACAGCAGCTAAGGCAAAGAAACAAGGATCGAGGCCAGGCTAAGGATCCATATTTCTGGAAAACACCTAAACAGAAGCAAGAGATGATGGATCAGAGGTTGCCTAGGGCCAATGAATCTTCTGAATCCCCTGATGACACGCCTATTGAAGAAATGGATAATAGACCAAGTTGGGAACGCGACGAGAGGATGAAGCATGATTACAAAGCACCTGTTGATCCTCGTGACTGGAAGGGAACTCCTCCTAAGGGCGGAGATATTTCTATGGAAGAAGCCGGATTCCCTAAGTCCACACATGCAGATCCAGAAATGGAGGGGCCTGACAGTGGGCAAAAATGGTCTGACTATTCTAGCGAGGCAAAACAGTATGGTAAGAAGCCGATGCAGCAACCTGAGCCAGAGGAAACACCAAGCGTAAATATTCCAAGAGATGATAATTGGAAAGATTTTCTAAGCGGAGATACTGGTGAATATGAATTGCAGGATGTGGATGAAGATGAAGAAAGTTGGGGAGGAAAAACGGCAGAAGTGTATGAAGAATCAAAGCTCCAAAACGCACCTTCGTCAGCTATGGACCCTGGGCATAAAACACAGGAGCAAGAATATAAGACAGAGGTAATTACTGACCCATCGTTCCAACCACAGCAAGAAGAAGAACATCCTCATGAGTTAATACAGCCGCAGGTTCAAGCAGTGCCACCACAACAGGTTCAGCAACCACAACAGGTTCCTGTGCAGCCAACGGCTCAGCAGGGTGTGGATACAGATGGTGATGGACAAGCTGACGATTTCGACGGGGATGGTGTAGCGGATTATTATTCTACGCAGGGATACGGATATAATCAGCCATTCGGTGGTGTGCCAGGGCAGCAAGACCCTGGAAGATTTGGGCAGTGGCGAAATATGGAACCTAGGGGCGTTGATGAATTAAACCCACAGACTAACAAACCAGAAATGAAGTATGGCCCAAGTGCATTTCTAACAGAGAAGGAGAAGAAACAAGATCAGCATAAGCCAAGGAGTACATTTGATAGAGAAGTGGGCAAGTCAGATCCAATTTCGTTAGAAAATGTGTCAAAAGAAGGGCCTATAAAAGAATACGTAGAAAAGCCTGAAAGAGTTGACAGGAAAGGCCCTGGTATTCAGGGTTTGGCCAAAGCACTTCAATCTGTTGAACAACTAGCATGGTTGGATGATTTACAGGCTGAAGATTTTGCTATGAAAATCTGGAAGAATAACAAAGGGCTTCAGGGCGCGATTAGATCTTTAGGGGCGAAAGGACTGAATCAGTGGAGGAACTATGGAGATAATGAGGATAAGTTCCAACAGATGATTGAGCATACAGGCTTGACTCGTCCTCCGCAGAGGACAGATAAATTTCAACATTCTGATACCCCAGGCAAGATGGAGACAATAGACCCTGGTGTAGATGTCCAGCCAAGGAAAAGTACACCTTTATCCGCAGATCCTGAAGAAATGGCATTCCTTGATGAGAGGGCTAGGGAGCAGGCAGTGCGAGATCCACTTGAACAGACACAATGGGTCGATCCCGTACAAATGCCAGAACCAGAACAGGAAGAGAAGCAACAGAGTGTGGTGGAGCGCATGGTGAACAGGGCTCCAGATGTTGTAAACACGTTGGCAGATTACTTGTAAGAGATACAACATATCATTACACAAGGGCCTGCTCAAAACGCAGGCCCTTTTTTTTATTTTCCGCTTGATAAACGTGCTATTCTATTGTATACTTCTATTGAGGTGATAGAAATGAAGAGACATAAAAAGAAGACAAAGCCATATAAGGTAATAGATGCCGTCATGGAAAATTTAGACGGAATTCGAATTTTCACTGGAATAATGGTGGGTGTTGTGGTATTATTTATAGGGAGCGTATTGTACGTTCTTCAGAGCTATCTAGGATAAACATACGGAGGGTACGATGGGCTTTAGCCGTCGTCAGGGCGACAAGCGTCGTCAGCGAATCAAGCAGAAGAAGCGCAAGGGTAAGAAGAAGAAGGAACGAGAGGAAGAGCGTAAGCTTCGTAACCTCCGTCAACAGCTTCGTAGCCCAAATCACGAAATTGCCAGTAAGCAAAATAGTGCTGGCTTCATGGGGGACAAGCGCATGAAGCGCAAGAAGGCTCGCCCAAACACCAAGGACTTGTTGAATGAGGATTACTAATGTTTGGAATAAGTAATGGAGAGCACTATGTACAGGTGAGGCACACAGACACTGCTGTTGTTGTGACGTTTGGTGACAACCCTTATTTGTGGGAGCATATGCATGAGGCGAGCGGGTTTATGAAGAATCTAATTGCCCAACAGCCTGTGTTGGAGGAAGTGCTTGGTATTGAGATTTTCTGCTAATGCCTCGACTATTTCTGCCAAAAGAATTTACGGATGATGTAGAAGCTCGCGCAACAGCGTGGGAGATTGTCAGAACAATGGTGAGAGATGGGCGAGCAGCCTCTATGAATCAAGCCATATCCATTTTTAATCAACATGTCAAGCAGAAGAGCATGAGCTACGAAGAACATTGTAAGTTGTCGTACAGATTGTGGGAACTGAAGAAACTTGGCATGAGTGAAGGTGATGAGGCAAAAAGTATTAGTAAGATGTTGTACGCAGAACCAAGACAGTTTTTCAATGGGTAGACAAATCCTCACTGGTGGCCAGTTTTGGTCCTTCTAAGACTAAAAAGAGAGTTCAATTCTTTCTGGGGATGCCAAAGGAGATAATAAATGAAAGTAAAATATAGAGTTGGCAAGGTGGTGATAGATAAGAAGATGATTACGTATGATCCAAAACTCCCACCTGTAGCAGAAAAGTTTGTATCTGTTGTTCCATACTACAAGAAGGGAAGCGAGAAGGATGTTTTGTTCAACACACCGGAAGAAGTGGAGGCATACGTCACCAAGAATCTCGTCCCGCTCAAAGAGAAGTGTGAATACACGAACATTAAATGTTATGTTGATACAATGGAAGAGAGTGATGATGAAAAATTTTCGGATGATTTTGGAGATTGGGGCGCGTTCGATCAATCGGACGATTTTTAAATATATTGCCCTATGGTGTAACGGATTAGCATAAGTGTCTTTGAAGCATTTGGAGAAAGTTCGACTCTTTCTGGGGCTACCAACAACATAGGGGTCAGCACTGGGTGCAGGATAGCCTCCAAAGCTATTGTCGGTGGAGTTCGATTCTCTGGTCCCCTGTTATAAAGGAGAAAAAAAAATGATTGAATCAATGGAAGATTTGGAAGAAGGAATGCGATTTGAATTTCCTGAAGGGAAGAATATTCATTGGGACGGATCTGATTACGAATGGGTGGAGTTAGAAAATATGCGAGATCAAACATTCCATCTCAAATATAAAATCAGGGGCAAGCGTGCTAGTGTTTGGATGTTGGTTAGTGCAAAATTTCTTTGGGCAGAACTACAGCATTACGACTGGAGTTAAGCAAGCGGGGATGTAGCTAAGTGGTAAGGCATCAGACTGTCTATCTGAGAATTCGCGGGTTCGAATCCCGTCATCCTCTTTATTGCGGTGTAACGAATATCATTGGTCTGACATTGCCTAGGTGTGGCCAGTGGGGAGGAGATACCCACCGCTTTTACAGACCTATAGTGTAACAGCAGCACGCGGGCCTCTGACGCCTTCAGCCTTGGTGCAAATCCAGGTAGGTCTGCCATAAAAGGAGAATGTCATGAAAGTGTTCACGGGACAAGTAAAGACAGTGGTTCAGATTGAACGCCTGGAAGAAAAGCGTCGTTCTCTGGGACAGCAACAGCAAACGTTGGAAACTCTTATTAGGGATATTCGTCCAAAGGGGTCAAGACGTTGGTGTGCAGCTAAGGATCGTATTGATCAAAATCTAGCTGAACTACATGCTGTAAAGAAAAGAATTAAGAAACTGAAGGATAAGCAGGGGAAGAAGATTAGACCTTTGGTGACAGAGCATGCACTTGTTCGGTATATTGAACGGGCTCTTGATATTGATGTTGAAAAAGTGAGGAAGGAAATTCTTGATGAACGTTGCCTTGAATTGATGGGACAACTAAACTATACAAATGCAGAATATCCTACAAAGAGAGGATATACAGTGGTGCTGCGTGATGGTAAGATTGTGACAGTGAAGGGGTGAAAAGGAAGGGCAAGCCAATAGGAGGTGGCCACGGATTTGAAATCCGCTCGGAGAGAGAGACTCGTGCCGGTTCGACTCCGGCTCCTTCCGCCAGAATTATGTGGACAAACTAAGAAATGTGGAGTATACTTTAAAAAGGAGATAGAAATATGAATGATGAAAAGGGATGTTTGCTGCCATCTTTGGCATCGGTTGTTGTTGGGATTTTGATTCTTGTACTAGCATTTGGGGTTCCGCACTACCGCGTGTATTCTATGGAGCTAGATGGTAAGGCTCAGCTTGAATCGGCTAAGTGGGAACGACAGATTCAGATCGAAGATGCTAAGGCTAAGCTAGAGAGTGCAAAGATGTTTGCTGATGCTGAAGTGGAGCGTGCAAAGGGTGTGGCTAAGGCCAATAAAATTATTGGTGATAGCTTGAATGGAAATGAGGCCTACCTCCGCTACCTCTGGATTCAGGGGTTGCAGGATGGAAGCAGCGAAGTAATTTACATAGCCACGGAAGCAGGGTTGCCAATTCTTGAGGCTAATAGGTTGAAAAAGGGAGGAAAGTAAGATGAGTGAAATAGAAATGACAAAAAAGGAAAAAGACAAAGAGCGGGCAAAAGAAGGAGCTTATGTTCATGTCAGAGTAATTGTTTTGAATAACGTACAACATGATATTAGGTATGATTTAGTGGACAATCAATATTACGCAATGACCACTAACCCTCGCGCAAGAGTAGATATACTTGGCTCAGATGATGTAGAGCAGCTAATTGACGACCTGTATGAGTATTATGGGCTAGATGATGAAGGAAACAAGGTAGAGGTAGAGGTAGCCAAAATCTTCTTCGGAGAAGTGTCAGTTAAGGAAGGCCAGAGATACAAGGGAGAGGGTGATATATTTACCGTTGTTGAACTTACTAAGTTTTATACTAATTATAAGGTAGGTGGGTTTATCATGAAATACAGGTGGGATACTGGCGATGAATTGACTATCACTCTAGGGTATGCAATAGAAGTATTTTCTAAAGGTTTTTGTTTGGAAGAGGACGTGTAATGCCTACGAAGAAAATTAGAGGTTTGCCAGAATACGACAAGGAAGGGATGAGGCAGATTGATATGGAAGAAATCTGCCGCGACCCAGAGCATAACCCTCCTAGCATGATGGTGTACCCTCCTGGTGTATATGAACATACGTGCCCTAGGTGCGAAGAGAAGAAGACTTTTACAGTGCGGCCAGTACTGATGGGGATGTGAAAAATGCTTTGGTTTTTTAGCGACCCACATTTTGATCACGCAAACATCATTAAATATTGTAATCGTCCATTCAAGCATAAAGATGAAATGAATGATGCTATTATACAAAACATTAATGATAGGGTGAGCAAGGATGACGAATTGTATTGCCTGGGTGATTGGGCTTTTGGTTCTCGCAAGACATTGCTTCAACGATCACAAGTGTTTCTCAATAGAATTCACTGCAAAAATGTAACACTGATCAAAGGCAATCACGATGTTAGAGAACAAAAAGAAATTTTCCCTCGTTTCTATGATATGTATACAGTGAAGGTGAGAGAGGGTGGAGAAAAGAAAAACATTGTCTTGTGCCACTATCCTCTTAGGGCATGGGATAAACAGCACCACGGAGCATTTCAAATTTTTGGCCATTGTCACGGCAATTTGCCTGATGATAGAAAACTTTGGTCGTTTGATGTTGGGCTTGACTGCCACGGCATGGTGCCGCTGAGCTATGATGACGTAAAGGAAATTATGAGCCATAAGGAGCCACTAACCGATGTCAGAGGAAGAGGTTAAGTTTGAAACTTTTAGTTTGTCAGAAATTCTAAATGTTGTTACAGAGCTTCCAGTATTTACACCAGGAAGGTTTATAGATATGAGTCCAGTGTGCTCAGCAGCGATGGGATTTCCTGTTGATTCTGACTACCTCAGATATCATTATTATCAGGCTGTTAGAGATTATCTTCTGAATGAAAATGCAGATACTGCTCAGCTTCGTAATATTACATCTAATGATATTAGATTTTTGTTTAAGATGGTTGATGGAAAGAATCCTGAAATTCAAATGGAGCAGGCTAAGAAGTGGATGATGCTTGTAAAGGATATTTACAATTTGAAAAACAGTTATGAAGTTTTGGTAGGAGAATGTATAAAGGAGTATCCAGCAGCATGAGAGGTATTAAAGATTCTTCATGGGAACAAGTGGCTGTCTTACCCGAATTACAGACAAACGGCCGGCATGTACATGGATATGTTTACGCTATCGATACTCTTGGCCGCATGTTTCGTTCAAACACTACGATTGGTGGCGGCTGGAAGAGAGTAGAAGACCCTCCTGATGTAGAAGTAGCAGAATAAGAGTGACGTCTTGGCAGAATGGTCATGCGCCGGGTTGCAACCCCGGAGAAGGATAAGGGTTCGATTCCCCCAGGCGTCTTATAGCGGGCCAGGATGTAAGGCGCGGGATAGACACGTTCCGAGATGCCGCCTGGGTGTCCCCGCTTTTATACGCCACCCGATGATTCGGCTTAGACGCTACGAACGTTTTTTGATAGGTTTAATTCCTATGTGGTGTGCCATAAGGAGAAATTATGGAACATTGTCCTGAGTGTGGAGAAGAAACTGTGTGCTATAGAAGAAGGGTTAAAGGTTTTTTGATTGCCATCCCTCTTTTGCATTGCCAACACTGTTTGTGGACAGAGCATGACCCTCCAGAGAATAGTAATTTAGTTTATGAAGAAGGAGATAGGTATGAGTTGGACTAAAACTAAGCTCTATTAATTGTTCTGTTTCTAAAATTTGGGGTAGCAGGCGTCACTTTGAGATGAATCTAGAATATATGCTCTTAGAAACCACCTTCTATTAAACGACAAACCGTCATGTGCCCCTAATATGGTGCTTGAAGCCGATAGGTGAGGCGACAGGTTGTGAGCCTGTTTGTAGTACGGTTCGAATCCGACCAAGCACCCCAAAATAAAATGGTTTTTCTCTTGAAATAGAGAGCATTATGGTGTATTCTTTATGTACAGGAGGAAGGACAATGATGAGTAGCATCGACAGACCGTGGGGAAATCTAGATACAATCATTCTTGTTTTGGTGATTCTATCCGTGCTCTTCGTGTGTATTCCTAGCGCGTACGCAGCACCACCCGGGCAACACGTGCCAGAGGTGGGGGATGGGCATGTAGAATACTTGCCTAACAAGATGTGGAATAGGCGATACCTACACAAGATTCAGAAGAAATATACGCCAGCTAACCGATACAAAATCGCATTCAATGTTTTGCATCGATGTGAGCTTGACAATAAATCCCTGCACGAGCTTGTCACTCTCCTAGGGGACAGGAAGTGGAGGGTGAGGCAGAAGGCGACAAAAGAATTGTGTCAGCGTGCAGGGGCATGGCTCCCCATCCTTGAAAAGATGGTGGCACACGAAGACCCAGAGATTGCTTGGCGTGTGAAGTATGTAGTGAAGGTGCTCAGAGAATCAATGTACGGCACTGTAGAAACGTGGGCAATTAGGATTATGCTACAAACGTATGCAAACTCAGTAATGAATGGCAACAAAAAGATGGTGGAGGAAACAAAAGTGGCCCTACATAACTATGTTAAGCATAGCGGAAATGTGAAGAGGAAAAGAGACATCCTTCTTTACATCATCAATGTGGCCAAATTGAAAGATAAGAAATAATTGGAGAGAGAGTATGCCTTCCGAGCGTAAGATTCGCCTAGAGTGTCACGAAGGAACGAGCAACAAATTTTATGTTGTTTGTATAAACCAAGAAGTGAATGGTACGTGGACAGTGGGGACGGGATATGGGGCAATTGGTAATCGTGCCAGACTTGATTTCGATGACAATGATGGAACAGGATATACATACAACGAAGCCTGGCGCAAGTACGAAAAGATTGTGTATTCCAAAAAGAGAAAGGGGTATGAAGAAGTGGCTTGGGAAAAGATCCCTCGGTTCGCTAATTCAGACAAAGTAAAGTCAGGCCCTGCTGTAACGCCTACTCTCAAAGAAACCATCATGGATGATACCCCGAAGGATGATGTTTTCAAATTTGGAGGCAAGCAGGGCAAGAGGAGATTGAGGTTATAGTTGACAAAAGAGGTTGAAAACATTGAAGGTGTAGGGTATACTTTAACAGAGGCGTAAATATGGAGAATACAATGATTCCTACTGTCGAAAGTTTGAAGGATTTGAAGTTGAAGGAATGGGTGAAGGGGTTTAAGGTGAATCAAGATATTGTAGCTCATGAATTGCTAGCCAACCTCACGCTTGGTATTGTTATCATTGGCGCATGTATTTGCCTGATCCCGTTCGTTGCTATTATTTCTGCTCTTGATAGGTAGAATCAAAGCAAGAGATCCCACAGGAGGGGCGTGACGACGGTCATGAAGTAGGTTCGATTCCTACAAACCATGGTGGTGTTCGGGTTCAATCCCCGACCTCTTGCTATAATTAGGCGGCTAGCTCAATGGAAGAGCACGGCGCTTACATCGCCGGGGTACCCGGATCAAAACCGGGGTCGCCTACCAGGTATTAATGTATTAATGTGTTGTTAATTAAAAATGAAAAGGAGGGGGAAATGGAATCAGTAGTTGAAACACGTACTTTGCGAGATGGGAGCAAGCACAATGTGAAGTTGATGGATATTGGCAATATGAAAGTGGGAGATAGGTATGTTTTGGATGGCGGTGAAGTGTACCATATTGTCAATATAAAACTGACTCCTGAAATCAGAATCTGTGTCGAGAGTGAAAACTCTAAGTATGGTCATACATTCAGAAATGCGAGTATCAAAAGATACTTAATTGTTGAGGAGAAGCCTGAGATAGAAGAGGGAGAGGGTGTTGATAAGTTTGAAAATGAGCTAAAGGAAAATATTTACAAATTCAACAAGAAGCGCGAAGATTTGATGTTTAACCTTCTAGAACTTGATGTATGTGATGAGTCGCGTATTGTTGTTAAGCATGATGTGGTATTGGGTGGGCTACATGTTAGGTATGAAAACGACTTTAATGGCACTGTAGAAAATCTTAAACTGTATACAATTGTCGAGTTTTCGTCGGCGATTAAAGCAGCAATGATGGAACGTGATAAGCGAGTTGTTCCTCCTGAGCCAGAAGTGAAATATGTTATGAAAAAGGAGAGAGATCTGAAGATGGGCGACACGTTTTCTTATCCAAATAGTGAGAACATTTTCGTTTTCATTCCAAAAATTAATGGAAAGGACGCTCTGTGCATTAAGAATGGATCAGCCGGCAAAGTGGTAGGCGAATTTTACATAGTAACAAAATTTTCTTTTGCCGAGAATGTTTACATTCACAACTCAGAAACTCTTGAGAAGGTAGTGGAAGAAGAATAACACGAATCGAGAGTCGTACACCGGACGTAGATAGCGATGGCTAACAAGCTGGAGACAAACCAGTAGACATACAGGTGTGGACAAGCGGAGAGACGCTAGGTTGGCATGGGGTGATTTCCCGAATGGTGAAAAGGAAGAGTCCCTTCCTGAAGTGGTTCAATTCCACAACATATGTCAACCGCTTTCGGGGATATGGTGAAAAGGGCTCACGTTGCCTTTGCAAGGCAAAGTTCTCAGTTCGATTCTGAGTTTCTCCACAAGTATAGTGTAGGCAAGGAGTTATATAAATGTTTTCACATGACGATAGCAAACATAAAAGGAGTATGACATGAGCGAAGAAAAGAAAGTAATTCCCATCCTTGTTCCAAATTTTATTATCCTAATGACAGCCTTTTTGATTTCAATCTTCACAGGGTATTCTGATGCCATTGGGATTCCAAGTGCTCAGGCGGCGGATATTGTAACTTCTGTTGGGGTTGTTGTAGTGTTTATCTGTGGAATGGGAGTGGGCGCAATAGCATTTTGTTTTGGCATAGAATGGGCTTTTGATCGGGCATTGGCTGAGATTAAAGTGTTGCTAGGTAAATAATGCCATTTGAAGATCCAAAACCAGGCGATATCCTAGAACACACTTGTAGGAAATGTGGCACCAAAACCAAAATGACAGTGGGTGAATTTGTAGCTCTTGATGAGGATGGTAAAAAACACTGCCTAAACTGTCAATGTAAGCCAGGAAGCACAATAAAAAGAGGAGTCTGATATGAAAGCTCTTGTATTGGCTAGTAAGGAAGAAGTGGCCGGATACCGCAAAGAGGCTGAGTCTATTTATACGCATATAATGTTTGGCAGTGCAAGGGGTTGTGCTAGGCTTGCCGTAATGGAGTTCCAAGCTAATAAAGAGGGCAAGACAATCTACGAATGTATGGTAGGAAGAGATGGCTAAGAAAGAATGGTGCAGAGAAAAAGATAGCGAAAGCACATTTCTGTATGAATTTGGCGGCGTAGCGCTTAGGTATATGCCTGATGTGGGAAGACACCCGTATTTGCAGAAAATCTTAAAAAATGAAGGCATTGCTACACCTAAACTTATCAAGTGTCCAGATTGCGGTAAGAAGCACAGGGCTAAGTATTCTCTAAAAGGAGACTATTACGATGGGTTTTACTACGTATGTCTGCCAGCACACAAGAAGAGGGTGAAGAAGAAAAAGAGAGAGAGCAAGCGACAGTGAAATGGTGCAAGGAAAAAGAAAGTTTATGTGGTTACATCCTTAAAATTCCATATGAAGATATAAAAAATGTGGAACAAGAGAATAAAACTAACTTTATCCAGAACGACAACATGAAGTTGCAAAAAGCGCTGAAAAAACATGGTTATAACATAGGTCCAAAGGTTGATAGATGCACAGATTGCGGTAGGAGGTTAAAGGTTATGTTTCAAATAGATCGGAGTAAGCCAACTTGGACTGTTTTCCGATATTTACCAGCACACAAGAAGAAAATAAAGAAGAAAAAGATGGGAAGTAAAAAACAATGAAATATTTTTGTCGCCTGTGTGGCGAATTTCCAAACCCTAGGGGACAATGCCTATGCTCGCACAGAGAATATAAGGGTGATTGGGTTTATCCTGATGGATCAAAACCAAATGTTGAATCAAAGCGCTCTCGTGGTGAGGAGATAGAAGTTGTTACAGAAGGGTTTATAAAAAAGGGCGGACAGAATATACGTTCTAACGATTGGAGGCCGAAAGCGCCAGGTGGTAGCAATGTGAGTAAGGGACAATGAAATATTTTGTATTTGTGTATGATCAGTTTTACCCAAGAGGCGGGATGAACGACTGCGTAGGAAAAACAGACACAATCCTTGAAGCTGTAGCTCTTTTGAAGAGTAGAGACAGGAGTGACGCTTACGGTGATATTTACGATGCAGAGAAGGATATGGTTGTAGCCGAGTTTAGAGTTTTCGGGAGAGATGCTGAGTGGAAACAATCGTACAAGATAGATCCATAGTTAAACAGATATAACAAGGGCCTCCTAAGCTCTAGTTCTGGGTGCAATTCCCGGTGGGTCTACCAGTCAAGGGTTTTATGATATGCAAGGGAAGGTTTGGAAACGAGTTGCGGTCGAACTAACATTCTCTCCGCGAGGGAACCAAGCTCTTTGTAAGGAGAACCGACTGGTAAGGTGTATGCTTTGGTCCCCGCGCTAGCGGGGTGCGAGCGGTAGCTGTGGCGGGGTATCGGCCCAAGTAGATGAGCACCAAGTGGGGATCATGGCCCCACCTTGACATAAGAAATAATATGGGGCAGTAGCTCAGTAGTAATTCCGCAAAGGATCCGGGGGGTTTGTCTCCCCCGCAGTGAGCGGTAAGTCTGGAGCGCCGGGGCAATGACATAACCCGGAGGTCGTAGGTTAGAGCCCTACCTGCCTCTCCATAAGATATTCAGAGAATGTGCTTGAAAACAGTGTGAAATTGAGGTATACTTTGGTATGAATATCTTTGTTCTTGATGAGAATCCAAAACTTGCTGCTCAGTATCAGTGCGATAAGCACGTAGTTAAAATGACGTTGGAGACAGCACAGCTTTTGTGTTCAGTGTATGAAGATGCGCCTTATCGTAGAACTCATTATAACCACCCTTGTTCTATTTGGGTTCGTGAGAGTGTTGATAATTTTTCGTGGCTTATTGTTCACGGGATTGCACTGGCAAACGAATACACATTTCGTTATGGGAAGGTTCACAAATCTCAAGCAGTGATTGAATGGGCTCGGAACAATCCTCCTCAACTACCAGAGATTGGTTTGACGAAGCATGTTCTTTGTATGCCAGAAGAATATAAAATAAGTTGTGTTGTAACATCATACCGTAACTATTATAGGGGTGATAAATCTAGATTTGCATCTTGGAGACGAGACAGGGTCCACCCTACGTGGTGGGTAGATAATATATAAGCGGGTATGATGTAACGGCTAGCATAAGACTTTTCCAAGGTTTTTGTTTGGGTTCGAATCCCAATATCCGCTCCATGATTAATGTTTCATTTAGGAGAATATCATGACTATCAAAGAACTGATTGAAGAACTGTCTAAGCTGAACCCTGACATGGAAGTAGTGACTAATGGACACAGTGATTGTGGGTCATCTTATGATGATGCTTACGTAGGGGAAGTTTTGCCCCTGAAAAGGTATAGAAACCGTAGTTGGCGAGGGAGCTACTATGATCGAGATGTTATAGATATTTACCCAGAAGATGAATCGTTTCAAGCTCTAGTGATTGAATGAATATACAAGAAATTAATCAATTGGTGACGTTCTTCTATGCATTTTCAGCACTTATATTGTTGATGCTAGCAGTGGCTCCGCCAATTATGAGGAAAATGTAGAAGTGAACAGAGAAAAGAACACGGGGTGCGACCCTTGGAGTGATTGCGAAAAGAAATATATGAAAAGAAGGCGAAGGAATAAATTAAAAAGGAGGCTACGAAAATATGGCTACTAATGATAAGGGCGGATTTACGGCGAAAGAAAAGGCACCGCATGCTACACCAATTTTTGTACCACAGATTTTGATTGCTGTGGTTGCACTTGTGACATCAATTTTTACTGGACATTCTGAACATATTGGAATTCCGGCTTATGTAAATATGAGTGAGGGGGCAGAGTTTGCTTTTGTTATGTCTTCATACTTGTTTCTTGGGTTTGTGTGTGAAGTGTTGTATTCGGCAAGCGAGCTTAAATATAAGGGACAAACAAGAGATCGGGACAATCATCCTCCTGTAGGAATTCTACTTATCATTTGGCCCATTGTATTTGTTTTTGGTGTTTGCCTATGTTTTGAATGTGTGGGAAACAGGTTAGTGGCTGAGACAAGAGTGCTCCTTGGCCAAGCTAAAGAAGATGCTTAGATTTGCAATGGGGGAAGATTGGGAAGAAGAAAAAATCATCTTTCCTAACGGAGATTCTCATTACAGGCTAAAACACATCCCTACAGGGTTAGAAACTGACGGATTAGATAGACTGCAAACATATGAAAACATCCTACACGTAATGGGGCGTTTGGTGACGAGGTATAAAGATGAGCTTACTAAAAGTTATTCTCCTTAGCTGTATAATTCTTTTTACATCATGTACAGCTATGGAGATGTCTAGAGAGCCTTTAAACAATAGTATTACGAGCACTTGTTCACGCCTGGGGGCTGTAGACGAAACATTGGCCGATGATGCCTATACGGCTTTATATGGGGCTAGAAACATGGGTGTAGGAGAGGCAGAGGCATACATTGCCTGTCGGCATATTCTCAATCTATTGATCGTAGATTATCTCAAATCTGCACGTATAGTATGTACGGAGGGAGAGCTATTTGTCAAGCTCTACCAATGTCGAGATATTTTACGTGCATTTGATGAGGAGAATAGCGAAGCCTTATGTTACCTGAGAACGTCAGCCTTGAAGAAATAAATGAAGTAAAGAAATCATACATTCCGTACGTAAGAGCAACAATAGCATATATTATCTCCGACCTGAAGCTTGAAGAGATAGAATTAATAATAAAATTCAAGCCTGAAGAAAAGATGGTGACAACGTACGGTCATGCATATTACAGTAAACATTCCCACACTCCATATATTATTCATATTGATAGTACGATGGAGCTAAATCACATGCTTACAATCATTTCGCATGAGGTGAGACATGTGTGGCAGCAGTACACAGGTAGATGGGTGTATGACAGGGAAAAGAAATTGGATTTTTGGCGAGGAAAGAGCTTGAAACATTACGCCCATGAGGATATAATTGAACAAGATGCTATTAGGTATCAAAAGAAAATTGAGCGATTTATTGCGGGGCTACATTACGGGAGAAAGATATGATGAATGTGATTAAGTTGTTGTTTGCACGACTAGATAATAAGCTACAGGGGATGGAAGATAGGATTGTTGGTAGAGTGTTGGAGGGGCTAATTGACCAAACGGAAAACCTTGAAGACAAAATTGATATAGAATTGGAAATGTTGCGGTCGGAACTGAGCACTTGCGAGTTTGGAAAAGATAGCGAAGATGAAAAGGTAGCTTGGTGTCCGCTTTCGGATGATGACTACCCAGATGATCCCACACCTGAAGAGGTGTATGCTGGGAGCCTACATTATGTTCTAATGATGATGGATGGGAGAAATTACACTCACACGGAAGCTCTTAAAATGTGGAAAGCGGGTAGCTCAATTGAAGATGTAGACGGCCCGTGGGTTTATGTCATTAGAGATGGTGGTAACACTATTGATATGCAATGGGGCGCAGGTAGAAAGTGTGTGTCCTACTTTGAAAGGGGAAAGATTAGCGACATTGCTAAGCACATTGCTGAAAATTGGAATGGGTGTGCAGAGATGTCCACCGAAAAAGGGATCAGATTTCACAATTCTCATCCCGAAGAAGATGAGAGTGATGTTCAGGATTATAAGGATGTGTGGGAATAAAAATAGGAGATAGAATATGAAAAAATTGTTAATTGTAGCGTTAATCATGTGGGTGTCTGTTGGGATTGTTTTTGCTGGGGATTATATTAAGTTTGTCGATGGAGATAAGCCTCAAACAGGAAAGCTAATGATCGCTGTAGAATCTTTTACAAAACAAGGGGTTCAAGTAGATTTGTACGGCGTTGTTCATATGGCAGACAGATCTTATTACAGGAAGGTGCAGCGCGATCTAAATAGCTATGACGTGGTCCTTTATGAAGGGATTAAGCAAGGGGATAAACCAAACAAAGAAACGCAAGTGCTTAATCTTTTTCAGCTAGGAATGGCTAAGGTGTTTGGCTTTCAGTTTCAGAAGACTGGAATTGATTACACGGGGAAAAACTTTGTACATGCTGATATTGATGCAGCAGCACTAAAGCGCGGGATGAAGGGGGAAAAACTTACACCTATTGAGGGACTGGGAATTACAAAAGAGCAGATGGGTTTGTTCAAGCCGTTCCTCTTGAAGGCGGGTGTGTACATGGAAATGTATTTTATGCAGAACCCAGAGGTGAGGCGTAATCTGAAATACACATTTGGCAAGCAGCTTGCTAACACAGATATCGAGAAGCAGCTATCTCCTCAGATGAGAAAGGCTATCATTATCGACCGCAATCAGATTGTCATGAATGTGTTGAGTGTTCAGATTAAAGATTTGCGAAAGGATAAGTTTGCTATTTTCTATGGTGCTGGACACAACCCTGATTTTGCTAAGCGTCTACTTGCCAAGGGATGGAAGAAGGGGCCTAAGCGCTGGATGGTTGCTTGGAATATTCGATAATAATAAAAAAAAATAAAAAGAATAAATAATAATAATAAATCGTAACATTTTTGGCCAGCATATTTTTGCTGGCCATCTTTATAGGATAACACATGTATAGGAGAACACATATGGATGCGACAGAAAGAATAAAGAGAGAAATTGTAGGGCTAAAGTTTTTTAGCAATACGCTGAGTAGAATGTATGATTATTGGAAAAGTGGTAAATATTCTTGTACAGACATCGTGAGTAAAAGGCTAAGCGGGGCAGTACTTGTGTGTGGTGGGGTAGAGATGCGTACGCCAGGGCATATAGAGCATGATAGAATGGTTGAATTTTGTAATGACATGAGCACCCTTATCGATAAAATTTATGATGATGGATACAATGCTGCTATTGAAGATGTTAGGAATGGCCTTGACAATAGAGAATTGATTAGCAGAGTTAGTTCTCTAAAGGTGCAGGCAGATGTTTTGTCACTGCATAACAACGATCTCAAAAATTTGATTGGCGATTTGTATGCTAAGGTGTTGAAAGATAGTAATAAGAACATGAGGGCGGCCAATGTGATTAAGAAAATTGAAGATGAAGATGATGTCCCATTTTAAAATGTGCAAGATGTGCATTAAATAATTAAGCTCACATAGATTGAAAAATAATACATAGGGCTTCTTTCGACCAATTAACGTTATTTAGCGAGGGCAGCAGCAGCCCTATATGTATAGGCATCAAAAAAACTACTGCACTTCCTTGAAAGTGGGATAAAGATGTCGTAGGCTTTAGACATGGAAGCGAACGAAGCACTTGGGAATGATCGATGGACACTGACGAATGCCTTTGTTGGGTTCGTGGTGGACAACGTGTCTGAGGAGATGGCGAGGATTCTCATCCTGCTAGTTTTTCTCATTATTCCTCTTGTAATTCTCCACCTTTCACTGTATCTTGTAGTGGGTAAGAGGGGATGGCGCTAAAACGAAAGCAAGACGACGAAAAAAAAATGAAAGCGGCTTGCAATCGAGAGCATCGCACCCTATACTGAATGTAGCAACGCAGGAACGACCTGCAAAAATTAATCATGGCGAGCCAAGAGGCTCATAAAAAAAGAAAGGAGATGGACATGAATGAAGCTACGACCACCGAGGCGCCTGACGTCGCGGTAGATAACAATGTAATCGGGATTGACCGGGTGAAGGCACTCGTGCCACACGTCACCGTTGAGAGCTTTGTCCCTCAGGCTGATGCACCGAAGGCCAAGCGTCAGGGATATTCGCATCAGCTTCACAAGAAGTTCCCGCTGATCGAGGTGAGCAAGCTGCGTTTCGAGGATGGGTTCAACAGTCGCCCTGCCTACACTGGCATTCAGAAGCTGTCGGACGATATGTATCGGGATGAAAACCATCTGACCGATCCGTACCAGAAGATGCCGCTGACGGTTCGCTTTGCAGAGATTGATGGCGAGGCGCTGCCTGTTGTTCTGACGGGCCACCGTCGTTCGCTGGCTGGTGTCATTGCAAAGGAAGCGTTCGAGGGCCGTGATACGTACATCATGTATTCGGTTGCTGGTGATGACGTCGTCGCTAACGGCATCGCTCATATCGATGAAAACCTCGACACGTTCAACCAGAACTGGAGTGCGAGTGAGCTTGGTGTTGCTTGTGACGAGTTTGTCAGTCGGATGAAGGCGGCCGGCGAGAAGAAGTGGACAAACAAGATGCTGGCTGAAAAGCTGGGTGAAACCGAAGTGACGATCAGTAGGGCGCGCAAGCTCTCTCGTGAAATCTCTCCGGCGATTCGCTCTCTTAACGCCAGCGGTGTCCTCTCGGCTGCACACCTACACCTTCTGACGAGCAACCGTAGCACTGGTCGTCGCCAGGTGCCGTACGCGGTGCAGAACAAGCTGGCTGAGAGCATCAAGGAACTCATGGCCGATATGGCTAAGGCGGGCGAGGTTTCGGAGGATGAGGTGCTCGGTACGCACGCTTTCTCCAGCGCCAGTGCAGGCAAGATTAAGTCTGCAAGAAAGGCGTGGGGAGGTGACCCGCAGGCTCCGCCCAAGCCTCCGAAGTCGGGTGTTGCGTACAAGCTGGCGAACACCAAGATGGATTTCCTGACGGACGTCCGCTCTGTCCTGGCAAAGGATGAGGAAGATATCTCGGAGTACGAGATCGGACGTGTGCACGGTATGGCTATCATGCTTGGTTACGATGGTGGCGGCGTCCGCGAGGAGCTTGTCGAGTTCCTCAGCAAGGTAAGGACGTTCGAGCACATCGGGCAGGCGAAGGACCCCGAGACGGAGCCGGAGCCGAAGAAGGCTAAGAAGGACGAGCCTGTGGCTACTGTCATCGTCCCGGCTGACCTGGGCAGTGACGAGCCGGAGGACGGCTTGACGGAGGACCCGCGCGGTGCCCTCAGCGATGACGAGATCGCGGCTCAGGAAGCCTTCGCGGGCGACCTTTCGGGCGAGTAAGAACGAAGAAGCGAGGGAGGGGCTTTCGCCCCTCCCATTTTTGCATAATAAAAGGAGAATAGTATGGAAAGCTGGCTTGGTGTGTTTTATATTTGTGTGGCTGCATACTTTGCTTGTATGCAGGTTCTAACAACTAAAAACTTCATGAGCGTTGTCGTGTTTAAGGTGGTTCCTTTGATGCTATGCTTTGCATCAATTATCTTTGTTCTATTGCATTATGGCTACATCATCAAGGCGTAAATAAAACCGGAGAAAGTAATGGACAACGCTCAAGACGTAGTGTACACTGATAGTGAAGATGGTGAAGAGAACGACGAAGCAATCGTTGCCGCTTCAATCGAGGACGAGGGTCTGGGGATCTTCGACTCTTTCGGGCTAAACTAAACAAAGAGGTTGACATGCGAAGCAAGGGAATTTACAATGTAATTGCCAGCGATGGCATCGAGGCTTTCCAGAAGGCCAGCGAGCAGTCGCGAGCTAAGGGGCGCAACCCAGGCTCTACGATTGACTACACGCTCGATAGCGAATTCATGGGGCTGAAGAGCTACACTGTATTTATTCGAGAGGATTATGTTGCCTAAGAGGAAGGTGGAGTATATAATGCATAAGGATGAAAGCTTCAGGCTCACCAAGTGCGCATACAATCACTGGACTGGCAAGCTAGACGTTGAAGGAATAGGAAAAATTTCTTATGTTCATCTTGCAAACAAAGTGAGTTTCACGTATGCTAAGTCATGCGCGGGGTTGGCTGAATCACTACTGAGAGAATAGACATGGCGAAAGAAATTATTTTTGTAATGACACTACCAGTTTTTGGGAAAAGTGTTGTTTGCATGGTTGACGGAGAGATCATTTCGGTGTATGATGAGGAGTATGCAGTGGACGTGACAGATCTTGTTGATGTTGAGCGTGCTGGCCTCATCTACGAAGAAGAGAAGAGAATTAAGGCGCTACGGAAGATCGCCCAGGAGAAATAAAATGAAGGCATGGCATTTTTTGAAGGACGACTGTTCCCTTCGGAATAAAGTGAATGGAAGGAAGTATGTAAAGCCTGGCCTTAAGCTAACGCATAAGGGGCCACTTATTTTGTGCGAATCAGGGCTACACGCATCTGTACGGTTGATTGATGCGCTGAAGTATGCTCCTGGTAGCATGCTGTGCAGAGTTGAGTGCGGGGGAGAGATTAAAACACAAACAGATAAACTTGTTTGTACGGAGCGCACTGTTGAATACATGCTGGATGCTACAGATTATCTTCATGAATTTGCGTGCTTGTCTGCGGAGTGGGCACTAAATAAATTTGTAAAGAATCCAGACCCTAGGAGCTTGGCTGCCATTCAGGCTAAAAGAGATTGGTTGAAGGGAAAAATTACAGATCAAGAGTTGGCTGCGGCTTACTCTGCGGCTAACTCTGCGGCTTACTCTGCGGCTTACTATGCGGCTAACTCTGAGGTTTACTCTGCGGCTCGCTATGCGGCTCACTCTGCGGCTCGCTATGCGGCTCACTCTGCGGCTCGCTATGCGGCTCACTCTGCGGCTAACTCTGATCTAAACACAATTTTGGAAAACATGATTGAAGAGGTAGAATATGAATAAACAAATGATTATCATGTCTGCTGTTAGTGGCATGGGAAAAAGTACATATGCAAAGAGCTTGACAAAAGATCATCCAAGTGCTATCATTCTTTCAGCGGATGACTACCACATCAACACTGATGGTGTGTACGACTGGAAGATCGAGAATCTCTCTGCGGCACACCTGGATTGCAAGATTCGGACAAAGGCAGCTATAGAAGCAGAGATTGAGCTTATCATCATCGATAACACAAATATCTCTCCTGTTGATGCTGCGTGGTATTACGAGGAAGCGAAGATTGCAGGATATGAGCCTAAGATTGTCAGGCTTCATGGAGACTTTGACGCTGCCTTTGCACGTAACGTACACGGGGTGCCTGAGAAGACGCACAAGAACCAGCGTAGGGGCTTTGAGAAAGCGCAGTGGCCCACATACTGGAACGTTGAGAATGTAGAGGTGTAAATAAAAAATAATAAATATGTGGCACGAGAGTAAGAAGAGTGCTATAATATAATTACCGAAGCAATTCCCCTGTAGCTCAGTTTGGTCAGAGCCGGAGGCCGTTAACCTCTGTGAATTGCGTGGGTTCGAATCCTACCGGGGGAGCCATCAAACAACGACCTTGCTGGAAAGAAAAATGTACAGATTACCAAGAAAGCATTGGCCTTCCAAGGAAGAAAATGCTAAACTACAAGCAGAAGAGAACAAGCGGGCAGACGAGTTTGACTACATGCCTGACCCGATTTGTGATTGTGGCGAGGTAGGATATGCGTGCGTCTGTGATGAGCTTGCTGCCTTCCTCGGTTATTACTCAGACGGAAGCCCTTACATCGAGAAATAAAATGAATACCAAGTACCGTGCCTGTGTTACGCCTATGCCCACCAAGCCTGTTTTTGGGAAGAAGATTAGTACGCCCGAGAAGATTAGGCTCATGAAGGAGTATGACAAGGAAGATGCCGATTGGCAGCGCTCCATTCGCGCTCAGATCAACCGCGACCGCAGTAAGAAGGGTGCGGCTCCGGCACGACGTGTCAAGGCCCTAGAGGGGCGTTTGGAGAAGCATCGTCTTTCTGACAAGAAAAAGAAGAAGAAGGTGGACAAGAAGGGTGGGGTGTCCTAGGATGAAGGTAGAAGAGAAAGCGAAGCGAGTAAAGATGTTTACGAATCGTCAGCTTGATTCGCAAATTAAGAAGTGCGAAGATCTACTAGAATCAATCAGCGCTCTTTTGCTTGACGGATTGATTACGCAATATGAACGAAATAAGTTGCGCAAGGCCCAAAGTGGAACTATTCTAATGAAGAATTCCATGCAAGCTATCCGTCATCGCTACTCAGGCGCAGTAATTCCTACTAAGGGAGAAAACAAGTGAAGTACATGACCGAAGAAGACCTGGACGTGTGGCACGAGAAGCGGCAAGCTAAGCAGGCTGTGCGTGACGCCGAGGAGCGTCGTTTGTGGGAGAGTGAGTACGAGATGGCTCTTGAGGCCGGATTCTCGTCCATCCCCGGAAGGATGTTCATCTAAAAAAAAGGGTTGACAAATGGACATGAAAGTGTCATACTTGGATACAGTGAAGCACTTGCCTAAGCAGGTTGGTACCTGCCAGCGCTGCAAGAAGGAAGTGCCAGACACTGGTAAGTTGTGCATCGCTATCTTTGCATCAATCGAGCGTGACTTTGGTAACATTTGTTCTTGTTGCCACGCAGAAATTAAAGCAAAGATCGAGAGTGGAGAAATTAACGAAATCGAGGGAGAATAATGACCAAATATCAAATGACGGTTTATAGTCCGTCAGGAAAGAAGCGTGCAGCTAAGAGTTTTTCTAATGGCGAATTCTTTGTTCTGTACAATTCCATCCACGGAGAGCTTTTGTGCAGGTTCATTGAGAATGATGGACTCTACGTACATGCCCTGGTTAGTATGCCAGATGCTTCTGTTGCAGAATTTCTGATCCGCCCTAAAAAGAAAGTGCAACCTGTCACTGTAGAGAAAATGTGTGACGTGCCCGATGAGTGTGGCATGGTTTCTATGATAGAAAGTGGAAAGGTGGATTCTAGGATGGGCAAGGGATAATAAAAAAATCACGGGCTGCTTGACCTTGCGGCGTAGAGGGTGTACAATTGGAGCAGAAGGGTAGGGGAAGGGCTTAGACCCAAAGGCTCCCTAGCGCAAGCCCTGAAGCAAACCGTTGGATGGATACCGGGCAACCTCAGCACCCAGAATTATGGACCCATCCAGACAAGTGATTGTCAAACATATAGCGGAAGAGGTGACAGCGTGGAGAGACACGCATTTACCACCTTGGACCATCTGGGAATGGTGTGAGCCTGTAAAGCTCACTGGTCTTAGTTCGAATCTAAGAGGGTGGACCAATGGCTGAAAAAATCGTTTGGGATGCTATCTTTTCCATTTGCACACTTTGTTACATTTTACGGATGGTGCAAGTGTTTGATAAGGAAGTACTGAAGCTCCCAAAAGAAAAAATCCCTCAAATTTACCCGGACATGGAAGAAGAAGGAGGATACACTTAATATGAATGACGCGATGGAACTGTTCAACGAAGCTATGGCGCTAGTTTTCATCATTGGTATCATTGCAGGATTGGTGATTGCTGTAGTTGCTGTAGTGTTGGCATAAAAAAAACAAAAATGGCCCTGTCGTTTACTGGCTAGGATACCGGGTTTTCATCTCGGAGGAGGGAGATCGATACTCCCCAGGGCTACCATAATTCACTTGACATCCTACACTGGAGCTAGAACAATGAAGCTTATCGCAAATGACCGTCCAGAACCACGCCTCTCTCGCATTTCTGTTGAGTACACGGCATTTGAGGAAAACAAGCCATCTCTCGCCACTCTCTTGCGCTTGTGCGAAGTGGAGGGGCAAATCCCTGATGACGAAATCCCAGATGCCCCCATGGACGCAGACAAGCCAACCATCAGCGAGCTACAGAATGGTGTCAAGGGGCGGCACGTTGTCTAGGTGGGCGGATGTACAGAACAATGCAGCTACGCGTGCTATGAATTATTCTCTTCTTGAGAAATACATGCGAGAGACGGGAAGGGAAAAGGCGATGTGGCATTTTCGCAAAAGAAAGTTTGCATTTGTCGAGGCGTATGATAAACTATACATGGCGGAAGTGGAAGTGGGGCTTCAAGCGGCGCAAGGAGAAGAACAATGATGGATTTGCAGACAATCATCCACGTTAACCGAAAGCCTGATCTAGAACCAGATCCATCTCTTATGGCACGCATCCAAGAAATTTTGGATGAAGAGCTTGCCAATGAGAAATACGAGAAGATGATGCGAGATAGTGATGAGATGTTTAATGCATTTTTTTTCGTAATGAATAGCGAAACGCTTGACTTCGCTGATGCTGGGTTCTACTATTCTCATAGCAACGGGAACGACACCTACTACGTCCATGAAGCGTACCCCGATCTGGTGATTGGCGATAATTTCTTTGTGGGCAGTAAAGAAAATACGGAGAAGAAAAATGATTAAGAAGTGTAGCTGCAATCACCCGTACCAGGACAAGAAGCACGGCAAGGGCCGGCGTGTCCACACCAAGTGTACCAGCGGCTATCGCTGCACTGTGTGTACGGCTGTCAGTGGCGGTGGAGAAGGCAAGAGTAAGAAGGGGAAGAAGTAATGCTAACGGAAAATGAAAGAATTAATGGAATTAGTGGTGTAAGTGATGAAAGAAAGCCGCTAATTGCCAGGGCCCTGCGTGCTGCCGCATATGCTTGTACGGCTTGGACATGTGATATCAATACAACATGTTCTGATTTCTATTACGACAAGACAGGGATTGGCTGACCGGCTGTGTATTTTGCCCAAGTGTTGGGTATTTTGACACGACAAGAAGCTGAACATGGCCTCAACGGAGTTAAGGCATACTACTGTGTTAAGTTTCTTTCTGATATTTGGAAAGATCACACAGGAGAAATCAAAACCCAAAGAAATTGGGGGTACACAGACGTTATCGATGGTGGTCGTGGAGAGGAAGTGGCCGCTGTATTCTTTGCAGCAGCTAAGAGTTTGGAAGAAAATTTGGAGAAAAATAATGAATCTGTTTGACTCTAGGCCCATGAGCGAATACACTAAGAGTGACTGGGTGTGGTTCACACTCGCTTGTTCGCCCCCCCTGATGATTATGGGAACTGCCCTGGCAGTGGTGCTTGCGAGCTTGGTGTCGTGAACTACGACCACCTTCATTACGAAGTTTTGCCAGAAATCGCTAGCAATTTCCGAGGGAAGTTGTACACTGTCCTTACCGAAACAGAACTCTCTGTTGCCGAAGAACTGAAGAGACAAGGGTACGGCGACTGGGTGGAGGTAATAATTGAAGGCGAGATGAACTGGAGATTTGAGGATGTCGAGGATTGACAGGATGCGGAGTGTGTCAAGGATTTTCCATAAAGTGTTGATCGATGAGTTTACGCATGTTGAGCTAAAGCTGCTTGACATTCTCGTCGCCGAGGGGTATGGTAGGTGTAGGTCGATTGGAGTAGATTCATTCGTCTATATGGATTACGAAACTGACCTCCCATAATATAAAAAAGGGGATAAACCTTGCAACCCGCTAGCCGACAGCTTATACTGAAGCTGAGCATCAGGAGGGCGAAGGAACGACGGCAGAATTTGCCTTTCTCCGAAACATCGAGCGAAGTGATTTACAAGGCAAATAAAAGAATCACGGATGGAGAAAAAGCGCTTGCCTATCTGAGAAGCATCTCTTAAAATAAGGGTAGAACAAAAGAGGATTGACATGAGGAACAGTTACATCGTATACTTCGACAACGAGCCAATGGTGATTCTCCAAAAGACAGAGATGAAAACCAACGAGGTAATGCTGGACGAATACGCCAAGAAATACGCATTCGACCGCGACAGGCTGTCATGCAGCACATTCCCTCTTTCTCTAGTGGAGATTTAAAATGAAGTACCTAAAAGAACTCGAAGACGGAATGAAAATCTCTTGCAATCCTGGGTGGCGCGTTGTAGAATACATCAGAGGGATGACGAGCGACCCGAAATACATCGCTGCCCTCCTCTCGACAATGGCTGTAGCTGCACGCAAGGATGCACGAGCCCTCGATAAGCAGCACGCTGAAGCACGCATTAAGCGACAAGTGGAGGAAGACATTTTGTCGTAAAAAGAAAAAAAAAAGAAATAAAGTGGACATCTGACGAAGTAAGTGCTACATTTATAATAACAAGCAACATGGAGGCGGTTATAATACGCTAATGTCACTCAACACCAAAGCGCAACATAGGGTGAGCGCTACGACATAAAATATCCCAGCCCATCTATGAAGTGGAGGGATAAATCCACTTGCACTGTACGTAATTAAAAAACAACGAAAATCAGGGGTGGGGCTTGACAAACATCGGGCCCCACCCCACACTAAACATGCGGGGTAGCTTAAAGGTAAAGCAATAGCACATACGGACATTCACGGGATATACCCATTCCGTTGGGGAAAACTCCTAGAATAAGTGCTACAATATATGTGGTGGGTTCGATTCCTGCCCCTCGCACCATCGAAAAAAAAATAAATGCTTTTTATTAGAAATCCTGTGCTACACTTCCTGTAGCCAACAAAGGAGCATGACATGAAGCCAAGCGAAATGGTGAGCAATCAGGCAACCCGTATGACGGATATCGTGATGCGTATTATCCGCGCAGAAACTGGGATCGACGAAGGAAGCGGTAAGCATTTCAAGATCAGGGAAGAAATCAAAAAGAAGGTCAAGCTGGAAATGGCGAATTTCTCCCTGGACTTTATCGCCACCATGCACCAGAATAAGGGTGAGTGAAATGTTCAAGCCTCTCATCACATCTCATAGTGCGGAGCTATCCTGCACCCTCTACAAAACACTAGAAAAAATGGGATACTTCTTGACAAAGGACGAAGCTGAAGCTATCCTGAGTACAGTGGAAGCCGCGACGGCCAACTTGGCTATCGAAATGTTTGACACATTCACAGAAAATCTACACGGGAAAAACTAAAATGAACATCGAAAAGAGGAGCGAAGACCTGCATGTGACGATTGGTGGAATTCCCCCTGGGACAGCTTTTTATTTTGCGGGTGAAGATGAAATTTGCCTCAAGGTGAAATTCGTGGGAATGTCATGTGGAACTGTGTCACAACTAGAAGGCATGGAAGGAAAAACCATGTATGTCAGGCTCAGCAATGGTGCGGTGGCGGCTAAGTGCAGCTATGTTGAGGTGTGCCCTCTTCCCAATGCCGGTGTTGTTCGAGAATTCGCAAATAACGCTTGACGGCGAGCCAGCTACACCCTAGAATGTAGGCGAACACAAACAACAGAGGGAAAAAAATGAACATGTCAGATTTGGAAAGAGTGGTTTTTCTTTCCTCCATCAAGGAAAAGTGCGAGCAAGCACAAGTGGAATTGCAAGAATTCATCGAGGAACACCAGGATGATCCTGACCCCGGCGGAATCAAGGGGTATGAGTATGGGTATTGGGCTAATTTCTCTACCCACAAGGATGGGAGTGGCAAGGCAGCAGATTTCAGCGGGTGTTACATTGGTGTGCAAGCTGCGCGGGCTCTAATGCAAGTGGCAGATGATCAAATTTCACGCGTTTGTGAAGACTTGCACAAGCTAGGTGTAAATGCTTCCAAATAAAAACAAATATTCCCTGGCCTTTCATTAGGATAGGGAGTAGAAGTGAAGAGGAGAATAAACACATGACTGACGAAAAGAGATTTTATTTGACAACCCGCCTGTCTCAGGTCTACGATGAAATCGAGCACATGGAGGATACACTCCAGGGGTGCGATTGGTGTTGAGGGGGTGGCGACGAAGCTCTGGCAGAGCTTATTGACGAGAAAGAAAAAATCCTGAAAGAGCTTGCCAAGGAGAGAGAAGCGAGCTAAACTGTAAGTAGACAAGGAAACAACACCTGGGGCAAACCGATGAAGCGCGACGTAACAGGCTACGCCATCAAGATGCTGTTCGCAGGATTCGCTGGCCTTCTCCTGGGTATCGTGCTATGCTTGGTGTACATGGAGCAACGCCTAAGCGAGCTTCAGACGGGCCAGCAAGCCATCATGTTGCGAATGGAGCAAGAGCTTCGGATGCAGCGGTATGAACTGATGGTGCTGGGCGAGGATGTTTCCGCTAGCGCCCTCAAATAAAAAAAGGATATTACGTACGCGCTGCTCCTGGCGATTATGTGGAAGCTCTGAGAGTCGCCGATGTAGTGCAAGTGAAGGATGTATGCCGCTCCATCCTGCGAGAAAGAAAAAAGAAAAAGGTGGAATCGAAGGCATAAGCGTCCTACACTGATAGTGAAGGGAAAGAAAAAACAACAAGCAACGGAGAGAGAACAATGCGTAAGCAAGATGTCGAAGTGGGTAAAATGTACGCGGTGAAGGTGAGCGGAAAGATGGCCCCTGTCCGCATCGACCGCGTCAGCCCTTACGGTGGGTACGATGGCATCAACATCCGCACCGGCCGTAGTGTCAGGCTCCGCACCGCTGGGCGTCTCCAGTATGAACTGGAACTGGCCCCGGAAGGGAGCGCGTTCAAGTACCGCAAGGTGGGGTAATCTCAAGGGTGGAACAGAAAAAATATCGGAAACAGGTTGAAAGCCCCTTCTGCACACCCTATCATCGTAGTGAAGGATAACAAGGAACGAGGAGAAATAAAACATGTTCGCCACGCATCCGCCGAAGAGCCGCCACAACGACCCCCGCTTCCTCAAGAAGCAGAAGACGAAGAACGACGAAGAAGCCATGAAGGAGCTTCTCGAACACGTCACTGTCGATGTCGTCGAAATTCATGTTGACGAGCGGCTCATCATGGGGTAGAATCAATTGAGGGGGAGAGAGAGTCCGAAATAACTGTAATATGGCCGAGGTGGCCCTGGCCTCTCCCCCTTGTTTGGGCTGGTAGCTCAATTGGTTAGAGCAGCGACCTCATAAGTCGTCGGTTGCAGGTTCGAGTCCTGCCCAGCCCACCAATGAACACCATTATAAAAAATGCACTCTCTCTAAATATGAGTGCTGATTTCACCGCTCGTCAGATTGTTGATGATGCCTGGAGAATTGGCCTTGACATTAGAAGAAAGCAGCATATACTAGAGGCAGCGGTAGAACAGATAAGGAATAAAAGGAAATAACACATGTCCCTCATGAAACGAGTGTATTACGCAGAGGCTGGGGTGACATCTGGCTGGGGCTACGCATGGGTAAAAATCCCCCAAGTCGGCACCCACGACAGCGAAGAAAAACTGAGAAAAGAGGTGGCCAAGCACCGAGCTACGACGCAAGCTCTTAGTGACTGGCGAATGAGAATTTCTCTCATCCCCAACGAATAAGGAGAAAACGATGTCCCGCAAAGATTACCAAGCTATCGCTGATGCCATCCGTCCCGCCGTTGCAGCTAGCAAGGCTTACAGTGGCGAAGAAATGGCCAAGATCGTTGCTGAGCGCATCGCCACTGCGCTGCAAGAAGACAACCCGCGTTTCAAGCGAGAAGTTTTTATGAAGGCTTGCGGGCTGTAAAAGAAAAACGAGTGGACAATCAGCGAAGCATGTTCTACTCTTTAGGTAGACAACGAGGAATAAACAAATGAAAGATGCAAGGCTCCTCCAAAAAATCGCGTGGCACTTCGACACCCTCCCCCAACAAGACATGACGGAGAGCGAAAAGCACGTCTGCACATTGCTCGTCAACAGCAAGCTAGGGGAATGGCGGGATTGCCCCGATGATGGCCTGGTGTTTCACAAATGCTTGCGCCCCCATTGAGGAATAAAAAGAAATTAAAGAGTGGACATCTAAGTGATCGTGTCCTACTCTAATAGTGAAGGCGGGACAAGAGCAAAGAGTGGCGAAAGCCCAACGCTCCCCCTACCCTTCCACGCGACGAGTTTCCTTTGTGGCTCGCGCTGGATATGTACACAAGGGATGCAACAGGTAGCCTAGGGCGTGGCCTGGCGCGAGAATAAAGCCCTTTGCTGGGTTGAGGAGACATCCTTTTCCTGGCATCATGAAAAGCAAGAAGAAAAAACAAAAAGAATATTCTCCTGGCAATCCCACCAGGAGAGTGTACAATGAGGGTAGAACAATGAAGCCGACAGAGAAATCGCCAGCTATCGACAACCTGATGTCCTACCTCGCCGGAGGAAAGAAGCGAGGGGGAGGCGTGTGCATGATGTGTCCTTCCACCCTGATGTCACCCAGCGACTTCAACGATGACGTCTCTCGCAAAGAGGCATCCATCTCCGGCATGTGCCAGAAATGCCAGGACAAAATTTTCGGAGAATAACGTTGTATTCTCCCTAGCATGTCCTACACTGTTGGTAGAAGACATTACTTTTACCGAAAACGAAAGAAAACGGAGAAACTAATGGCTCGCTATTACGTCATCCAGCACCGCCAAGCGTGTGAATTCGCCATTGTTGAAGCCGAGTCGGCAGAGGCAGCAAGGGACGCATTGCTGGAGAGCTACATCGACCTCCCCCATGACGGGAAGTGCAAGTGGGGATACGTCGAGACAAAAAAGGTTCCGGACAGTGACGACACCCCTACTGACTTCATCGTCGCAAAAGACGGGAGCATCCTCTAAAAAGAAAGCCTCGGAGAAATCTAAAAACTCCTTGCCTTTCTACCCACACGCCCTATAATGTGGGTAGAAAGGAGAAAGAACAATGCACATGAAAGACATCACCACTCTCAGCCCGCGCTACAAGCTCCGCAAGAACGGAACGCACATGGCTGACAGAAAAATCAAAATCATCTTGCCGGAAAGCTCCGTCCGTGCTATCATGACGTGGGCGCACCTCAGCATCCGCGAAGCCGAGAAGAAGCTCATGGTGGGCTACCTCGACAACACGGCAAGCGCTGACTGCTGCGGGCTCTGCCTGTACAAGTGGTGGGACAGCCACGACAAGCAGACGGTGTTCACTGTGGCCCCGGGCGAGTACATGGGCGACGAGGACAAGGTGTGCGATTTGGAGGTTCCCACAATCGTCTTCTAAAGAAAAAGAAAAATGTGTAGCATTCAAGACAGAGGGTGCTACACTGTTAGTGAAGGGAAGGGAACAACAGACAAGAAACGAGGAATAAACAAATGTATAAACAAATGTGCGTTTACGACATCAAGCCTGGCACCGTTTTCATCGCGGGAAAACTCACGGCAAAGTGTCTCAAGCTCTCCTCGCAGAAGGTGCTGAACATCTCTAGCATGTACGCCTTCCCCGCTTCCCACATCGACGATTTGGAATGCACCGAATTGGGAAGGGGATGCATCACGCTGCAGATCTAAAGAATAAAACCAAAAAAGAGCTAGCACCCACCCCAAAAGGGTGCTACTCTTGAAGTAGCAACGTACGGAGCGCAGCACTCAAGGTGTCCAACGACTCTTGACCAATGCTGCACTGTACAATGCCTCCCGGCTATGCTCTCACGCTTCAGGGTGCCGGGTGACTATGAGAAGTGATGGGTGCTAAGATAACGGGTAAACAGCATCCGAGATAGACCCGTTTGCTATACAGCCAGCTAACCCCTGGCTGTGTAGCTCATCCAAGAAAAAAAAGAAGAAACATGTAGACAGGAGAGAAGACGCACCCTACACTGTCAATAGAAGAGAAACAAGAACAACGGAGAAGAGCAATGAAATACACACTGAGCTTCACTATCGAGACGGACGATGATGCTAGCTCCATCCTCGGATTGTTGCAGGATGCCGCAGTGGATCTCGATGCTGCGGTGAACGGTACAACGACGGCGGACGACGTCATCGATTCCTGCTGTGTAGAGGAAGAGGAATAAAAAAAAAGAGGACGAGCGCGATCTGAGTCTGCTCGACATCACGTAAACATATTTAACATTGGCACACTCCCACTGTGTGCCAATGTACTCAAAAAATCCCCATGTAAACAGTCATTACGAGAGAAGGAGACAAGGGGAATGTCCGAGCGGATTCTCATCGCCTCGCTACCATGCGTTACAGGGGCCAGGAAAGCCCTTGTAACAGCCGCGAAGGGGATTGTGGGGAGGGATAGCTCTATCACATCTTGGTGGATTAGACGGGATTTACAGAGCTTGAATCTGTTCGTTGCGAAGGGGAAGAAAAAGGCTTGACATCTGACAGAGGGGAGCTAGAATAGAAGGTAGACAAGAACAAGCTCTTGTCGGAAGAAGAAAAGGCGAAAGCCATCACTAGAAGGAAGGAGAAAAGGATGTTCTACTTCAGGGCAAGGAAGGACGGGGTGCTGATCCGGGGCTACATCGACGCTGAGAGCCACGAAGAGGCCGCTCTGCTGCTCTTCAAGATGGGAGTGGATCTGGAGACGCTCAGGGAAGTGAAGGAGATCGAGGAGTAGAAGAAAAATCTGAAAGGGGAGTGGACAACATCCCCTTTCAGTGCTAGGATGTAGGTAGAAGGCGAAAGAAGAAGAAAAGGAGAAGGAACAGATGACGAACGAAGAGCACTACAACCGCTCCAGCAATGTCGCACTCACATCCCACGACAGATGCACCATCGCCAGTGTCCTGGCCAACACCTGCTCCTACCAGGCACTCAACCTTCAGGTGTCCCTCGACAACCTGTTCTACATGCCTAGCCTCTTCCACCGCGAGCAGGTGGAGCGCTGGATCGGGGCCCTGGCTGATACGCTGGCCACGGCTGACAAGATCGCGGTTGGCGACTGGCCCGAGGTGTTCAAGGCGTACAGGGCCAAGCTGGTGGAAGCTCGCAAGGCCATCAGCTAGAAGAAAAAAAGGGGGAGGGCAGAGAAAAGCCTGGCCTTCCCCCTCATCATGTCCTAGAGTGTATGTAGGCAAGAACAACAGCCCCCAACGAAGGAAAGAGAAAGATGGACATGAAAACCCGAATGGCTACGGCCAAGCTCATCGCTAGCAACATCCGACACGGGCACGCAGCAGAGAAGGCCGGAAACAAGCTCGACGCCCGCGCCCACTTCAACAACGCTGGCATCCTCTACCGCAGAATCGGGGACGATGAGATGTCGTCTCACTGGCACTCCAGGGCTGCCGAGCAGGGCTAGAAGAAAAACTTGAATTCCCTTGCCCCTCCGGGGGTGGGGGAGTACAATGAAGGTAGAAGGAAAGAAGAGAAGACAACGGAGATAGAAAATGTACCTCAAGGCCACCAGCGCGCAGAAGTCGGCAATCGTCCAGAGCATCATCGAGGATAACACCGTACTGGCCAAGCTGGCCATGCTCGATGGCATGATCTTCACGGTACACGAGTACACCCTGGACGAGGAATTGGTCCTGGCCAGGGAAGAGCCCGGATTCCGCCTGGACGGCGTGGTCGAGACGCGGCTCTACATCAAGGCGATCATCGGGAACCAGTGGGTGGTCCCGTTCTGGGCACGTAGGGACGAGCAGAAGGTCCACGCCCTTTCGCCGTACAAGCTGGGCCGATAAGGAGCAAACCCCCCAAAAACCCACCCTTTCCCCCGCGCACACTAAAAAAATCTGAAGGAGAAATGAAACGAAGTCAAGGTCGGGGTAAATAAAACATAAGAGACTGAAGCCCTCCTGTGTTCTCTGCCCTGGTCTTGCCCTTTCTTATTCCTTTCTTGTATGTTCGTACAACTATTCAGGCAGCATTACAATCTTGAGTACGGTTGAGTTGAGTGTCTTTACAACTCAAGCTGCAGATGTGTTGTAAGAACGTACAACAATTGGGGCTGTTTGAGGGGGTGGTGGGGCCCCTTACCCCGTATATATACCACACATATATAGCACAGCCAAATAACACAGGCAGAATTCACTCATTAAGTGCTTGACAATCGCTGTACGCTTGGTCGCGGAAGGGTGGTAACCGTCCATAGGCCGGTGGGGAGGGGGGAGGCATATGCTGGGATATATGAAAAATTTAGAATGAAATGTCTATTGTAAAGAATCTTTACGTTATGTATGAGGGCATAAAAATAGCCCACCAAATAAATGGTGGGCTTTGTTGTTTGTGTTTCTTTTTTTTTTTTTCCTTTGTTTACACTCCTATTAAATCATATCTAAACCCAGGAGCACTATAAACAACCTTATGATTTCTTTCTGATCTTTTATAACCTGCAGGCACTACTTTAAACAGCGTTCTTTCTATGACATAAAATTTTACACTACAATTTTGCCCTATCTCTTGTTTCTTCCACATTTCACCTGAGAGAGCATCGCATTGCTTTTTGGCTTCATTCTCATCTAATGTAATATGATGAACTACTGTGTGACTCTCCCCTTCTGCCCAATAATCATAATAATCTTCGATCACTAAATACATCTTCATCCCATTTCTCCTTATTCTTGTATTTCCCATGTGTATTTGTCTCTATCCATAAGAAACTCTTCAATACTAATTTTGTGCATATATTCCCCAGTGTGAGAGGCAGTGTAGTGCACAACATATATTCCCACAGCATGAATTTTTCTTCTACTATATTCTGAAATAAATACAGCCCCTGGGATAATATCTTCTCTTGTAATTTCCATTATTCCTCCTCCCACTCTAATTCTTCTATAGAATCCATAAATGCTGACATGTAATAATATGCCATGTATGGAGTGTTACTCACCTTAGGGCAATGCATGAGAATATCTATACATTCCCTCTCATTATGGTTTTTGTGTATTTTCTTTACAGTGGATGTCCTCTCTGGAAATACAAATACATCCCCCTCGCTTATCATTCCTTTTGTAATTTTCATTCTTTCTCCCCTTTTTTTTAATTAATGTGTCACTCTCTCATAGAATGCATGAAACACTTTAATGTTACAGGAAACCACTCCACCATTCTCTCTACGATAATATACATGCTTTGGATTAGATGTTGGGACAATTGTCACTCTTGGCTTTGGATCTTGAATGCTATCCCAGAAATAATATTCGTCTCCAGGCTCTGGCACTTCATACATGTCAAATTGTGTGTTGATGTTATCTATAATTCCTGCGTATGTGTTTATTGCTGCATCCATTCTTTCCCATCCTCTCCCAGGTTCATCAGAAAGGCGGTCAAAATTCCCATCCTCTCTCACCCTATATTTGGATGTAGTTCCGAATGATTTGATGGGGAACGAAATAATGGTTCCGGGGGTGAGGTGCTCTCTTGTAATTTTCATTCTTTCTCCTCCCACTCCTGCTTGTCATTCATCATATCGATAAATCCTTCAATAGAGAGGCTGCTACGTAAGTTATAATATTCATCTTCTGTTGCCCCAAAATTTGCCGCCCAAAATCTATACGTCACTCTATCCCCTTCAACACTAATTACGCGATGAGTGTTTGTGTTTGGAATCCCTGGGATGAATAATGCCCCTGGGATAATATGCTCTTCTGTGAGTATCATTTGCTCATCTCCTTTAATACAGCGCTTGGATTCTCTAAATTATTTAAAATGTGGTTTTGTATCATGCATGGTGTGACATTCTCTTTGATGTTCATCCTCACAAGAGAGAAATCGTATTCTGGGTAGTAATTCTCCATGAATTGCCTTAGCACATCATTGTCAGCATAACTTATCTCTATGTTGAGGTCAAATCGCCCTGGGCGAATAAGGGCCCCATCTAGCTTATCTATGTAATTTGTTGTAGCGAATAGAATACGCCCATGAGAAGATACCACCCCATCAATAGCATTCAAGATGTCACTGAGGCTATCATATACATCTCCCATTGAAATCTTTACATTTGTATCAGAAGGAATATCCTCTTTATCTGGGCTCCTGTCATGTACAGCCCCACTCCCATCAATATCTTCAATGAGAACGAAGCTCCCTTCTGGGATAGAGGACATAGCACTCTCAATGGCCATGATTCTTGAGGCAGGGAGGATGTATAATGGCTTTTCATAATATGACGCCAAAGCCTTAATTATGGAGGTTTTTCCGCACCCCGGAGGACCATGAAAGATAACGCCCGTTTGGTAATTCAACCCATGAGAGATATAAAACTCTTCATTCTTAGCAAACCCCTCAATGAAATTTATTATTTTTTCTTTTACATCAGAAGAGATGAATATAGAAGAGAGGGAACGCTTCCTTTGCGACTTAATGTGTGTAAACCCTTCTTTCCCCCATGTATACACCTGTACTTTGTCTTTCTCTTCTGTTAAACTATTAATCTCTTCGAACAAATTATTGACAAACGTATGACTCCTTCCAGGCCATGTGAGTTCAATTTTATCTTTTTCCATGGAGGAAGAGGAACCCGATTTATCCATCTGATCCATATTGATCCTGATGGGCATTTTGTTCCACCATATGAGGTGTGTCCCATACCCGATGGATTTGACACTATTATCATATCCGTACGACCCATTTGATATCTTGATCTTCCTCATTTTCTTTACATAATCATTCATATGAAGCCATTTGAGGAATAGATGGTAAGAGCGGTGTGTACTCATCAACGTGACAGTGGTGGTGAGGTGCTTGTAGATGAATGCTATAATTCGTTTTGGTAAATCTCTGCAGATGTATGTAAACACCCCTACTCCCCACAGGCTCATCACACCAGCTACAACAGGGTTTTGCCTTGAAAATTCTGTGAACTGTGTGAATAAATCCATTATTTGCATATTCTTCCCTTATACACTACTCTTCTTCTCATAATGAACTAGGAATTCTATTTTCTTGTCGCGGGAGAATACAGGGGGTGTGCAATAGGGAAGCTTTTTGGAGAGGGTGAAATATACAGCATCCTCATTTTCCCCTTCTGCAATGTACACTGTGGGGTGTTTATTACCCTTATATGCATCCTTAGCGCCCCACACTTCTCCTACCTTAGGGGTTGGAAGCTCTTCTTCCCATTCTCTCCATTTATTGGCCCAACGAATAAATCTTTCCATTGACCACGGGATTTGCTTATCTTTCAGGGAATTACATACTTCCACCGTCTTTACATTCCCGTCCATGTAAATTTTTCGTACAATCATATACCACTCATCGCCTTCGTCTTTTCCATACATTATGTTGGAAGGAATAATTGTCATATTGAAGCGTGTTCCCACTTCCACCATATCTTCTGTAATTTCCATATTATAAGTTCTCCTCTATATATTTAGCAATTTCTTGAAATGTAGCACCCTTGTTATCGTTTAATTCAACCAATTTCCCTATATTTTTATCTTCTAACCCTGCCCATATTTTAACAGGAATGGGCGGTACACCTGCACCGCTTTCGCCAGCTACAGAATACATCATAGCCCCATCTAGGCACGGGCTTTCAAACCACCCCTCCTCTGTTTCAAGAGAATGTAAATTGCACAACACTCCCAAACAACAGAATTTATCGTATTCTTTAGAGTATTGATTACACAATAATTTTGTGCCCTGTTCATATTCGCCACCCTTCAGGGCTTCCACCCATAATTTCTTTATACGTTTATTCATTGAATTACATACTCCTCGTGGAAAACACCTATAGGACAAGATCGCGTTGCAGAATTGATGTTGGGGAAGAAATATACTCGCATTGGATTGTCATCATCAAGAGCCCCAGCAATGATGACAGAATTTTGCGGATTGTCTCTTTCAACGTATACATCCATTTCTTCAGGGCGCTCATAGAAATCCCATTCCAAATTAATAGAAGTTAGAAAAGTATCTATATTCTTCTCGGCCTTTCCACTATCCTCATTATCATACTTGGATATAGTGATAATAGGAGAACCATCTTCATGCACCTCATCAGTCACTGTGTAAACACAAATACGACCTGAATATTCTCCTTTTAGGATAGTGCCAGGCACTAACATCTCTTTTGTAATTTTCATGTACATTCTCCTTTATGCGAAATATTGCAATCCGGCCATTACAACTCCTACAATCCCCGCTAAAATTAGGCATAAAGCTACCCCCGTCTGCATAGGCATTGTTTGTTCTGGGAAGGCATAGCGGAAATGATACCAAGTGCAATAATACTCTTCCACTATGTAATTATATTTTACAAACACACCGTCTCTTTCATATAGGAGAGCCAAAGCTTTATTGCTAAGTGGCTCTTTCTTTCCATTGATGGTGAAATTTGCCCGCCCCCTTCGTTTTCCGAATTTGGCTTCGTTATCAATGATAGATTCTCTGATTTTGAGATACATTTTTTCAGCACGCTCATCTCGAATTTTTTCATTAAACACTTTCTTCTTCTCGATGTCGTTCTTTATTTCGTCCTCTATTGACATTCTCCCTCCTCTAGGATATAGTTGGAGCTAAAGTGTTCAATCTCCCCACTCTTATACGTGATAACATCGTTATGCTTGTTTTTAACAACGAACACATCCTCTCCCCCATAGGAGAGTTTCCCAATAATAGTCATTTCGGTGTCAGTATTTTGGGTGACAAGTTTCATCCCTGCTTCCAATTCATCGTATGAGAAATCACGGAACTTCTTTACTTCCGGCTTTGGTTTCTTACTTTCATAGAAGTTGCGTAGGAGAATGTGCCAAGACCATGAGTTCCTACCAAACACTTCTTTCCCATTGTATAGAATGACATACTGGTGGGCGTTATTTCTGCAAAATGTCTTTTTGGCTAACACATATGTTTCTCCACCAAGATGAAAGTCCGTGATGGCGTAGTAGATAAAAAGTTCTTTAATTTCCTCCACCAATTCTTCTAATGGCGTGTCTACTACTACCTCTTCCTCTTTATTCATTATTTCTCCTTGCAAGCTGTTTAGGTGATCTGCCAATTTTTGTAGAGTAAGTGTGTCGGGCCTTAAAAACCTACCGACACTTCCATCATCATTGCTCATATGAATATGGGTTCGTACTTTTCCATCGTCATTGATATTCTTAATCACCCTGAATTTAGTGACACCATTAAATCTATACTTAATTATGGTGCCTGGTGTAAGGTCGTCTACTGTTATCATGTTAATTCTCCTTTCTTGTGCAATCTTCCATAAATTGTTCTAGTTTGATACGGGCTGGGATGCCTGTTGCCCTTTTAACATTCATATATAAAACTTTGGCCTCAAGAGAGCTATCAACCTCCAGCCCGAAGATTTTAAATCTTGTATAAGGAGTACTCCACACCTCTCCCTCGTGTGGTGCTTCCATAAAGTCTCCGTGCCTGTTGGCCATATTCAAAAAACTAGACATTGACTTCTTGGCGAGGGAACAAAAAACCCATACGCCATTTTCCAATCTATTTTCCTTAATTGATACTTCATCTCCTCGCACATCTTCTACTTCCATTTTCCAAGTGCTGCAGATGTTATAAATAAATACTGACCCAGGCACAACGTGTTCTTCTGTAATTTGCATGTTTAGTTCTCCATTGCGCTATTTATTTCTTTTGCGCACTTTGTCAGCCACTTTTCTCTTTCTTCTGGAGATTCAAAAAGTCCTCTCCACCCACCTTCATCTATTTGTGCATCAAACACTGTTGTCCCATATGGAGCATCGCACGAGAGGTGGCCCCAACGCAACCGGACATATCCCACTTCGTTCTCACCCCTAAACACGTCATACTGCTCTGGGCATGCGCCACACGTCATAACAAAGTTCAGTCCGTTGATTTGCATTCCTGTTCTCCTTATATTTAGAGTATACCCTGCGCTGATAGATGTTTCAAGTGAAAAACAAAAAAAACTCTTCTATTGTATTTAAGAGGTGAAGTATGAGTATATTAGATTTATATATGAAGAGGAAAGCGGCTACATACACACAGGCCCAATTTGAAGATCTGTCCTTACAGGCCCTTCAGAACGATGACGATGAGCTTATAGCCGTCCTCGGAGACCATTTGGGAGAGGATCAATTCAGCGGGAGGCTTGCTCCTAATATTCACAAGATGGTGATCTCTTACCTATTATTCAACCCAGAAAAGAGATTTGAGAATCAAATTACATGGGAAGGGGGAACATCATACAACTTAGACAGCGGACGCGTACTAGTTACTCCGGCAGTAGTTATGGGGGCAGAGACACAATACAATAACCCTGATGCATATGTGGGGGCTACAATTGTAGAAAGCCAGGAAGAGGCAAGAAACATAATTGCTAAGAACAGTATTGCGAAAAATGACCTGGTCAACAAGATAGCCCGTCGCCTAGAAGAGATTGATTATTCCATCAACCCTATGACTCGTGAAGAGGTGAATGCCGCTAGAATTATTGGAAATGAAGGTCTATACCAAGAATTAGAAAGGAATAATGCCGACATCGTATTCTTCACCGACAACTACATGGATAGGTACGACCTCGAAGCAATAGAGGCAACAAGGGAAACTAGAAGAGCGTTAGCAGAACAACTCTTGGCTGAAGTTACAGCTTTTATGGGAAACTAAGATGAGTATATTAGATTTATACATGGAACGCCATGGGCAGATGGATTTACAAGCCGCCTATACACAACTGTTTTCTTCAGGGGAAAATGAGGTAGTGGATCCATCCATTGCTGCTGTCATTTATGACTACATCGCAGAAGGAATGCCTCCTCAACAATATACATGCGATACATGTGGCAACACAGAAAGCCTTGGCCCAGAACCATTAGATTCCAATAAAGAATGTGCGTGCGGAGGCCTTATGTCATTTGACCACCAGGGAGATTTTATGGGAGAAAATTATGGCATGGGGAGAACCCTATCTATCCTGAGAAATGCTGTAGGGGGAGATGTTAAAACTCACGCGCTCACTAATCTACTCTATGTTAATTATGCGTCATTTTATGCATATCCATCAGGTTTGGTCGAAGACGCCTTGGAACTATACATCAACCAACTCCCCGGAGGATTCTTCACAGTTGAGGACGCTGCAAACCAAACAATGATAAATGGAGCAGTATATACATCTATGGAAGAGGCCTACAGAGCATTAGAGGAGTATGTCGATAATATGGGGCATTATGAACTCACCTCAGGGGTGGACAGAATCTCTCCCCAAGAATAATAAACATTGAGAATTGACAAAAACCTGTCAAATAATGTATTGCCTTTGTAAGGAAAACTTTCAGGATCAGAATTGTTAATCCTCAGATAATTCCACTGATATTCAACTCTTCTTTCACTAATCTTCGTCACTTTCCTAATTTTAAAGTCGTCTTTGAAGACGTTCCCAACCTCCACCATTTCCTTCGTTATTTTCATACTTCCTCCCAATAAAAATCATTAAACAAACTTAGAAAGCAATCTTTGTAAGTTGTTCTGCTAAAACCATCTTTTCTACTCATACGTATGTCGTACCACTCATACGTAACTATACCGCCTATGCCGCCTTCCACACTCACTACCCTTCTGGTTTTAAAACCTGATGTAAAGACATTACCAGGCACTATCAATTCTTTAGTTATTTCCATTATTCTCTCCATTGCGTGAATCTTCTTTGTTTATAGCATCTGACAAACATTCTTCAAAGTGTGTCCCTCCATTATAGAAATGAAGCACATAGTTATATTCATAAAGGCCTGTTTTCGCAGCAGAAGAGTACCCATATCTATGCTTTTCGTCATTCACCAGAAATAATCTTCCACTTTTCCTATCCCAAGCGAATCCTGGCGCGTAAAGATATTCATTTTTCACATCCATTTCTTCCACTTTCATGCCGTAATTCTCTACCGCATCTGCCACTTTATCGTCAAATGTAGGGGCTGCACCGCATATTTCATGTGCTGTACCGACGTGGAATTCCATTTCACTCATTTATGTCACCTTAAAAATTGGATTTATAGGGATATGTGAGAAATACATCATTTCCCACCAGGGCGAAGTAATATAACCGTCATGCTGCCTGTTGAGGAAAGTTAGAAAATTATCCACAGATCTTGTAAAAACCCGAGATTCGTCTCTTAATGGGTTAAATACAAATTTCACCTCCGTTTCTGACGCCTCCACAATCTTTCTTTCCCACCAAGCTCCATTGAACTGGTATTTGAACACATTCCCTGGTTCCAACATTCCTCTAGTTATCTTCATAAGTATATCCTTTTTACTTGAGTTTTTCAAGCTCCTTTTCAATTTTCTTCTTCTTTTTGATCAGATTTTCTTTTTTTGTTTCGAGCGCCTTCTTAGTGGCTTGCTTCTTCTTCTCAAGGGCCGCTACGATAGTTTGTTTATTATCTTCATACCACTTATCGTACTCAGCCTTCCTCTGATAATACGAAGCCATTCTCTTATCGAAACTTTTATCAGACTCCGGAAGCTCGATTGTGAAGCATGATCTAAAATCATCCCATTCTCCGCTTGATGTAATCATTATTTTATCTTTATCAAAATGAGACATATCTACGCCGTGGCGTACGCAGTCCTGTTCAAACTCTTTTATAGATTCTGTTAATGCTTGATCCGCATAATAATCAATATTCTCTGATATAGTTTTTGGTTTTCTTTCAGGGATTGTCGGCTCTTTCTTCATTCTCATAAAATTCTCCTATACTTAGATCTTATCCTGGCTCTCCCAAAATTACCACACAAATCTTTTTCTTATTTTCTTCTTGACTTTTGCTCCCAAAGGGGGTATTATTGTTATACTCCCCTCACGGGAAAAACAATTGGCAATAATAGTGGTTAGATAGTGGTCAAAAGAAATAAAGGAATAATAGAAGAATAGAAGAATAGTAAATTACGTAAGATAGAGAAGGGAAAAATAAATATCTCATAGCTTCAATCATGTATAGTATTTCTGTCGTGTGTACTGAGTAATGCATATCCATATGAAGAGTATACATTATATATACGCGAGGTCAACAGAAAAATAAAGAAAAGATAGTGTTTGCATTCTCTATTTGTTTCTGTTATACTTCCCCTGGTAGAATAATCAACATGGGAAAAATAAATGGAGGAACGCATGAAATTGAATAGAGAAGATCTTGTTGTTGGAGATAGGTTAGTGCTGAATGACGATTGGGGTGATGTATGTTTTATTTACGACGTTGTTCAGATTGATCGGAGAGGAGTAGAATTTCTTGTTGAGGATTTCAATAATTATTATGGAAAAGGAGATGCTCTTTTTCATATGACCCTTACACCCGAGAATGAAGATAGATTTGATGAGAGAGAATGGGAGGAAGAATAATGGAATTACGTGTAGAAGATTTGCAAGAGGGGGATGTGGTGGAATTTAAAAATAAGTGGGGAGGCAGTCGCCATACATTTGTGAAAACTGATGGTAAGAAGATTTTCACCACTTTAAAATGCGGTGATGACTATTGGACATGGGTTGAACATTTTCAAACTGCCCTAGACAGGTATGACTGGGAGGAATGTCATGGTGCGGAATAGCGAAATTAAAATTAATGAGAAATATCAGGATTTGGAAAGCCACAAGACATTGACAGTGCTTGGGTTTAGATACCACGGTACTGAGAAGTGGGCTTACACGGATGATGGAGCGGGGAATAGAGAGGAAGTAGAATTGTACAGACTCAAGCGAGGACTGTAATGAATTTTAAGATGGAGAAACAATTATCTGAATTTGAGAGGCGCACACATAATTCTCTTTATGATTTAGCAAAGGGCGGGAGAGGAGAAAAAGATAGTGTTCTTAATGGGGCTGTGTATGAAATATATTCCCGAAGACAGCACGAGCTTAGAGAAATCCTTGATGCCATCACAACAATTCATAGGTCAATTGGTGGCCCAGATAGAGCTTTTATAGCATTAGAGGAAATAGTTTTGGCAAAGATTGAGGACAGGGAACCAAAATGGAAAATAGAATAAAAGTAGTATTTATTTCTGACACACACTCTAATCATAGAAAATTAGAAATTCCAGAATGTGATATACTCATTCATGGGGGAGATATTACGCACCGTGGCGAAATCTCTATTCTTAAAGATTTTCTTTTTTGGTTTGCTGACCAGGATGCTGAATATAGAATATTTATTGCCGGCAATCATGATTTTTGCTTTGAGAAAAAGAGTAAAGATTTTGAGCTTACTCGTTCTTTACTCACTGATTATGGATATTCAACTAACGATTTAGGGATGAGGGATTTAGTATATCTTCAGGATGGATTTGTAACTGTAGAAGGGATAAAGATTTATGGCGCTCCTTGGCAACCCTGGTTTCATGATTGGGCCTTCAATATCCGTAGTCAAGAAGAACTAGCGCGGAAATGGAGCTTCATTCCTTATGATGTTGATATTCTTGTCACGCATGGCCCCCCTTATTTGATTCTCGATGAATGTGAAGATGGGAGTAGAGTGGGTTGTAAACAACTTATCAAGAGAATAGATGAAGTGTCTCCTAAATATCACTTGTTTGGGCACATACACGAGGCATATGGCACGTATTCAGACGAATATGATGAAAATGGCACCATCTTTATGAACGGAAGTATTGCTGGTGGGTCAGCGCATGGATATGTTGCCAAAGCAAATGATCCGATTGTGTTTGAAATATAGAATAATTTAGCTAAAGTCGGGTTTTCCCTCAGGGGGCAGATTAACATCTGCTCCCTTTTTTTATGCATGCTATAGTAATTTTGAGGGAATAGCACTATGGCGCAAGGAAGAAGGTTTAGAGATAGGAAAAGAGATAGAACACGTAGAACGTCTTCAGAGAGAGCAGAGAGCTATAGAAAAAATAAGGGATTATCCCCTCTAGAGAAGAGAGTAGGCCCTATAATGGAGTCTCTTGATGCTACTGCTGAAGAGGTGTTCTCGAACATAAATAAAATACTTTAATGGCAACAGCAATACCTAGCACCGCATTTACGGCATACGATCTTTTTGATAAAGTGACGAAATCTGTAATTACAGACCTAGAAGAAGGAATGGATTTCTTTGATACGGTGCTTATTCAGTCAGGGATATATACACAGGCCGAAAAGGATAGGGAAGAATACCTCGTCAAAGAAGTGGTGAGAGGGGATGACATAAGAGTGTCACATGACCTCTTCATTCGTGTTGTTCATACAGGGCGAGACGATGAATGGCAAGCGACACAAGTGCGAGATAATAAATATTTGTTCCGTATTGATGCTTGTGCAAGAAATACAGCAGAAGGGCAAGTGACAGATGAGGAAATCGTTACATTTGGCCATGCTGTTATGAATTACACATTAAGATATTCCAACCTCTCTCCTGTAATTAGAGGGACAAGTCCAAAGATTAGAGGATATCATGCGGAAGCAAACAATTTGAGGTTTGATACAATAGAGTTACGAGGTACGTATAGGCGAGCATCTTTTGATTATTGGATAAAGGTAATGAATCCGTACCATGGGTTCACTGGCGTCATCTGCGACTAAAACATAAAAGGATAAGATACACACAATGGGCGTAATAAGTGATACACAATTCATTGCCATCTCGGACAGGTTGGCTCGTCAGGCTATTGAGCTTGAGAATGCTGTTCTATTCTCGCAGAGTGGAACAAGCTACTACGTTAATGTCCACGGATCTCTACCGGCTACAGGAGATTATCAAATAGAGGCTGATCTCATCACACCGGCAAACACGGCAGATAATGGGTTTACAATGGCTAAGGTGTCTTCTACATTCTTTGCTGGGATGATTAATGCTCTAAACACGCACGTGACATCTCGCGGGGGAACACAGATCGCAACAATGGATGATTACATCATTGGGTCTGGACTGCGCGTACACGAATTGTTTGGTGTAGCATTTGAAGATGTTACAGGCGGGGCTCTAAAGGCCAAGAGTGTATTCCGTGATGACGAGATTGAGATGGCTGTTCAGACATTCTCCGGATCTGGTACAGGAACGTTCACAGATGGAGATAGACTTGGAGCAGGCGCTGGTGGTGATTTCGTTAGGGATGACTATAATGCTGGCACAACGCCAGACAGTGCAAACCAGAAGGTGGCGTATTACATTGCTTCTGGAACAGGTGGAGGAATTCCTGCTGACATTCAAATCTCAGTGATTGGAACAAACAGTGATGGAAACACCTTCTCCGTTAATGCAACAATTACATCTGGAACAACGATTGGTACAAAGACAGAGATCGGAACAACAAATGAAAGATTCAGCGACATCACAACGATGCAAATTGCTGGAGGTACATCAGGGGATGTTCTTACAATTAGGTCTCTGGTAGAGCGTGGCGTCGGCCTATAAAATACTATTTCCATGGTGGCAGTGGGTTAAGCCAATGCTCATTGTCACAGGAAAGTGGATAATAATATTAGGTGTTTTCGGTGGGATAATATTTTACATGTATAAGGATGTAATGAATGTCAGAGATAGAATATAATTTTTTTGAGAAGAAGGTGGCTCAATATGGGAATATGCCAACGGCTCATGAAGAGAGAACGGCCCTAGCCCCAAATGTTCAACAGGCTCTGGCCGAGCTTGGCGAAGTACTTGAGCTTATGAAGCAAGCAGATCCGGAAACAGGAAAGACATATGCATACCAGGACGGAGCCAGCCAGGCTATTTATACAGAGCTTGAACAAGCATATGCCTCCCTCACCACAGCGGCTAATAAATTAATGCAAGACTTAGAACAGAGATCCCAGCAGGAACAAAGCGAAGAATACGGAATTGACATGGGCTCAACGTACAACAATGACGGGAGCATGGGGTCAATGCTACAGGGGAATATATAAAATGAAATTTCCAAGATTGAAGGCGGGAGAACGGTATGCTCTACATTCCCTTGTTAAGGGGAAAGTGTTCCAATTTGGAGGAAATGCGGCGGGGTATAGAAGGCCTGTGTATTTCAAGAAGAAGAGCGATTTACCATTCAGAACAAGCCTATTAGATGGGAATGAAATGTCCTACCTCAAACTAGATGTCTGTCCTGTTGATGAAGAACTATTTCCTCATGAAGAAGAAGATAAACCCAGGAGAGAGGGTGTGATGTATATTGGGCAAAAGAAATATAAAATTACTGATTATGGAAGGCTTGAAAAAGAGAAGCCGTTCTATGATTTGACAAGTGAACAAATAAATGTCTTAGTGCGTAATCCTCTGATTGTTAGAGTGGAGGTGTAAATATGTGGGAGGGGAGATTTTGGGAAAAAATTGATGTTGGGAATATTGATACATGTTGGAAATGGAAAGCAGGAAGAATGGGAAAATATGGAAATTTCTGGAGAGATGGAAAATCCAATAGAGCCCATAAAATAGCTTTTGAATTATCAGAAGGGAAATTAGCCAACAAAGAAAGAATAAAACAATTATGTGGGGATTATTTGTGTTGTAACCCATTTCATATGATGAAAGAAGCTGAATATGACAACAGAAAGAACTTCCATGGGAAATATAAAAAAGCATCAGAAGATGAATGCTGGGAATGGCAAGCTGGGAAAGATAAGAATGGCTATGGGAAGATGCAATATTTCACACATATTGATGAGAAAAGGAAGAAAGTGCATGGAAGGGCTCACAGGATAGCTTATTGTTTAGATAAGGGAATAAATGAAGTTCCTGATGAAGGGTATGTCCTACATCATTGCGATAATCCATCATGCGTTAATCCAAAGCATTTGTATTTGGGTGATAATACACAAAATGTCAATGATAGAGTTAATCGCCAACGTGGTTATGAACCAAAAGGCGAACTACATCATTACGCTAAAATGACAGAAGAAGATGTAAAAATGATACGTAAATCTAAGATGAGAAATTGTGATTTAGCTAGAATGTTTAATGTAACAGATAGTTGCATTTTTTCTATTCGGTCTGGACGCACTTGGAAGCATGTATCAGTATAAACTATAGGAGTAACAGGAATGGTCGATAGCTGCCTGCCGCCGGCTGTATGTATCGGGTGGAAAGGATATATTTTAGTAGATGGTAGTGTAATTCCTTACACAAGTGCGGACTTCTCTGAGAAGATTCAGCATATTCCATCAGACGATATTCATGGTGGTGGTGTAGGTACTACTCACGGTGCATACCACTCGCAGATCAACGCTGCCGAGGGTCAAATCATGTTTGATGGTACGGTGAATGGAAACGTTTATATCGGTACTACAGGATTTGGTTTAGGATTTAATGAGGTGTTGAAGAGAGCAATTGGTGGCTCTGCTACAGATACATCACTTAGAGAATGTGGGTTTGACGGAACTCATCCTCTAATTGTATCGTGGGGTGGTTGTGGATTTGATGGTAGTCCTGCTGCCCGCTTCCCTGCTGCTACTGCTGGAAGAGCAGTTGTTGAAACATTCAATCTTAACGGAAACTTGGGTGGGCTTACAACATGGGATGCAACGCTTCAGGCGTCATCTCGCGGCGATACATCGACAGCACCCACTACAGCAGACTTTACATTTGAATCTGGGTCAGATTTGGGTGCAGGAAGCCCTGTCCCATGGCATCAGACATCTTTAGCCTTTTCTGGGCTGGGGGAAGCTGGCGTTGCAGATAGAATTCGTGAATGGAGTGTTTCTGTATCTAATAACACAACACCAACATGGACATTTAATGGAGAGCGTACACCAAGAGATATCTACCAGGGACAGATGGAAATTACTGGTTCTTTCGATTATTACTCTGACGATGAAGATTTCTCGTCTCTAACCAATGGATCTACACTAACAATAACTCTAGGAACAGATCTGGGAGCAGGAGCTATTACACTCTTCTCTCCATATCTTGCCTTAGATCCTAGGCCTATCAAGATTGATGGGGTTAACGACTTGGCAACTAGAAGTGTTCAATATCGAATGCTCGGATCTAGCTCGGGTGGGAGCCTATATATTACTTAATCATAGGATTATAGATGTTCCATGGGAGAAATAAATGAGTTTTTTGGTAGACAAATTCCTCAATATGTTGTAGAATATAATGGATCCATTATGGATTTATTTCATCAAAGAATCACCAGGAAAGTAGAAGCTATGCCGATGAAAACTTTAGATGACCTCGAACAAAATGATGATATTGAGGTGATTGTTGAGGGTGAT